>CAZQHW010000001.1:0-27788 GCA_964593395.1 uncultured Halobacteriales archaeon
ACTTCGACATGATCTCCGGGCCGCTGATCGTCTCGAAGTGGGCGTCGATCTCGTTGGCGACGGCCTTCGCGATCAGCGTCTTGCCCGTCCCCGGAGGACCGTGCAGCAACACGCCCTTTGGCGGCTCGATACCCAACTGCTGGAACAGTTCCGGGTGCCGCATCGGCAACTCGATCATCTCCCGCACCCGTTCGAGTTCGTCGTCCAGGCCGCCGATGTCCTCGTAGGTCACCGACGGCGCACCCGGCGCGGCGGCGGCGCCCTGGGCGATCTGCTCGGCGGGCCGCTCGCTGATCTCGATCTGCGTGGAGTCGGTGACAAAGACCGGCCCCGACGGGTCGGTCGAGGCGATCTTCAGCGGCACCGCCTGGCCCTGGCCCGCGCTCACGGGACCGAAAGAGAGCGGGAACGGGACCGTCTGACCCTCGGTGACTGCCTGGCCCGAGAGCTTGTCACGCACGAGGGGACCGATGTTGCCCCGGATGCGGAGGTTCTGGGGGAGCGCGACGGTGACGGAGCGGGCGGCGTTGACGTCGGCCCGCTCGACGCTCACGCGGTCGTCGATGCCGACCTCCGCCTCCTGGCGGAGCCGACCGTCGATCCGGATGATCCCGTCGCCCTCGTCCTCGGGGTAGCCGGGCCACACCCGCGCGACGGCGCGGGAACTGCTCGACCCCTCGATGACGATGTAATCGCCGTTCTCCAGGCCCATCTCGGCCATCGTCCCGCGGTCGATCGCCGCGAGCCCACGCCCCGCGTCCTTCTGCTTGAGTGGCTTGACGGTGAGCTTCATGCTCTCACCTCGATCGTGAGGACGCCGTTGTTGATAAACGCTGTCGCGTCGTCACTAGGCAACTCGAGTTCGAACTGCCGCCCGTCCTCGAGAACGACGATGGCCGTGCCACCAGTGACGTCGACGACCCCGTCGGTGCCGAAGTCGACCGCGGTCACGCTGCCGTCGTCGTAGTCGTACTCGCGCACGAACCGGTCGTCGTCGCGTGCGAACCTCTGTAGTTCCATTACTAACCTCAGGTAAGTGTTGGAAGTATTTGAACCTTTCTCCAAGAGAACCGCAGTACAGCGTCGCGATTCGCTGGTTTCTGGTCGATCTGCACTTCCACGTTCACGTTCGGTGGTGCGGTGGCATAAACCCGCGGGCGCCGGCGGGTAACACCGCGGGACCTATCACCGTGGGCACCCGATGGACGGCGATGGAGAGTGTCACACACCACGGACGGCACACGAGTTACCGCCACTCGGACCGCGGGGGAACGAGCGTACCGCTGTGTCTGGTCCACGGCAGCGGCGGAGAGAGCGGCGTGTGGCGCTCGCAGTTTCGCCTGACAGACCGTCACCCCGTCGTCGCGCCGACGTTGGGCGGGCACGGCACCGGCGACAGTCACAGCGAGGACGTGCGGGCGACACCGGGCTACGAGACCCTGGCCGCGTACGCCGACGACACTCTCGCCGCGCTGAACGACGCCGGCTACGACCCCAGCGAGACCGTTTTCGTGGGCAGTTCGATGGGCGGGGCCGTCTGCCTGCATCTCTGCCTCGACCGGGGCGTGTCGCCGGCGGCACTGGTCCTGGCCGGTAGCGGCCCCCGCCTGCCCGTTCTCGCCGACCTCCGGTCCTGGCTCGCAACGGGGGAGGCCGAATCCGGAGGCTTCGAGCGGGCCGTCGACTTTCTGCACCAGCCAGGCCGGTTGTTCGCGGACGCCGACGCCGACCTTCGCGAGACCTCCGCGGCTGCGATGCGAGCCGCCGGCCCCGTCGTCGTTCGCCGGGACTTCGAGACATGTCACGACTTCGACGTTCGGGACCGTCTCGCCACCGTCGGGGCTCCGGCACTCGGCGTCGTCGGCGAGAACGACCGTCTCACGCCCCGACGGTTCCACGAGGAACTCGTCGACGGCCTGCCAGACGCCGAACTCGCCGTCGTCGAAGACGCCGGCCACCTCGCGATGATCGAGCGGCCCGAGGCGTTCAACGCCGCCCTGCTCGACTTTCTCGGTCGTCGGGCAAGCTGACAGCGGTGTCCGGGGTCAGTACAGGTCCTCGAGGTCGCTCTCCTCCTGGCTGTGCTCGTCGGCAGGAAACGTCCCGGTCTCGACGGCGTCGAGGTAGTCGCCGACCGCAGTCTCCATCTCGCCGCGCACGTCGCCGAACTGGTTGGCAAAGGGCGGCGGGCGCTCACTTAGGCCGATCACGTCGTCTGTGACGAGCACTTGCCCGTCACAGTCCGGTCCGGCGCCGATACCGATCGTCGGGATCGCCAGTTCCTCCGTGACCCGGCGTGCGAGGTTCGCCGGCACGTGCTCCAAGACGAGCGAGAACGCCCCCGCCGCCTCGTGGTCCCGGGCGACTTCGAGTATCTCCTGGGCCGCGTCCTGGGTAGTCCCCTGACGGGTGTAGCCCCCGAGTTCGTTCACGCGTTGGGGGGTGAGCCCGAGGTGAGCCATCACCGGGACTCCTATGTCGACGAGGTCGGCGGTCACCCCGACGGTGTGGGCGCCACTCTCCAGTTTCACCGCGTCGGCGTCCTCCTCTTTCAGCATCCGGCCACAGTTCTCGATCGCCGTCGCGCGGTCGACGCCGTACGAGAGAAAGGGCATGTCCGCGACCACGAGCGCCTCCTTCGTACCGCGGGCTACGGCGCCCGTGTGGGAGGCAATCTCGTCGACGGTCACCGGCAACGTCGTGTCGTACCCCAACTTCGCGTTGCCGACACTGTCGCCGACGAGGACCACGTCGACGCCAGCCTCGTCTACGACCGCCGCCGTCGGCGCGTCGTAGGCGGTCAGCATCGTGATCGGCTCCTCGCCCGCCTGCTCGCGCAGGCTACGGACCGTGGTCATACCCCTAATACCGGTGCCCCCAATAAGTTAGCCCCGGTCGCGGCCGGGTCGGGGCACCGCGGGGGTTATGAGCCGCCGCCGCGACTGGTCGGACGTGCCGGAATCAGTCGAGCGGACCGACCCCGAGGGCGTCGACTACGGGTGGGTGATGCAGACCACCTTCGTGGTGACCGTCGTCGTCGGCGCCCCGCTGGTCGGCCTGCTCGCGCTGTCGCGTCCGCTCCCCACCTGGGGAGCACGCGCCACCTTCGCCGTCCGGGTCGGCGCCGCCGTCTGGGTCGTCACTGCCCTGCTGGTCTTTCTGTACGCCCGGCGTCGAGCGGAGGCAGACCCCGACGACGGTGACGGTGATACTGACGGCGACCCCGCGGGCGACGACTGACGGGCGTTCGCCGCCGGTCACGCCTCGTCGCCGACCCCCTCGAAGTCGACGCCGGCCCGCCGAGCGCACTCGCGGTCCTCGGGAGAGTCACCGACGAACAGCGCCCGGTCGGGGTCGATCCCGAGACGGTCGAGCGCCACGACCAGCGGTTCCGGGTCGGGCTTGCGCCCGGGCACGCTGTCACGACCGACGACCGCCCCGACCGACTCGGCGAGGTCGTGGCGGTCGAGCGCCAGTCGGCAGGCGGACTCCGCGTTCAACGACACCACCCCCACGGGACCGCGGGTCGCCGCCTCGAGGAGGTTCTCGGCGGTCGGCAGTCGCTCGCTCCGCCTCGCACCGGCCCGCTCGTGGCTGGCGATCGTCTCGGTCACGCGCCCGTGCAGGTCCCCGGCGTCCGCCCCGCTCGTCGCCTCCGCACGCTCGAGCAGGTCCCACAGCGTCCCCGACGGGTCCCGGCCGCACTCGCGGAACAGGGCCGCCACGTCCGTCTGCACCGCGTCCCAGTCCACCGCCAGTCGCACCAGCGTTCCGTCGAGGTCGTACACCACCCCGTCGTAGCTCGCCCTCGACACGACCCGAACGACGCGCTCGACGGGCTTAGGCGCTCGCCCGGTCTGTGATGAACGACCGTGTTGTTTTGGTGCGTGCTCCATACGCACCTCCCCCGACTCCACACTCGATGTCGGACGACAGTATCACGGACGGAGAGACGGCCGTGGACACGAGGTCGGACGGAGAGACGGGCACGGACCCAGGGTCCGACGCAGCCATAGACGCAGACACAGCGGCGGAGCCGGACGGCGACACTGACCACCTCTCGAACGTGCCCGACGGCTGTGGCTGTGCCGAGGTGTGGGAGCACACGAGCGAGGTGCGGGCCGAGGACTGATCAGTCGAGCAGGTGCCGTGCGATAATCTCCTTTTGGATCTCGCTGGTGCCCTCGTAGATGGTGGTGATTTTCGCGTCGCGGTACAGTCGCTCGACGTCGTACTCGCTCGTGTAGCCGTAGCCCCCGTGGATCTGGACTGCCTCGTTCGTCACGTCCATCGCGTTCTCGCTGGCGACGAGTTTCGCGACGCTCGCCGCCTGTGCCGCGGCCTTCGGGTCGCCCTCGTCCAGTTGTCGGGCGGCGTCACGGGTGAGCAGCCGACCGGTCTTCACCTGGGCGTGCATCTCCGCGAGCTTGTGCCGTACCGTCTGTATCTCGTCGAGGCGCTTGTCGAACTGCTCGCGTTCGCCGGCGTACTCCCGGGCCTCGTCCAACGCCGCCTGCGCCAGGCCGACCGCCTGTGAGGCGATCCCGACGCGACCGCCGGTGAGAATGGAGAAGGCCGCCGAGAGCCCGCGACCGACCTCGGTGAGGCGGTTCTCGGCCGGGATTCGGGCGTCCTCGAAGGCGAGCGTCGTCGTGTCGCTTGCCCGCAGGCCGAGTTTGTCCTCCTTCTTTCCGACGCTCACCCCGGGCGTGTCCGCCGGGACGAGAAACTGGGTGACGGTCTCGTCGTCCTCGTTGTCGGTCTTCGCGAACAGGACGACCACGCCCGCCCGGGTGCCGTTCGTTATCCACTGTTTCTCGCCGTTGATGACGTACTCCTCGCCCTCGCGGCGGGCCTCGGTGCTCATCGCCCGCGGGTTCGACCCGGCGTGGGGCTCGGACAGGGCGAAGGCGCCGACGGGTCGGCCGTCGACCATGTCCGGCAGCCACCGCTCGCGCAGGTCCTCGTCGGCGAACTCCGCGATGCAGGAGGTGGCGAGACAGTGCACCGACAGCGCCGTCGCCACCGACAGCGACCCGTAGGCGAGTTCCTCGTTCGCGACGCTGTAGGTGACGCGGTCGGCGTCGATGCCGCCGTACTCCGTCGGCGTGGTCAGCCCCGTGAGATCGAGGTCCGCGAGGCCGTCCCACACCTCCTCTGGAAACGTCTGCTCGCGGTCGCGCTCCCGCGCACCGGGACGGACCTCCTCGACGGCGAACTCCCGGACGACGTCCCGGATCGCGCGCTGTTCGTCGGTCAGTTCCATGGGCCGGCAACGGGACCCCAGGGCAAAAACGGTTCGTCACCACAGTCGACCCGCACCCGCTCTCGACCGTCGCCGTCGCCCCGGAGCGTCCTCGTGCCGGTCCACGACGCCGGCAGGAGGAGAGCGATTCGGGCTGCCGCCGGGCCGACACCGGGCAGTCCGTGGACTGAGACGACCCCCGACGGACGTTGCTACGGCGACTTTAGCTTACAGAAGACCCTTACGGGTCTCCGGCCATCTCCCTGCGATGCCCTCCAGCCGCCTCCTGGTGGTCGGGATGGCCGTGCTCGCGGTTCTCGCCGGGTGTACCGGCGCTCCCGCGGGTGACACTGGCCCGACCGCCACCGACCCGGCCACGGACGACCCGACGACGACGCCCACGACGGACGACACGACGACCACCGACGACTACGAGGAGCCCGGCGACGACGGCTACTACAACGCCTTCACGTTCCGCGCCTCGGAGGTCTCGCCGGCGGACGTGGCCCGCGCCCTCGCCACGCCCGTGGACCGGGCCGACGAGCGCGGGCAGAACGTCGCCCGGACGGTCGTCGACGGTGGCTCCACCCTCACGACGGTGATCGAACCGGCAGACGACGGCGTCGCCCCGTCAGACGGCCCGCTCGACCCCGGGGAGTTCCTCCGTGACGACGGCGTCGTCTACCGGGTCAGCGGTGCAGTCGTCGACCAGTTCGAGGGCGAGGGGTACCAGATGGAAGTCGACGGGCCGATCCGTCCGAGGCGGGACGAGTACGAGACTGCACAGAACCGGGCGGTGCCGGTCGAGGACCTCTCGGCCGCCGAGCGGCGAGCGTTCGGGTTCGTGTTGCCGGACGACTTCGACCCCGAGAGCGGCTCCGTTATCGCCAACCGTCGCTATCTCCCGCCGAGCGGCGACTCGCTGGCGGAGTCGGCGTGGGCCGACGGCGACCCGGCGTACGTCCAGAGTGGGGAGTACCTGTACCGGGTGCAGGTCGAGGAGCGCGAGCAGTTGGTTCGCGCGACCGTGCGCTACGAGGTCGAGACCGTCGCGGACTCGCTGTCGGCGTTCGGCCAGGAACGCCTGTCCGGCGTGGTGACGAACGTGACCGAGACGACGCCGCCGGCGCCGGCGCGGTCGGTCCTCCTGAACGCCACCGAACAGACCGTCGTCGAGTGGGAGGGTGTCGTCAAGGAGCGTCCCGAGAAGATAGACGCCGCCGCCGACTGGGTGCGCCAGCGTCCACCGGAGACCAACGTCGCCTTTGTCCGGCACCAGGGCGAACTCTACCGGATCACCGTCCAGGAGGTCATCGAGTGACCGATCTCGACTGCAGTACTTGACCGGCGCGGCGGTCACGAGGAGCGCGTCGGCCCGCGTGTCCACTCACTCCCCGCGGAGAAAGGCGACGACATCGTCGGGGGGGGCCTGGATGCCACCCCCCTGCGCGAAGCCCGGTGAGCCACCACCGCCACCGCCGAACTCGCCCGTGACCTCGTCGACCACGCTCCCCGCGTCCGCGCCGTCGTCCGCCGCGGCGGCCACGAACGTCGACCCCGACTCGCCGGCGAGAACGACGGCGTCGGCGTGGTCGCCGGCCGCCGCCCGCAGCGCACTTTCCACGTCGTTCGGTCCCATTCCCTCGACGGTGCCGGCGGCGAGCGTGTGCCCGCCGCGGTCGACGGTGTCCAGGTCGGCGACGGTCGCCGACAGCGCCCGCTCGCGGAGGTCGGCGGTCTCGCTCTCGAGACGGTCGAGTTCGTTCTGCAGGCGCTCGACCTCGTCGGGCAGGTCGGTCGGGGCGACGCCGGCGGCGCGAGCGGCGTCGAGGGTCGCCTGCCGTTCCCGACTGCGGTGTTCGATTCCGACGGGCCCGACCGCGAACTCCACGCGGGTCATGCCCTCCCCCGGGTTCGACCGCTCCAGAACGGTGATCGGGCCGATGGCCTCGGTGTTCGAGACGTGCGTGCCGCCGCAGGCGGCCCAGTCCCACCCCTCGACGGTGACCACGCGCACCGAGTCGGCGTCCTCCAGTATCC
The DNA here is from genome assembly GCA_964593395.1 of uncultured Halobacteriales archaeon. Taxonomy (GTDB): domain Archaea; phylum Halobacteriota; class Halobacteria; order Halobacteriales; family SW-7-71-33; genus SW-7-71-33. Next base: position 7,286 of record CAZQHW010000001.1, read on the forward strand.
CCTCCTCGGTCTTCGTGTTGTAGGCGATCTCCTCGCGCTCGTAGGCCTCGGCAGTCGTGAGTTGCTGCCAGGACACCTCACGAGCCTCCCACACCGCGCGGTTGGCCAGACGCTCCAGGTCGACGAGTGCCTCGTCGTCCACCTCGTCGACGGAGAAGTCCACGCGCACCTTCTCCTCGTCGATGCCGAACCCGCCGTACCCCAGGTCGTCGAACAGCCGCCGACCGGCGCCGTAGAGAACGTGACTCGCGGTGTGAGCGCGCATGCAGTAGCGGCGGAATCCCTCGTCGACCGCGCAGGAGACCGTTGCACCGACCTCGAACGCCGGGTGGCTGGCGAGGTGGTGGACGTGGGCGCCGTCCTCGTGGGCGACGTGGTCCACCTGTGTGTCCGCGACGGTGCCGCGGTCGGCTGGCTGGCCGCCGCTCTGGGCGTAGAAGTACGACTGGTCGAGAACGACACGCGTCCCGTCTATCGCCTCGACGGTGGCCTCGAACTCAGTCACGTCGGGGCGCAGGGCAGCCGGCTGTGCGTCCACGTCGTCGACCGAATCGGTCTGGCTCATGTCTCCCGAGACGACGGCGGCGATTAAAAACTCTCTCCGGGCACGACCGGGACCACGACGGAGGGAACCCCCAATCGCCTACGGTACGGGTGTGGTGTCGTCCGCTAGTAGCCGTGCGAGCAGTGCCGTCTGCGCGTGCTTGCGGTTCTCTGCCTGCTGCCAGACGACCGACTGCTCGCTCTCGATAACGCCGTCGGTGACCTCCTCCCCGCGGTGGGCCGGCAGACAGTGCATAAAGACGGCGTCGTCGGGCAACAGCGACGCGTCCACCTGGAACCCCTCGAACGCCGCCAGCCGTTCCGAGCGCTCCTCGTCCTGGCTCATGCTCACCCAGACGTCGGTGTAGACGACGTCCGCGTCGGCGGCGGCCGCCTCGGGGTCGTGCGTGACCGTCGGCGTGGGTCCGAGTGCCGCGGCCCGGTCCAGCGTCGCGCTGTCGAGGCCGTGGCCCGGTGGCGTGGCCACCGTCAGGTCGACGCCGGTCGCCGCACAGCCAAGCGCGAACGACCGCGCGACGTTGTTGCCGTCGCCGACCCAGGCGACGGTCGCCCCGGCGAGGTCGCCACACACTTCGCGGACGGTGAGCAGGTCTGCCAGCGTCTGACAGGGGTGAGCGCGGTCGCTGAGGGCGTTGACCACCGGCACGTCGGCGTAGGCGGCGAGTTCCGTCAGCGACTCGTGGCTCTCGACGCGGGCCACGATGGCGTCGGTGTAGGCCGCCAGACAGCGGGCGGTGTCTTTCAGCGGTTCGCCCCTCGCCAGTTGCGTCTCGCCCGGGCCCATGAACACGGAGTCGCCCCCGAGGTCCGTCACCGCCCGCTCGAACGAGACGCGGGTCCGCGTCGAGGGCTGCTCGAACAGCAACACGACCGACCGCCCGGAGAGCGCCCGCGACGGAAGCGGGTCCCGCGACCGCTTGAACCCGGTCGCCGCGTCGAGCAGCGCCGTTATCTCGCCCGGGTCGAGATCGTCGACGTCGAGCAGATGACGGGCCGACGTGTCGTCGGCCGTGGTCTCCATCACGTTGCCACCTCCGTACAGGCCTCGACGAGCACGTCGATCGCTCGCCCGTACTCCGCGAGGTCGAGGCGCTCGTCGGGAGCGTGGTCGAGCGTCGAGTCACCCGGTCCGTAGGTGACCGCCGGGCAGTCCCAGCGGTCGGCGTAGAGGTTCATGTCGCTGGTGCCAGTCTTGCGGAGGTGACGCGGGTCGCCGCCGACCGAACGGACGGCGACGCGAAACGCCCGCGCGAGGTCGGTGCGAGCCGACACGAGCGTCGGCGGGATCGGTGTCGTCCACTCGAGGTCGACACGGTCGTCGGTGACCGTCTCCCGCACGGTCGCCGCGTCGGCGCCCGGCGGGAGCCGGAACTGGACGTCCATCTCGGCGGTCACGGTGGTACCGTCCGGGGCGAGACCGCCGTCCACCGTCACGGGCGTGGCAGAGACCGTCTCGAACACGGATGAGTCCCCGGTGTCTGCGTCGTCGTACGTCGTCTCCACGTCGGCCCACCAGTCCAGCAACTGCTGGACGGCGTTCGGCCCGGGCCGAGCGGTGTGTGCCGACTCCGTCTCCGCGCTTGCGGTTCCGGCGAGGAACCCGCGGTACCCGAGTGTCAGGGCGTCCCAGCCGCTTGGCTCGCCGTTGACGACGGCAGCGGGCGCATCGCGGGCCGACACGAGGTGGCGGGCGCCGCGAGAGTCGGTCTCCTCGCCGACGACGCCGGCGAACGGGAGGCCGGTCTCGACCGCGGCGACCGCCATCGCACACAGCGGCCCCGTCGCGTCCACGCTGCCGCGGCCCCAGAGTTCGCCGTCGGCGACCCTGACCGGCACGTCGCCGGGAACGGTGTCGACGTGCGAGGTCAGGAGGACACCCCCATCGCCGGGGGCGCGGACGTTGCCCACCGCGTCCAGCCACGCCTCCCGGCCGTGGTCGCACAGCCAGCCGGCGAGGTGTTCGGCGGCCGCACGCTCCTCACCGGACGGCGACGGGATCGACACCATCGACTCTAGCAGGTCGCGGGCCTCGGCGGCCGACACTCTCGCACCCACCGAGTGGCTCACGCGAGCACCTCCTGGTCCTCGACGGCGGCCAGCGCCGCGACGACCTCGTCGACGTGCTGCTCGTCGACCGTGAGCGGCGGCAACAGCCGCACCACGCGCCGGCCAGCCGGCAGCGCGAGAACCTGATGCTCGACAGCGAGTCGCTTGAGTGTCCCCATCGCGTTCTCGACCTCGACGCCGACCAGAAGGCCCTCGCCACGGACCGAGAACCCGGCAGCGGCGAGTTTCGATTGGAGCGAGGCACCCATCTCGGCGGCGTTCTGGGGCAACGCCTCGTCGATCAGCGTCTGTAGGGTCGCGTCGGCGGCGGCGGCGACGACTGGCGTCCCCGAGAACGTCGAGCCGTGTGGCCCGGCGGCGTCGGCGATCCAGTCGGCACACAGCGCGGCGCTCATCGGGAAGCCACTCGCCAGTCCCTTTGCCGTCGTCAGGACGTCCGGAACGACGCCGGCACGCTCACAGGCCCAGACTGTGCCGGTCCGACCGAGGCCGGTCTGTATCTCGTCCAGGACCAGCGCCGCGTCGGCCGCGTCGGCCGCGTCGCGGGCCGCCTCCAGGTAGCCGTCCGGCGGGACGTTCGCGCCACCCTCGCCCTGGACGGGTTCGAGTACGACCGCGGCGACGTCGTCGTCGACGGCGTCGGCGAGTGCGTCGGCGTCGCCGTAGGGGACGAACTCGGCCTCGGGCAACGGCTCGAACGGCTCGCGGTACTTCGGCTTCCAGGTAACCGACAGTGCCCCCATCGTCCGGCCGTGGAAGCCACGCTGTGCGGCGACGAACTTCGTCCCGGTCGTCGCACTGCGGGCGAACTTCAGCGCCGCCTCGACCGCCTCGGCCCCGCTGTTGGCCAGCCAGACGTTGTCCACGTCGCCAGGGGCCAGGGCAGCCAGCCGCTCGTGGACGGCCTCGCGTGCCGCGACGGGGTACGAACCCTGGACGTACAGCAACTCACGGGCCTGTTCGACGGTGGCCTCGACGACGTCCGGGTGACAGTGGCCGACCGGCGCACAGGCGTACGAGGCTCCGAAGTCGAGGTACTCCGTGCCGTCGGCACCGGTGAGGTGGACGCCGTCACCGCCGACGATCTCGATTGGCTTCTCGGAGTAGACGAAGCCGCTCACGCCCGACACACCTCCTCGTCGTCGCCGTCGGCACCGGACGCGTCGACCGCACCCGGGAGAACGGTCGTCCCGGCGCCGGACAGCGCCGACCGCACCGGCCGCTCCGCGTCGGCGCCGGCCACGTGGACGGCGGTCGCTCCCTCCGACAGCGCCCGCTCTGCGGCCATCACCTTCCGGCGCATGAACGACTCCGCACCGTCCCGCAGGCGGTCGAACCCCTCGGGCGTGCTCACCTCGTCTATGGCCGTCGACGGGTCGCCGGGGTCCTCGTAGACGCCGTCGACGTCCGTGAGCACGACCAGTTCCGCGTCCAGGGCGGCGGCGATGGCCCCAGCGGCGCGGTCGGTGTCGGCGTTGACCGGGCGCCACTCCGACGTGTCGCCCTCGCCCTCGCTCGCGAGAACCGGCACCGTGACCACCGGCGTGTACCCGCCGACGAGCAGCGTCTCGAGCAGGTGACTGTTCACCGTCTCGACGGTGCCGGCGTGGTCGCCGCGACGGATCCGGGTGCGGCCGTCCTCGTGCACCTTCACCGCGGACTTGCGCTCGCCGGTCAGCAGCCGACCGTCGGCGCCGGAGAGCCCGACGGCGTCGACACCAGCAGTCTGGAGGGCAGCCACGAGGTCGGTGTTCACCCGCCCGGGGAGCGCCATCTCGACGACCGCCATCGTCCGCTCGTCGGTGAACCGGCCGGCGACACCCGCTGGCGTCTCGACGTACTCCGGCTCCGTGCCGAGGTCCGCCAGGAGGTCGTCGACGGCCGTCGACCCGCCGTGGACCACGACGACGTCCTCGCCGCTCGCGGTGAGGGCGGCGACGTCGGTCAGTGCAGCCGCCGGGTCGAGTGCCCGCGCCCCGCCGATCTTCACCACGACGGTCACGAGAGCGACACCCCCGGGCCAGTCGCCGTGTCCCGGCTCATGGCGATCCCACCGGGTGGAGTCCCTGGAACTCGAGCCCGGCCGTCTCCTCGAACCCGAGCGCGACGTTGGCCGCGTGGACCGCCTGGCCCGCCGTCCCCTTCGTGAGGTTGTCGATGGCCGAGAACACCACCATGCGGTCGTGGCCGACCTCGAACCCGACGTCGGCGTAGTTCGTGCCTGCGACGGCCTTCGGTTCGGGGTACCGGTAGGCCCCGCTACCGCCGGCCACCATGCGGACGAACGGCTCGTCGTCGTAGGCCGCCCGGAACGCCTGCCAGCAGTCGGCCGTCTCGACGGGGTCGTCCAGCGCGAGGTGGCAGGTCGCGCTGGCGCCACGCACCATGTCCACCGCGTGGGCCGTGAACGAGACCGACACGCCGAGTTCCTGCTCGATCTCGGCCTCGTGCCGGTGGCCCGTCGGGGCGTACGGCCGCACCACGCCGCTGCGCTCGGCGTGACTGGCGGCGACGCCCCCGCCAGCACCGCCCTCGGAGGAGCCGACTTTCACGTCGACGACCACCTCGGTTGCGTCGTCGACGATGCCGGTCTCGACGAGCGGATGCAACCCCAGCACCGTCGCCGTCGCGTTACAGCCGCCCGCTGCCAGGATGTCCGTGTCCCCGAGTTCGTCGCGGTGGAGTTCCGGCAGCGCGTACACCGCCCCGTCGAGGTACTCCGGCGCGTCGTGGCCGCCGTACCACTCGTCGTAGGCGGCGGGGTCGTCCAACCGGAAGTCGGCCGACAGGTCGACGACGAGGTCCGCGAGGTCGGTCCACGCCTCGACGTTCGCCATCGCGACACCGTGTGGCGTCGCGGCGAACAGTACGTCGACCGACGCGAGTTCGTCCGGGTCGGTGAACCGCAACTCGGCGCCACGGAGGTTCGGGTGGACCGCGCCGACGGACCGACCGGCGTACTCGCGGCTGGTGGCCTGGTCGACGACGAACTCGGGGTGACCGTCGAGCAGGCGCAGCAACTCGCCGCCGGCGAAGCCACTGGCGCCGACGACCGCCGCCGTCAACTGCTCTCCGGCGCCCGTCATGTCACCGGTCGTGAGGCTCACGCTGCCACCCCCTGCGCGTCGACGACGCTCGTCTCCAACCAGTCGACGACCGCGGCGGGCACGTCGGACTCGACCGTCTCGTCCAGCGTCGCGAACTCGACGGTGTGGTTCACCTCGTGGCAGACGTACGAGTCGCCGGACTCCATCAGGTCGACACCGAGCAGACCGCCGCCGACCGCCTCGCTGGCGGCGGCGACGACCGCCTCGGCCGCCGCGTCGAGTTCGAACGGCTCGGTCTCGGCGCCCTGTGCCGCGTTCGTCAGCCACCCGTCGGCCGACCGGGCCATCGCGGCCACCGGGGCGCCGTCCGCGGCCAACACCCGGAGGTCACGCCCCGGCTTGTCGACGAACTCCTGCACGTAAAAGACGCTGTGCTCGTAGTGACCGAGCGTCTCCTTGTGTTCCAACAGCGCCTCGGCGGCCGTCCGGGACTCGACCTTCGCCATCAGCCGACCCCACGAGCCGACGACGGGCTTGAGCACACAGGGGTAGCCGAACGACTCGATCGCCTCGAGCGCGGCGTCCGGCGTGAACGCCACCTGGGTGTCCGGCGTCGCTACGCCCGCGGCCGCCAGCGCGAGACTCGTTTCGACCTTGTCGGCGCAGGTCGCCGCCGTCGCCGCGTCGTTCACCACCGGGACGCCGTGTGTCTCGCAGAACTGGGTGAGATACCGGCTCCGCGAGGTGGCGAGACAGCGGTCGAGCACCACGTCACAGTCGGCCAGCGCCGTCGGCAGCGCCGACAGCCCGAACTGCTGGTCGCGGACGTCGACCGTCGTCACCTCGTGGTCACGGTCCGTCAGCGCCCGGATCAGAGCCTTCTCGTCCGTCCGGATGCGGGAGTGTGCGACACCGACGTGCATCTCACTCCCCCCAGTCCTCCGCGAGCTCCGGCGCTCGCTGGAGGACCGGCGGGGAGACCTCCACGATCTCCAACTCCGTGCCGCAGGTAGTGCAGTCGACGATCTCCCCCTCCAGCGGGTCGTCGGGGACCGTTACTTCGGCGGCGCACTCCGTACAGTTCGCCATTCTGCTCTTTGATGACTATCGGAGACACTTAACAGCAACGGAATTATAATTATAATTATTGTTACCGAGATGCATCTAACGACGACCTGACGGCCACTGGCTGCGAACTTCGACACTTCAGTTCAGATACGTTATGTGAGTGGAGCGGTGGCGGGACCGCCCCGGTCGCGGCGGGACCGGACTGGCCCGTCCCACGGAGTCACACCCGGTCGTGGGCGCCGTGCCTGGACCGACCGCACCGTCGACGATGGGGGTCACGAGCGGTACACCTCCACGGCCTGCTGACGACGGTCGTCGGCGGCGGCTATCGCGTTCCGGTGCTCCGTCACCGCCATGCGGTCCGCTTCGAGGTCCGTCGCCGCCCGGTCAACCTGGTCCGTGACCGCCGACGGCGCCGGCCCGCCGGGCGAGTCGCGGGCGGCGACGCTCTCGACCGGGTCGAGCGCCCGCTCGACCGCGCTCGCCTCGACGTACGCCGACAGCGGTTCGTCGAGCACCGCCTCCGCGGCCGCGTCCAGCGTGTCGTAGCCGGGCGTTCCGTCGGCCGTCTCGGCGGCCCGGGCCACCACCTCGTGGGCCGTCCGGAACGGGATGCCGGCGGCCGCGAGCAGGTCGGCGACACCCGTCGCCGTCGAGAACCCCTCACCGGCGGCCGACACGAGCGTCTCGGCGGGCCAGTCGGCGGTCGCGACCGCTCCCGCCGTCACGTCCGTCGCCTCGGTCACAGCGTCGACGGCGTCCCACGAGTGGGCCGTCGCGCGCTGCAGGTCGCGGTTGTACGCCCGCGGCAGCCCCTTCAGCGTCGTCAACAGCGCCCCCAAGTCGCCGGCGGCGTCGCCGGCCACGGCGCGCACGAGTTCCAGCGTGTCGGGGTTCTTTTTCTGGGGCATGATCGACGACGTCGAGGCGTACGCGTCGGCCACGTCGACGAACCCACGGCTGGCGAACACGACCACGTCCTCGGCCACCCCCGACAGCGTCACCGCGTGCGTCGAGAGCGCCGCCGTCGCCTCCACGAGAAAGTCCCGGGCCGCGGCGGCGTCGGCCGCGTTCTCAAGCACGCGGTCGAACCCCAGCAGGGCCGCCACGCGCTCGCGGTCGACGTCGAACGTGGTGCCGGCGAACGCCGCCGCGCCAAGCGGCGAGACGTTCGTCCGGTCGACGGCCGCAAGCAACCGGTCTGTGTCCCGGGCAGTGGCCCGCTCGTAGGACAGCGCCCAGTGTGCGACCGTCGTCGGTTGCGCCGACTGGAGGTGGGTGAACCCCGGCATCACCGTCTCGGGTTCGGCCTCGGCGACCGACAGCAGCGCCTCGCGCAGGTCGAGTGTCGCCTCCACGGCGCCCAACAGGTCCGCCCGCAACCGGAACCGGAGACAGGCGGCGACCTCGTCGTTGCGCGACCGCCCCGTGTGCATCCGCCCGCCGTCGGGACCAACCCGCTCGACGACCGCCGTCTCGATGGCCTCGTGGACGTCCTCGCCTGCCGGGAGGTCAGCGTATCCCGCGGCCTCGATGTCGTCGAGCGCGGCCAGTATCTCCCCGGCGGTTTCCTCCTCGACGATCCCCTGCTCGGCCAGCATGACGACGTGTGCGCGGTCGACGGCGAGGTCGGCCGCGAATATCCGCTCGTCGGCCGCGAGCGAGGACACGAACCCGCTGGCAGGGCCGCCGCTGAAGCGGTCCCGGCGGACGACGCCCGTGTCGCTCGCGTCCTCCGTCATCTCACTGCTGGCCGCCGTCGGTCACGACCGTGGCATCGTCCGTGGCGTCCTCGGTCTCGTCGGTCTCGGACGAGACGGCGTCCGCGAGGCGGGCCTGGAACCCGTGGTACTTCGCGACGCCGGTCGCGTCGGCCTGGTCGATGTCGCCGGTGACCGTTTCGGTGTCGAACGACGCGGCGTCGGCGGCGTACACCGCGTGCGGCGAGTCACGACCGACGACCCGGGGCTGGCCCCCCTCGAAGCGGACCGTGACGGTGCCGGTCACCCTCGACTGCGTACTGTCGAGAAACCCCTCCAGACCGTCCATCAGCGGGGCGTCGACCAGCCCCTCGTACGCCGTCTCCGCCCACTCCTGGTCGACGTGAGTCTTGAACGAGCGCTCGTCGGCGGTGAGCACCAGCCCCTCCAGCGCCTCGTGGGCTGTCAACAGCGTCGTGGCGGCGGGGTGTTCGTAGTTCTCGCGAACCTTCAGTCCGAGCATCCGGTCTTCCATCGTGTCCGTGCGGCCGACGCCGTGGGCGCCGGCCACCTCGTTCAGCGTCTCGACGAGTGGCACGGGGTCGAGCGACTCGCCGTCGAGAGCGACCGGGTAGCCGTTCTCGAAGCCGATCGTCACCGTCTCCGTCTCGCCGTCCGGCGGGGCCGTCCACTCGTATATCTCCTCGCCGGGGACGTACGCGGGGTCCTCGAGAGCGTCGCCCTCCACCGAGCGCGACCAGAGGTTCGTGTCGATCGACCACGCTCCGTCGTTGCCGCCCTCGACGGGGAGGTCGTGGTCGGCGGCGTACGCCGTCTCCCACTCGCGGGTGAGGCCGAGTTCACGGACCGGGGCGATCACCTCCAGGTCGCCGTCGCGCCAGACGGCCTCGAAGCGCAACTGGTCGTTGCCCTTTCCGGTGCACCCGTGTGCGAGGGCGGTACAGCCCTCGGCCTTTGCAACGTCGAGGACCGCCTCGGCGACGACCGGCCGTGCGAGGGCGGTCCCCAGCGGGTAGCCTTGGTACGTGGCGTTGGCGCGGACGGCGTCGAAGCAGAGGTCGGCAAAGGCCGACGTGGCGTCGACGACGTGGTGTTCCATGTCGAGGGCGGCAGCGGTCTCGGCCGCCTCCGTGAGTTCCGCGTCGGGTTGACCGACGTCGACGGTGACGCCGATCACCTCGTCGTAGTCGTACTCCTGTTCCAGTAGCGGGACGCAGACCGTCGTGTCGAGTCCGCCGCTGAACGCGAGCGCGACGGTGTCGGTGTCGGTGTCTGTGACTGTCATCTGTGGTGTGTGGGGTCACCGCCGAACCGGGCGGTGGTCGGTGAGAGCGAGACGGCCGGACGTGGAGAGAAAACTGGTGGTGGGGCTCAGGCGCCCCGTCGCGGAGCGACGGTGGACCCTCGGCTGACGTCCGGCGAATGGACGGAGAGGGTCTGATACGGCATCTACTGACTCTAAACGGAGGTCACACTAAACTGTTCCGTCCCGCGGCGCTCACCCGACCCACTCTGGCCGTTCGGCACCCGGTCACGCACCACCGACACGCACTTTTTCCGACCGGTCATGCGACGGACGTGACCGAGGTACGCGAACTCTCGCCGGCCGACGCCGCCGCGCTCGCCGACCTGTACGACGAGTACGAGTGGTTCGCCGACCGCTCGCCCGAAGACCTCCGGACGGCCCTCCGGGAGACCGAAGTCGGGGTCGGCGTCGAGACCGAGTCGGCCGACGAGGGTGACGCCCGGTTGGTCGCCGCTGCCCGCGTCCTGACGGACTACCGGTACTACGCGACGGTGTACGACGTGGTCGTCGCCGCGGACCGTCGTGGCGAGGGGGTCGGCGAGAAACTCCTGCGGGCCGTCGTCGACCACCCGGATCTTCAGTCGCTGCCGGGACTGTCGCTGTTGTGTCGCCGGGGACTCGTCCCGTTTTACCAGTCGGTCGGCTTCGAGGAGTACGGCGACGAGGTCGAACTCCCGGACGGGTCGAGCGAAGACCTCGTCAGGATGACATACGAGAACGGGACCTGAGTCCGGCGGGGGCCCGTCGGCGAACCGGTGTCAATTTGTGACTGCCGACCGCCCACCCGATCATGAGTCAACGAATCCTCCTCCCGCTGGAGGTGGCGGACCCGACGCCGTTGCCCGGAACGCTCGTGCAGGCGCTCGCCGGCACCGAGGTGATCCTGGTGGGGTTGCCGGGCGAGGACCCGCCGGCGGCAGACTCAGAGCAGGGACGGCGGTCCCGCGCGTTTCTCCACGAACAGGCGGCCGCACTCCTCCGGGCGGGGGCCGACGTGTCCGTCGAGACGCAGTACGACGGCGACATCGAGGCCCTGCGGGCAAACGTGGAGGAACACGGAGCAGTCGACGCGACGTACGTGCCCGGCCCGATCACCACCTTCGGGCGCCTGTTGGTCGCGCTACGGGACGAGCGGGTCGCGGCGGAGACGGTCGACCTTCTCGACGGCATGAATCTGGAGGGCATGATCCACGTCACGCTGTTTCACGTTGCGGCCGACGAGAGCGAGCGAGCGGCGGCGACGGAGATGCTCGAGGGTGTCGCCGAGGACCTTCACTCGGCCGACGTACCGGACCCGTCGGTCGACGTCAAGCTCGAAGTGAGCGACGACCCGGCGTTCGAGATCGCCCGCGTCGCGACGGAGTACGACGCCGTCGTGATGGGCGAGACGGAAGAGGAGACCGTCGAGACGGAAGTCTTCGGCCCGGTCTACCAGCGTGTGCGGGATGGCGCCGAGGAGCCGATTCTCCTCGTCAGACGGGAACGGTAGGTCAGTCTTCGGAGAGAGAGACGTTGAGTCGCTCCTCGACGGCCTCGATGAGCGCGCCACCGACGCCGGCCTGGGTGGCGCGACCCTGTTCGATGGCGAGGATGTCGGACTCGCGGGCGCCGAGTTCGCCGGCGAGTTCCTCGCGTTGGAGGCCGGCCTCCTGGCGGGCCTCCTCCAGTCGTTCGCCGTAGCCGGAGACGAGGTACGGCAGCGGGTCGTCGTCGTAGTCGGCGCCCTCTTCCTCCCAGTGTTCGGAGTCGCCGTCGAAGACGGGAGTCGCATTGGCGGCGTTCTGGGCCGCGCGGCGCTCGCGACTGGGTTCGTCCTCGTCTCGTGATTCCGATCCCTTCTCGTCCTTGTGGGCCGTGTCGTCGTAGGGGGCACAGTCCGGGCACACCGAGAGGGTGGCACCGGCGACGTTGGCCTCAACCAGGTCGTCGCTGGTCGAGCCACAGAGCTCGCAGGAGCCGCCACTGCCGCCTCCCGACGAGCCGCCCGTCGAGTACTTCGCCATACGAACGCTAGAACACCCGATTCATTTGAATATCCCGCTTGTCCCGGGCGACCGACGCCGCCGGTCACGGGCGAACGGACACCCTTATGTGAGATCGATCCCTACGACCGGAGCGCGCGTGGGTAGCCAAGCTAGGTCAACGGCGCAGCGTTGAGGGCGCTGTCCCGTAGGGGTCCGCCGGTTCGAATCCGGTCCCACGCATTGCTGTCGCGAGCAAGTCCGCGAGCGACAGCAATCGAACGAGCGGGTTCGAACCAGAGAGCGGGAGGTGAGCGCCGGAGGCGCGAACGGGAGCGACCGAGGTTCGAATCCGGTCCCACGCATCCTGTAACGAACGACTCCGCGAGCCGCAGGTGCGTACAGGGGATTCGAATCAGGGAACAGTGCCTGCGGAGCGACCGAGGTTCGAATCCGGTCCCACGCATTGCCGTCGCGAGCAAGTCCGCGAGCGACAGCAATCGAACGAGCGGGTTCGAACCCCGGAAGTCGTAGCCCGGAAAGCGAGCGCGGCGAGCGACCCGGAACGTCTTTATCTGGTTCGAATCCAGTCCCACGCACTGCACGGTTCGGGGGACGGACGCCCTCTCTCGATCTCACTCGACTCGACCGTACGCCGTGGCTCGGGACACAACCAGGGGTGTCACACGGGAGCCACGCGACGACCGCTTGGACTGCCCGGAGCCGGGAGAGGTCCCGCTTGCCGGCACGCGGGGCCGGTGGCGACCTCGATCACCGGCGGAACTGGATGTGTCGCTCGGCGGTCTCGGCGTTGCCGACCCGGATCCGGACGCCGTCGTCGTGCTCGTGGTCGAGGTCCACCGTCAGACCCAGCATTCTGCCGAGGGTCCGCATCGTCGGGAGACACATGCCGGTCCTCGCCGACGGCACCGCCTCGCCGTAGGTGAAGGCGCCGTCGGCCATCTCCTCGCCGACCGGGGCGGCGTCGATGACGATGGCGAAGCCGTTGGCCTCGGTGGTCACCGCGACGGTCGTTGCGTCGCGCAGGTCGGCGAACTGGACTGCACTACAGAACAGTTCGACGAGTCGCTTCCACTCCGCCGCGACCACCGCGTCGGATTCGACCCTGAGGTCGACGTCGGCGTCCGTCGCCTGGTGTGCGGTTCTTGCCGCTGTCTTGAGTTCGCACGGTTCGGTGTTCTCCACCGGAGTCCCGTACCGTGCGAGCGTCGAGAGGTCGTCGACCACGCGCTCCATCCGGTCGAGAGCCTCCCTCGAACGGTCGACCGCCTCCGTCACCGACGGCGATGGGTCGTCGACTGTCCGGCCGGCGACGTGAGGGAGGTAGCCGTCGATGATGGACACCGTGTTCCGGAGTTCGTGGGTGATCGCGGCCGCGAAGTCGTCGAACTGCTGGCTCTGCCGGCGGAGTTCACGCTTGCGCTCCCGCCCTGCGGTGACGTCGCGGGCCGAGATAACCAGCGAGCAGACTGCCCCGGTGTGGTCGGTGACGGGGCGAATGTGACCGCTGACGCTGTAGGGCTGTCCGTTCGGGTACGTCAGGTCGGCCTCGTACTCGACGTACTCTCCGGTCGCCGCTCGCATCGTCTTCTCCCGTACGGTCGACCGCATCTCCTCCGGCCACCACGGCGTCTTCCAGACGTGTTGGCCGACGACCTCGTCAAGGTCTGCGTCGACGTAGGACATCCCCGTCTCGTTCACCTCGATGACGGTGCCGTCCGGTTCGAGCAACCCGAGCAGGAGGTTCGGATCCTTGAGCAGGGACTGGAACCGGCGCTCGTTCCGGCGGAGTTCGGCCTCTCGCTCGACGCGGTCGGTGATGTCACGCCCGATGGCGACGAACAGGTCCCGCTCATTCGTGTCGAGGCGGCAAACCCGGACCTCGACCGGGAACGTCGACCCGTTCTTCCGGCGGTACCGCGTCTGAAGCGTCCGCTCGTCGTCGACGGTCATCTCCGCCCACATCGCCCGTCCCTCGTCGGGGTCGATGTCGGAGTCGAGTTCCCACACGCTCATCTCGGTGAGTTCACTCTGGGTGTAGCCCGTCTTCTCACAGAGCCGCGCGTTCGGGTCGAGCAGGTTCCCCGCTGCGTCGTGGACGTTGATCATGTCCGGCGACCGGTCGAACAGCGCCTCCAACCGCGAGGCAGTCATCCGCAACTCGGTCTGTGTCTCGCGGGCGTGCATCAACTGCCCGACGTTGCTCGCGAGTTCCGAAAGCAGCGTGCGTTCGGTCTCGTCGAACGCGTGCGGTCGGTCGGCGAACACGCCGAGCAGTCCGTAGAACTCGCAGTCGTGCTCCAGCGGAACGACCGCGATCGAGCGCGCCCCCTCACTCGTCGCCCGGTCGCGCCACCGCTCGTACTCCGGGTCCGCCTGGATGTCCTGCGTGACGGCGATCGTCCGCTCGTGGTACGCTCGCCCGCCGGGCGTGTGCCGACCAGAGTCTCCCTCGGCGATCCGCATGTCGAGTCGCTCGAAGTGCTCGTCCAGTTCGCCGCCCCAGACACGCGGGTCGATCCGCAGCGGGTCCTCCTCGACGCCGGCGACAGCGGCCGAGACGTAGGGGGAGGCGTCACTCAGCACCGAACAGATACGCTTCTCGATCGTCTCGACAGAGGCCGCGTCTCGCAGCGCTCGCTCGGCCTCGAGCAACACCCGCCCGAGACGCTCGTGTTGTCTGTCTCGTCTCCTGTCGTCGTACTGCTCGACGCTGTCGTGGATCCGGTCGACGAGGCGGCCGCTCCCGTCGCTCGCCGGCACGTACTCGCTCACGTCCAGGGCGACCGCCTCGCTCGCCACCGCCCCGTCCCCCGCCGTCGGGGACAGGACGAACGGCAGGTCCGGGTACTCCTCCCGGACACGTTCGAGAACTGCGAGTCCGTCCAGATCGGGCGGGTCGTGGTCGCTCACGACGCAGTCGACCCGCGAGTGGGGATCCGCCAACCGGTCCACCACGGCTGACTCCGCGGTCGTCGTGGTGACCGTCACACGGTCGTCCGCCTGGAGTCGAGTCGGAATGCGCTCGTCGCGTCCCTGTCGAGAGAACAACAGCACCTCGACCGGACTCATTGTCGACACCACGAGGACGGAGACTCATTAACGCTGCGGCCTGTTTTTTACTCTTATCACAACATGCCGTCGTCCGAGAGTCGACTCCCACGGGACCGGACCGGCGTCTCGGCAGGTCGAACGACAAGCGGGACGAGACCAGCAGTTCGACACTGGGGACCGTGGTCGGAACGGGGCACAGTCACTCGGTCGCCGACGCCCTCTCTCACTCCCGGCGGATCTCCACCTCCCGCGGGGTCAGGTCCACGACCCGGCCGGAGACGGGCGCGTGGTGGGCGACGCAGTGACCGTCGCCCTGTGGGATGGGTTCGGCGACGACCTCGCCACGCTCGACGCGGTCGCCGAGTTCGACGGTGGGTGTCGAGGGGGCGACGAGGTCGCGGTAGGCCTCGTTCGTGACGGTCGGGACGTGGACGCGGTCGGGTTCGATACGGGTCGGCTCGGTCTCGGGGTCGTCGGGAGTCCAGTCGTAGTCGTCGAGAACGTTGACGCGGTCGTTGCCGTACGTGTTCTCGTCGACGGGCACCTCGTCGAGCAGGAGCAGACAGTTGGTGCGCTTGCGGACGCCGAAGCGGTCCGGCGGCCGGTGGACGCGAAAGCACCAGCCCGGTCCGCCCGCAAGGAGGACACGGTCCTCGGGCAGGGTGATGTGGTCAACGCCGGCGGTCGCCAGCAGGTCGCCCGCGGCAGTGCCGACGGGTACGTCGAGCATCCGGTGGTTGAGACGGTCGCCGTGGTCGTCGAGTCCGTCGACGTGGACGTACGTCCGGAGAACCGGCTCGTCGTCGAGAGCGCGGCAGATGTTGTGGACGGTCTCGGTGTTCTGGACGATCCAGCCGTAGTCGACGGGGAGGTCCTTTCCGATGACCGTGTCGGCGACGACCCGCAACAGGACGTTTTCCATGCCGTACTCGTAGGTGTCGTCGGTGTAGGCGAAGACGACGCCGTTCTCGTCCTCGGGGTCGAGTGGCAGGTCGTCCGGGTGGTACACGACCCCGTCAGTGGCCCGCTCCAGCGGGCGCAGCCACGGGTCGCGGTCCTTTTGCTTGACGCCGACCACGACCGTCTCCAGGCCCGACGCGAGCAGACCGTCGAACAGCGCCGCCAGTTCGTCGGCGTACTCCCGGCCGATCCACTTGTCGACGAAGCAGTTCGGCTCGCTCTCCTGGTGGTTGACGAGGAGGTGTCGTGCCTCGTCGAGGTGTTGCCACTTCACGTACGCTGGGAACCCACCGCCGCCGGCGCCCGACACCCCCGCCTCCCGCAGGATCGACGGAATGTCGTCGGGGCCGACCGCGCGGACACGCTCTGTGAGTGCCGTCACTACCGGACGATGTACGTCGGCTGGCAAAAAGGTCGGCCCGTGCTACAGTAGTCCGAGGTCCTCGGCGACCATGTCGGTCAACTCGTCTGCGATCGCGGGGTCGACGTGGGCCACCTCGTCGCCGTCGTGGATGTTGTCGTTGTGTCGGTCGACCGCGTCACCCAGCTCCGAGAGCGCCACGCGTGACTCGGAGCCGCACTCGGGACACACCACTGGAACGTGAGGCTCGTCGTCGGACATCACCGGACGTTCGGAAATGCACGGAATGAGTCTTCTGACTCGGCGCCACGACCGGCGACAGACGGGCAGTCGACCACGGCGGGGTGTCTCCGGCCTGGTCGCCGCGGGCCGGGGTGTTTATGAACTTACGCGACCGAAGGAGGAGGTGACACGAACTGCCAGCGTCGTCGACGTGTACGAGATAACGCCGCGGGTGAAGGGGTTCCGACTGCAGGTGTCGGACCACGAGTTCGACTTCGAACCGGGCCAGCACACGACGGTCCGGTTCGAGTCCGGCGGCGAGGAGGTGGTGCGGCCGTACACGCCGACGAACCTCCCGGGCACCGACCAGTTGACCCTGGCTATAAAACGCTACGAGGACGGCCTGGCCTCCTCGTACATGCACGGCAAGCGGCCTGGCGACCAGGTGACGATCGGGCCGCTTGACGGCGCGCTCGCGCTCGACGACCCCGACCGTGACGTGGCCTTTCTCGCCACGGGAACGGGGATCACCCCGATGATGGCGATGCTCCGGCAGTACCTCGCGGAGGGCACCGGACACGCACACTTCGTTCTCGGCGAGAAGCGAGAGGAGACGGTCATCTACCGGGAGACGCTCAACGAGTTGGCCGCACTGAACGACGACCTCGACGTGACCTTCGTGCTCTCGGACCCCAACTGGGAGTGGACCGGCCGCGTCGGCTACGTCCAGGAACACCTCGAGGACCTGTTCGACGACTTCGACGCTCGTGACTACTACGTCTGTGGGGTGCCGCCGATGGTGGTCCAGACGAAAGAGCGTCTGAGCGAGTTGGGCGCCCCCGACGAGCGGATCCACAGCGAGGGGTGGGAGGACGGCGTCGTCTCCGACGGGTGACGTGAGACGGCAGTCGTCGTTTTTATAAGTATGAACAGTTAGTGAATAGTGTGGTACTCCAGCCGCCACTCTCTCTCTTGAGTCTCGTTCTCGTCTGTTCCGGGGCGTTGTTGTTCGCGATGGCGGCACTGACGCTACGGGCCGGCACGGGAACGCGCGTGCGGCGGTGGTTCCTGTTGTTGCTGGTCTCGGACGGTGCGTGGGCCCTGTCGAGCGTGCTCCTGCTCGAGGCGGCCTCGGAGACGGCCGCCTTCGCCGGGGCGACCGTCTGGGTGGCGGCGAGCAGCGTCGCGGCGCTCGTGTGGTTCGGGTTCGGCGTGGTGTACACCGGACGCTCGGAGCAGTTCTCGCGGAGACGGACGGCAGTGGTCGTCGCGCCGATGCTGTTTCACGTCGTCGCCTTCGCGACGAACCCGGTACACGGCGCCTCGGTGACCCAGTTCGAGGCGGCCGTCGCACCCGTGACGACGGTCGTCGACTTCCAGATGGGGCTCGTGTACGGCCTCGGGACGGGCTACAGCGTGATCCTGACGCTGTCGGCGACGGCGCTGGTGGCGGTGTCGGCGCTGCGGGACGCGGACCTGTACACGGACCAGTGTGTCGCGATGTTCGTGGCGTCGTTCGCCCCGATCGCCGGGGTGGTTCTGACGGCCCTGGACGTGTCGTTCGTGGGTCTCAGGGCGAGCGGCG
This sequence comes from uncultured Halobacteriales archaeon, assembly GCA_964593395.1. GTDB lineage: Archaea > Halobacteriota > Halobacteria > Halobacteriales > SW-7-71-33 > SW-7-71-33. The sequence goes on from CAZQHW010000001.1 coordinate 25,223, forward strand.
AGGTGGGGTTGGTTCCCGTGACGTTGACCGTGACGGCGGTGGGCGCCGGCTACGCCCTGTTCCGGACCGAACTGCTGTCGGCCGGCCCGCTGGTCGTCACCACAGGCCGTCGCGTGGCGGTCGAGTCCCTCGACGAGGGCCTTCTCATCGTCGACGGTCTCGGACGCGTCGCCGAGGCAAACGGCGCCGCGACCGACCTGCTCGACGCCGGCCCCGTTGTCGGTCGCGACATCGAGGCGATACTCCCGAAGGTGGCCGACCTCGACACTAGCCGAGCGGTCGTCCGGACCGACACTGGCACCGTGTTGGAGGCACAGGTCACGGCGCTCGCCGACAGGACTGGGGGTCGTGCGATAACACTGCGGGACGTTACCGAGCGGCGCCGCCGCCGGGAGCGTCTCGAGGTCCTCAACCGCGTCCTCCGGCACAACCTCCGGAACGACCTCAACGTCGTCCGCGGGTTCGCCCAGAGCATCGCGGAGAACAGGACCGGTGAGATGTCCGACGAGGAGGCGGCGCAGTACATCGTCGAGCGTGCGGACGGACTGCTCGACGTCGCGGAGAACGCCCGTGCGGTCGAGCGTCTGCTGGACGCCGAGGCGACCGTCGACCGCGAGGCGGTCGATCTCCGTGACCTGGTCACGTTTCTGGAAGACGAGGACCGAGGCGACACCGACCGACCGGTCGAACTCGTCACCGACGTGCCGGACGCCTGTCGCGTCCAGTCGAACGAGGCGGTGCTCGAGTTGGTGCTGTCTGAGGTACTCGACAACGCCGTCGACCACAACGACAGCGCGACCCCGACGGTGTGGCTGTCGATCGAGGCGGCCGACGACGTCCGGATCCGCGTCGCCGACGACGGGCCTGGCATCCCCGAGGACGACCGCGAGGCAGTACTGACTGGCAGCGAGACCAGTCTCGACCACGGGAGTCGCCTCGGCCTCTGGATGGTCCGATGGGGCGTGCGCTACCTCGGCGGGAGCCTCTCGATCGAGGAGCGCTCGCCCACCGGGACCGTCGTCGAAATACGGCTCCCGTACGGTGAGAGCGAGGTGAGCGGAGCCGTCCCCGTGCGGGCAGACTCCGGTGCCGAGGGGTCACGCCGTGAGACGGCCGTCGACGGCGGAACGCAGACGCCCGACCGGGCGGAACCCCTCGGCGAACCCGGAACCGAGCGCGGTCACGAGAAGACAGAACCGGAGCCGTAACTGACCCGGTGGGTCACCAGTCCAGGAGACCGACCACACAGCCAAGCGACGGGATCAGCCAGAACAGGGCGACCCAGGGAGCGGCCCAGGTGCCCACGACCTGGACCACCGAGACCGCGACCGAGGCGGCGGCGACCGTGACCCCGCCCGCGACGGTGGTGCGGCCGGCGACCCCCGTCACCGGGCCACCTCCCCGACGTCGGGACCCCGGCGGACTGGACGTCGGGTGTCAGTCGTCCGTGGACGACTCCTCCGCCTGACCGTCGCCGAGGAGGTCCCGCACCCGCTCGACGCGGTCGGCGATTTCCGTCGACTCGTCGCCCCCGTCTTCCTCCTCGTCCTTATTCGGGTCCGAGTCGTCTGGATTCGCCTCTGTCGTCCCCCCGTCTCCCATGTACGGCTACCCGCAGACCCACGGGCACAAGAGGGCTGTGGCTCGGGACCTGTGGTGGTCGGCGCTCGGGTCATCGTCCCCCCGCGGCGCCGGCCAGGAGGACCGCCACGACGACGAACAGCCCCACCCGCAACACCAGGTCCTCGACGACGCTGGTCCGGGCCGGAGCGTAGCGCCCGCCGGACCGCCGTCGCCCGAACAGTGCGTCCGCCAGCCACGCGAGGACGTACGCCCCGATTGCGACGAGGACGAACGCCCCGCCAAGCGAGACGACCGCCTCGCGTTCCGTTACCTCGCCGATCACGTCTCTCGCTGTCTCGTGTGCACACCTAACTCGTTCGCCGCGACCGACGTGCGTCCGACGCACGCGGGCCACGCCGACACCCCCGGTCAGCGCCGGGCGACCACGGCGTAGAACGGGTCGCCGCGGCCGCTATCGTCGCGAACGACGTTGGTCTCCGAGAGACCGCCGGCGCGGGCGTACTCCCTGACGAGGTCGGCCCGCCCTTCCATGTCGGTCTCGCGCCAGGCGCGGACCGCCTTCGTCGGGAACATCCGGTGGGAGAAACTCACGATCAGCGTGCCGTCGGGCGCGAGGACGCGACCGAACTCACGGAAGACCCGGGCTGGGTACTGCAGGTACTGCACCGAGACCGCACACAGGACGGCGTCGAACGAGTCGGTCGCGAGCGGCATCTCCTGGTCGGCGTTGAGGTTCTGGACGAACCAGCGGTCGAGACGGTCGTTTGCGGCCAACTCCTCGCGGTTCAAGCCGTGGCCCACGACCTCCAGGGCCACGTCGGGCAGGTGGGACACCCAACTGGACATCGCGTCGAACACCCGGTCGCCCGGGGCGAGTTCGTCGGCGTACAGGGCTGTCAGACGGTCGAGAAAGGCGTCGTCGACGTGGGTGACGAACCGTGGCTGTGCGTAGAAGGCGGCGTCGTCCCCCTCGTCGACACGT
>CAZQHW010000001.1:27888-48447 GCA_964593395.1 uncultured Halobacteriales archaeon
CGGCGTCGGCCCAGTGTGACCGGAACGCCGACAGCGCGTTGAACACGCTGTCACCGCAGTCTGGACAGGGCACGCGCCACCCCCGACCGGGCCGCTCCAGCCAGGGGAAGCCGCCGTCGCCCCGTTGCACGTCGACGCCGCCGACGGCGCGGACCGTCCGGTCCGGGTCGGCCAGCGCCGAGAGTAGCGGGTGGTCGCCCAGTCCGCCGCCGTCCGGGTCTCGCTCCCGGCGTAGGCGCTCGACGGCGTCGACAACGTGGGCGTACTCGGGGTCGGTGAGACCGGTGAGCGTCGACGGCGGAGTGACCGGCGGCCCGTCACACCGGTCGGCGTCGACCCAGTGGTCCACGAACGATGAGGCCGTGTTGTTCACCGACCGCCCGCAGTCGGGACACGGCGCCCGCCACTCCGCGCGACTGCCGTCGAACAGCGGGAACGCCCGTGGCAGGTCCTCGGTCGTCCCGGCGCCCGTCGAAGCCCTGCTCGTCGCGTCTGGGGTGTCAGTTCCCGTCCCGGTGCCAGTCCCAGTCTCCACGCCCAGCAGGTCGCGGAGGTCGTCTCGCAGGGTCGCCGCGGTCGGCCGGTGGTCCGGGTCGACCGCGAGGGCGGCCCGGACTGGGCCGTCGACCGAGCGGGGGAGCCCCGGCGCGACCGTGCTCGGGGGGACGGCGACGCCCGGTCGGGGGTCCTCGCCGTGGGCCGTCTCGCCGGTCAACAGCCAGTACAGCAGCGCACCGACGCCGTAGACGTCGGCGACGGGTGTCGGGGCGGCGCCGGCGAGACGCTCGGGTGCCAGAAAGGCCGCCGCCGGGGGGAGCGTCGCGCCGTCATCGTCGTCCCCACCGCCACCCGTGCCGACGACGGCGACCGAGTCCGTGGCGTCCACACGGTGGCGGGCGTCGGCCAAACCCCAGTCGAGAACGCGGGGCAGTGGCCAGGCGTCCGGCGCCGGCGCCGGCCACTCCCGGACCGTCGTCGGGGTGAGCGCGCCGTGGACCACCGCGCGGTCGTGAGCGGCGGCGAGCGCCTCGGCGAGGTGGGCGCCGACCCACAGCGCGTGATCCAGGTCGCGTGGGCCGCCAGACCCCAGTGGCCGCGGCGGGCGCTCGGCGGCGACCCAGGGGAGGGGTTTCTTTCCGGCGTCGACCACGCTTGCCGCGCCGTCGAGGTCGGCGACCGACCGCCAGGTGTCCACCGCCTCGACGGTCGCCCGGCCGGAGAGGTCGTCCCGGCCGCGCACCTCCGCGAGGGCTACGGCGGTGCCGTCCACGCGGGCGTCGTGGACGGTGACGACGTCGTCGGCGGCGAGGGTTCCCACACGCTCGAGGTCCGTGTACGCGAGAGGGCGGCACGGCAGCGGCGGGACTGCCGCTGGGTCGGGTGCCGCGGGCGGGTCGGCGTCCATACCATCCGATCGCTCCGGGCGGTCTTATGTTCGGCGCCGGCCCGGCCGGCGTGCGATCCCGGCGTCCGGTCGCCCGAAACCGTTTAGCACGCGGCCCTTGAGGTGAGTGCGTGAGCAAGGGGTCGCCTGACCGACCGCCGGCGGTGTTCAACCCCATCACTGGGGTACGGGTACGACTGCCCGAGACCGTCGACCGCGAGGTCCTGTCGGCGATCGGCGGCATCCCTACCGACGGCGAGGACCCGGAGGCGGCCGAGATCGAACTCCCGGCCGGAGCACAGGGGCCGCCCGAACACGTCCACCCGACGACCGAGGAGCGGTTCGCCGTCATCGAGGGGACAGTCACCTTCCGCGTGAACGGGAGCGAGCGCCGACTGGAGCGCGGGGCGTCCGTCCGGGTGTCGCCGGGCACCGAGCACACCTTCGGAAACGACGGGGACCGCCCGGCGCGACTGTACGCCCGGACGGTGCCCGAGAGCGAGGCGCTGGGCGAGGTGGTCGTCACGCTGTTCGGCCTGGCCGTCGAGGGCCGGACCGACGACCGCGGTCGTCCGGGGCTACTCCAGGGCGCCGCGATCGCCGAGAGCGTCGACGAGACGCACCTCGCCGGCGTACCGGTCGCCGCACAACGACTGTTCGGCCGGACGCTCGGACCGGTGGCGCGAGCGATGGGCTACCGGGCGACGTACGACCGGTTTCTCGACCGGTCGTTCTGGGAGACGGCGAGCGAGCAAGACGGTGTGGACCGGGCGGCGAACGACGCGAAACCGGCCGACGCGGACGACTGACCCGGTTCAACAGCTTCCGGCGCCGCCTGCGGCACCGGCAGCGCTGCCGGCACAGGCCGCCGCCGCGCCGGCCGAGGATGCGGCGACCGCTCCGGCGATCGCGGGGCTCCCGGCGTAGGCGCCGGAGGCGGCCATCGACCCGGCGTCGAACGGCTTGAAGTTCACCGGCGGCACGCCGTCGTCGCCGTTGTCACCCTCGGCGACCGCCTCGCGGAGCCCGGCGAGGTCGCCCGTTTCGGTGTACTCCTCGGCCAGCGGCGGGTGGACCGTGACCCGTCGGTACACCACCTCCTCCTCGTCCTCGTCGGCGTAGGCGAACTGCACGTCGTACTGCCGGACGTGGAGGTCGCCGAACACGGGGTGGACGGACTCGAGGACGCGACCGACGACCTCCCACACCTGGTCGCGTGGCGGTTCGCCCGCGGGGTCGAACAGTACCGGCACCACCGGGACGACCACGTCGTCGCCGTCGTCGTGGGTGTTGACGCGGTTCACCTCCGCGACCGCGGGCGTCTCGGCCAGGTACGAGGGCAGCGGGTCGAAGGCGTCGGCGAGTGCGTCCTCGGCGTCACGGTGGCGGTCACGGTAGTTCGCGGTCAACTCCTCCAGGCCCAGCGAGTCGAGCGTCTCGGCGATGCGCTCGGTGAGTCCCTGTTCGGACATGCCCGTTTCTATACCGCCCGGCGAAAAAACCCCTCCTCCAGTGTCGCTCGCCCGGAGACCCGGCCCGCGACTGGCGCGGGCGGTCGTCGGCACCGCGGACAGGTATTAGTGGTCGCCAGGCACAGGGTCGACCGTGACGACGAGCGAGCGAGGCACAGACGGCACGGACAGGCGCGTCGACCCGCGGGGTGGTCGACCGTGTCGATGACGCCCGCCGAGGGGCCGCCGCCGTTCAGCCTCGCGGCGGGTGGCCTGGCGGCGCTTGGCTGTCTCTTAGCGGTCGGGTCACCGTTCCTCGGGGACCCTGACACCGCGTTCCGGGGGAGCATCGTCGCCTCGGGGGTCGTTGGCCTGGTGTTCGCCGCACAGAATCTCAAGGTGCTCCGGGCCACGGGACGGGCGCGACTCGCGCCCGCCGTGCTCGTGACCGTCTTCGGCGTGGTGTTCGCGGTGACGCCGCTGCTGTACGAGGGGGTCGGCACGCTGTCGACGGCGACCGCCCAGACGGCGGGCGTGCTCGCGGCGGCCTTCGGCGGCTACACCGCCCTGGAGTCGGTCGAGACCCTGGCCGGCGGGGAGCCGTAGTCCGAGAGTTGCCGGAACAGGCGCCCGTCGAGCGAGGGGTCACGGACGAACACCCCGACCCCCATCGCGGAGGCGTACTCCAGGTTGCCCCGCAGCAACTCGACCGACTCCTCGATGTCGTGACTGCGGCCCACGCAGTCGAACAGGAGTGCCCGCGACGTCTGGTCCGGGTCGAGGCCCTCCTGTTGCCGGTACAGCGTGTCGGCGACGAGCACCTCGCCGACGGCACGGTCGAGTTCCACGGCGGAGAGTCGGCCCTTCGTCTCGACCAACCAGTGACGGTCGGCGTGGACGACGGCGTCCACGGTCCGGGTGCCGAACTCCCGGACGAGCGAGCGGTCGGCCGGCGGGCGGTCCTCCGTCGCGGTCGGGAGGCTCCCGACGGTCAGTTTGAGGCGGACCGCGGCGTGGTCGACCCCCTCCATCGGGGCCGCGTCGGCGACGAACTCCGCGACCAGGTCCTCGTCCGTGCGCTTCCCGGTGAGGTACTCGCTCACGTCGGCGGACGCCACGCCGGCCGCCCGGTCCTCCGTCTCGGCACCCGTCCGCTCGGCGGGGGTGTCGGTGGTCCCGTCCCCGGCACCGCCGCCCGTGCCCGGAGCCGTCGTCCGGGTGTCGTCGGTCGAGCGGTCGTTCGGGCGGTCGGGGCCGACCGTGTTCTCGGCGCCCGGGTCGTCGGTGACGGCGGCGTCCGTCACGTCGTCGACGCCGAGGTCGTCCGGCACCGGGGCGTCGCCGGCGAGACGACCCGGGGGCGTGACGTCCTCCGCTGTCGTGTACTTGTCCCGGACGACCGACGGTCCCTCCTCGAGCACCTCGTTTAGGAAGCCGACCGTGTACGCGTCGGGGCTGAACAGTTCCTGTCCGGGCGGTTCGCCAGACAGGAGCGTGGCCCACAGGAGGAGGCCACCCTCGTCCACCGTGTCGACCACGCCGACGCACCCGGCGACCGTCGGGAGCCCGTTCTCGGTACAGAACGCCTCCGTGGGGTCGTGCCCGACGTTCGCCGCGAGCAGCGGGTTGTCCGCGAAGTCACGCTCGAACACCGTCTCCGCCGATCTGTCGTGGACCGGCCCGGGAAACTCCTCGATTGGCTCGTGTCGCTCCCGAACCCGTTCGACGGCCACCGGCAGGTCCCACCGGTCGTGGACGGCGGAGAGCAGGTCTACCACCACCCGGTGATCCGCCTCCAGCGACGAATCACCGTAGTACCGCAGCTCCATACTCACCGGTTGATCTCTCGGAAAAATAATAGCTGTGGCGCGACGAGGGTGTCACACCTGGACACCAAGGTTACTCGCCGCGGTCGGACTCGGTCAGCGCCGTCACGAGCGGCGCCTGGGTGGCGGGGTGGTCGTCGACGGCGGCGGTCACGCCGAACGCCGCCCTGAGTGTCTCCCGCTCTAGGGTCGTCTCCGGCGGGCCACGGGCCTGCACCTGGCCGTCGACGAGAACGACGATGCGGTCACAGAACCGCGCGGCGAGGTTCAGGTCGTGGATCGCGGCGACGGCGGCCCGACCCTCGTCGACGAGGTCGGTGACGAGTTCGAGCGTGTCGACCTGATTGCCGATGTCGAGACTCGCCGTCGGTTCGTCGAGAACGAGGGCGTCGGCGTCTTGGGCCAGCGCACGGGCAAGCAACACCCGACTGCGCTCGCCGCCGCTGACGGCGTCGACCGAGCGGTCCGCGAGGTGGTCCACGCCGGCCCGCTCCAGCGCCCGGTCGACCGCGCCGGGGTCGGGGTCGCCGCCGAACCGTGAGCGGTGGGGGTGTCGGCCCATCTCGACTATCGTCCGCACGTCGAAGGCGAAGCCGACGCTCGTGTCCTGGGGCACCGTCGCGACGCGGCGACTGCGGGCACGGGCCGACAGCGCGTGGACGTCCTCGCCGTCCACCCGGACCGTGCCGGCGTCGGGCGCCAGCGTCCCGTTCAGCGTCCGCAACAGCGTCGTCTTGCCCGCGCCGTTCGGCCCGACGAGACCGACGAGTTCGCCCCGGTCGACCGCGATACTGGCCTCCGAAAGCACGCGCTGCCCGCCGAGCGAGACCGACACGCCGCGGGCGACGACGCCACTCTCCTCGGTCGCCGTCCGTGCGGACGACTCACCGGTGTCGCGTGGGTGACCCTCCACGTCCGCGTCGGGGTCGGAGTCGTGTTGTGGGCTCGCTCGCTCGCTCCCGTCACGTGGACGACTCACAGTTCGTGCACCTCCCGTTTGCGCAGGAGAAACAGGAAAAAGGGCGCACCGAGCGCGGCGGTGACCACGCCGACGGGGAGTTCCGCGGCGCCGACGCGGGTGACAGCGTCGGTGAGGACGAGAAAGACAGCGCCGGCGAGGGCACTCGTCGGCAACAGCACCCGGTGGTCCGGGCCGACGAGGAGCCGCATGAGGTGTGGCACGACGAGACCGACGAATCCGATCACGCCGCTGACGGCGACCGCGGCGCCGGTGAGAACGCTCGCGACCGCCAACAGTACCCGTTTCGTGCGCTCGACCTCGACACCGAGCGCGGCGGCCTGCTCCTCGCCCAACAGCATGAGGTTCAGTTCGCGAGCGTAGGCGTACAACACGCCGAAACAGACCAGCGAGACGGGTACGGCGACGCCGACCTTTCCCCAGGTACTCCACTGGAGGTGGCCCAGCAGCCAGAAGTACGCCTCGCGGATGCTTCGCCCGCTGGTGACCATCATGTAGGCGACGACGGCACCCAGAAGCGTCTGGACGGCGACGCCCGCGAGTAAGAGTGTCGCGACCGGCGTGCGACCGTTGTCCGTGGCGACCGCGTAGACGAGAAAGGCCGCCCCGGTCGCACCGACGAAGGCCGCAACCGGCAGGCCAAAGGGGAGCGTGACCGGCGCGAGCAGGACTGCTACGGCGCCGACCGCCGCGCCGGAGGAGACGCCGACGATCGAGGGGTCGGCCATCGGGTTGCGGAAGAACCCCTGCATCACCGTGCCGGCGGTCGCGAGCGCGAAGCCGACCGCCGCACCCAGCACCACTCGCGGGAGCCGGAGACGGACGACGATCACCTGCTGGGCCTCCGTGACGGCAAACGAGAACGGCGCGATCCACGACACCTGGAGCACGGGACCGGGCGCGTGCAGTGGCCCGAGGTGCCACACCCCCCACTCGGGGGCGGGCACCGGGAGACTGACGGCGTTCAGCGTCGCCCGGGCGATCGTGTCGTACCCCAGCGGCTCGTACCCCACGCGGGCGCCGACGAGAACGGCGACGACGAGCAGGACGCTCAGAACGGCGGTGTAGGCGACCGCCCGCGAGCGGACTCCCAACTCGACGGTCGGGCGCGGCCGGGACAGCGACATCCGTCTGTCCAAGTCCACTTGCTTTAGATAAATACTTATTGACTCCACACACCGGACTGAACATGCGAGGCACGCTGGTCGCACTGGTAGTGTCGCTACTCGTCGTGACGGTCGGTGTCGCCCCTGCCGCGCTGGCCGGTGGGGTGGACGCGGAGACCACGTCCGCGATCCAGGCTCAAGAGGCCTGCACCGAGGGCGAGGCGTCGTTCCCGGTCACGAGCGAGGACGCCACCGGCACGACCGTCGAGATCGTCGAGGAACCGGAGCGGATCGTCACGCTGAATCCCAGCGCCGCACAGACGATGTGGGAGTTCGGCGCCCAGGACAAGGTCGTCGGTGTCTCCCAGTTCGCCGCCTACCTCGACGGTGCCGGGGAGAAGGCGAACGTCTCCACGTCTACGTTCGGCCAGTACAACGCCGAGCGGATCGTCTCCTTGGAGACCGACCTCGTGCTGGCGCCCAACACCATCCCCGACCAGGAGGTCGACCGTCTCCGGCGAGCGGGGCTGACGGTGTACAAGTTCGAGGTCGCCAGTTCGATCGAGGACATCCAGCAGAAGACCCTGTTGATGGGCGGGCTGGTCGGCGAGTGCGAGGCCGCCCGTGAGACGAACCGCTGGGTCGACCAGAACTTAGCGGCCGTCGAGGAGGCCGTTATCGCGCCGGACCTGAGACAGCCCCGGGCGATGTACGTTAGCTTCGGCTCCTCGGTCGGGTCGGACACGTTCATCCACGACATGATCGTCAGCAGCGGGGCGACGAACGTCGTCGCCGACGCCGGCGAGTCCGGCTTCGTCCGGCAGGTGAACGCCGAACTCGTCGCCGAACAGGACCCCGAGTACCTCGTGGTCTCCCGTCCGGAGCCGTCGTTCACCAGCCAGGCGCCGTACAACTCCACGACCGCGGTCGAGGAGGGTAACTACGCCGTCGTCAACGTCAACTACCTCTCCCAGCCCGCCCCGCGGAGCGTCGTGTTCGCGGTCCGCAACATGACCGAGTCCTTCCACAGCGACGCCTACGGCCCCGAGGACTACGTCTCCCGCTCGGAGGCGACACAACCGACCACGACGACCACCACCACAACGACTACGCAGACGACGACCACGACCACCACGACGGCGGGGACCGACACCACCGCGACGACCACGGAGACGACGACCACCGAGGAGGACAGCCAGGGCCAGCCCGGCCTGGGCGTCGTCGCGGCGGTCGTCGGCCTGGTCGGGGCATTGTTCCTGTTGCGCCGGCGGGCATAGCCGAGGTGACCTGCCGGCCGCTCGCCGGCACCGTTCGGCGGACGGGGACCACAACGCTCACCTCGTGGGGGGTGTGAGTGCCGACATGGTCGAGAACGCGATCTACCCCGCCTACCTCGACAGCGAGTGCACGCGGGCCCAGGGCCGCCGGGTGTCGTCGGACCTGGCGGTGCCCGAGCCGACCGTCGAGGAGATCGCGAAGGCGGTCCAGCAGGTGGGGTACGACGCCGTCGTGGAGCGGGACGTGGCCTACTCCCGGGAGCACCACCGCGAGCGAGGACGGGTGCTTGTAAAAGGCGCCGAGGACGCCACGAAAAACGACGTCGTCCAGGCGGCGGCGGCGTACGTGTCCGCCCTGCGGGACTGATGCGGCCCGCAGGCGAGGTCGTCCGGGCCACGGGCGGACTGGCAGTGGTGCGGGTCGACGCGACGCTCGACCCCGAGGACGTCGACCGGGACGACCCCACTCCCGCGTTGGCGGCAGCGGGCGTGCCACGGGTGGGCGAGGCGGTCGTCGACGGGTCGCTCGACCGGGTGGGCCAGGTCGTCGAGACGTTCGGCCCGGTCGAGCGACCGTACCTCGCCGTCTCCACCGACGACCCCGCTGCACTCATCGGCGAGCGACTCTACGTCAGGGACAGATGAGCCGGCGCTCAGGACGAGTCGACGGTCCCGACGACACCGGCGACGAGGAGAGCGAGACACTACCCGACGGCGGCGTCCCCCGGGCGCCGGACCCCGCCCCGGCCGCCGGACCGTCTCTCGGGGCGACGCTGGGTGTCGTCGGCCTGTTCGTCGCGGTGCAGGTGGGGGCGCTTGCCTTTGCTGTGCCGTTCGTCGGCGGGGGTAGCGGCGCGGTCGAGGACCCCGGTGACCCCACGTTCGGTCTCGTGTACCTCGTCGGCGTGCTCGCGGTGTCGGGCGTGTTGCTGGTGGCGGTTCGACGGGGCGCCACCTGGCTGTTGCGTGGCTTTGCGGTGTTCGCCGCGGGGCTGCTCTCGTGGTTCGTCCTGGCGGCGCTCGTGCCGCCCGTGTTCGGTACCGTCGTCCACGTTCCGGCCCTGCTCGGCGCGCTGGGGCTGGTGGTCGCGCTGGTCGTCCACCCGGAGTGGTACGTGATCAACGCCGTGGGGGTGCTCACCGGCGTCGGTGCCGCCGGTATCGTCGGCGTGACGCTTGGCCCGTTGCCGGTGCTCGTCCTGTTGGTCGCGCTGTCGGCCTACGACGCCGTCGCGGTGTACGGCACCGGCCACATGGGCGCGCTGGCCGGCGGCGCCGTCGAGTCCCGGGCGCCGGTCCTGTTCGTCGTCCCCGGCGACCGGTCGTTCTCGTACCTGGACGACGCGGGCGAGGCGTCGACGGACGACCGCGACACGGAGGCGACGCCGGACGACGACACCGAAGAGCCCCGCACGGACGGCGGTCGACCGTCGGGCGGTCGCGACCCCATCGCGGCCCCGGGAAACGCCCTGCTCGTGGGGATCGGCGACGCGGTGATGCCGACCATGCTCGCGGTCACCGCGGTGACCTACCTCCCGGCGCCCCGTTTCGGTGTGCCACTCGTGGCGCTGTCGCTGCCCGCGCTGGGTGCGGCGCTGGGCACGCTGGTCGGACTGGCGGGGCTGATGATCGCCGTCCGCAGCGGACGTGCCCACGCCGGTCTGCCCCCGCTGAACGGGGGAGCGATCGCCGGCTACCTGCTTGGTGCCGTCGCCGCCGGTGTCCCGCTCGCGGAGGCGCTCGGGGTCGCTCCGTACCTGTAGTCCGCAGACGACACGCACTTGTCCCGCCCGGTCACACCTGGGGCCGTGAGCGACGGGACGGCAACCGAGGCCGAGGCCGTGGAGGACGCGACCCGTGACGACCCCGCGGCCACGGGCGAGTCCGAGGAGAAGGCGTTCGACCCGCTCCCCGTTGCCGGCGTCGTCGGCCTGTTCACGGTGACGGTCCTCGGGGGACTGGCGCTCGTCGAGCCGTTCCAGGCGGCCGGCTTCCAGGCGTTCGAGGACCCCGACGCGCTGTCGAACGTCGCGCTGATCGTCGTCGAGGTGCTGGTCGCGACGGGAGCCATGCTCGTTGCCTTCCGGTACGACCGCGGCGACCTGGTCGTTCGCGCGGTCGTCTTGGGCGCGGTCGCGTTGCTGTTGCAGTACCCAATCGCGGTCGCGCTTCCGGCGGGCGTGCCGGCGCCGGAGTGGGTCGGTCTCGGGATGGGCGCGGTCGTCGCCGCCCTCCTGTGGGTGTACCCCGAGTGGTACCTGATCGACGCCGCCGGCGTCGCCTTCGGTGCCTCGGCCATCGCCGTCTTCGGCGTGAGCCTGTCGCCACTGCCGGTGCTCGTCCTGTTGGTCCTGATGGCCGCGTACGACGCCTACTCGGTGTACGTCAGCGAGCACATGCAGTCGCTGGGCAGCGGCGTCGTCGACCTCAAGTTGCCGATGGTGTTCGTTGTCCCCGCCGAGCGTGGCTTCTCGCTCCGCGAGACCGACGACCTGGCGGACCTCTCGGAGAGCGCGATGCTCCTGGGCCTGGGCGACGCCGTCTTCCCCGGACTGCTGGCCGCCAGCGCTGCCGTCTTCGTCGACGCGTCGCCGGTCGTCGCGGGGCTGAACGCCCCCGCGCTGGGCGCCCTCGTCGGCGCCCTCGTCGGGATGCTCGCCCTGGAGGCGATCCTCTACCTGTTTCGCCGGGCGCACGCGGGACTGCCGGCGCTCAACGGCGGGGTCATCGCGGGCTACCTGGTCGGTGCCGTCGCCGCGGGCGTCCCACTCGTCGAGGCGTTCGGTCTCACCCCGTACCTGTAGCCCGGTGAAAGTAAAGCGGGAGCGCAAACGACCACCCGCCTCGAACCGGACGATCCCCGGGACAGTGCTCGAACAGTTTCACTTTCACCGGGCTTGGGGAGCGGTGATGTGTACCGCGAGTGACATCGGCATATGGACGACAGGGTGCGGCGACACGCGGCGGTGCTGGTAGACCACTGTATCGAGGCGGAGGCGGGCGACCAGGTGCTCGTCAGGGCGCCGACCCCGGCGGAGGACCTCGTGGTGGCGCTGTACGAGCGCCTCGGCGAGGTCGGCGCCCGGGCGGAGACGGTGTGGACGAACCGCCGGGCGGACCGGGCGTTCCTGCGGGCCGTCGACCCGGACGAGGTGACCACGCGCGAGCCACGACTGGCAGCGACAAAGGCAGCGGACGCGGTGATACTGGTGAAGGCCGGGCGCAACGCCGCCGAGGGCAGCGACGTCGACAGCGAGACGGGCCGGGCGAGGGGCGAGGCGAAGCAACCCGTTCTGGAGGCTCGCTTGGACACCAGGTGGGTGCTGACGCTACACCCCACGCCGGCGGACGCCCAGCGTGCCGAGGTGAGCACCGCCGCCTGGGCCGATCTCCTGTACGACGCCGTCGACCGCGACTGGACTGCCCAACGCCGGCGCCAGGGGCGGATCGCCGACCGACTCGCCGACGCCGACCGGGTGCGGGTCACGACCGGCGAGACTGATCTCCGGTTCTCGGTCGCGGGGATGGACACCTACCTCGACGACGGCACCGAGAACATGCCCGGCGGCGAGGTGGCGACCGCGCCGGTCGTCGACACGGTCGAGGGGACGGTGGCCGTCGACGCCCCGTTCACCCGTGGCAGCCAGGCGATCGAGGGCGCGCGACTGACCTTCGAGGACGGGGAAGTCGTGGACCACGAGGCCGACCGCAACGAGGCGGCGCTCGGCCGACTGCTCGACGCGGACGACGGCGCCCGGCGGGTCGGCGAGTTCGGGGTCGGCACGAACCGCGGCGTCGACCGCTTCACCGGGGACGTACTCCTCGACGAGAAGGTCGGCGGCACCGTCCACGTCGCTCTCGGCCGGGCGATGGAGGAGTGCGTGCCCGACGACCGCGAGTACAACGAGAGCCGTGTCCACGCCGACGTGGTGATCGACACGCGCGAGGGACGGGTCGAGGTCGACGGCGACCCACTGCTCGTGGACGGCGAATTCACCGTCGAGTGATCGCTCCGTCCCGGGTCCTGCGAGACGCTCACTCGAACCGGCCGGGCATCGCCTCGCTCGCGGGCGCCACGTCGATCGTCGTCCCGCGGTCACGGTCCGCGGCCCGCTCGTACAGCGTGTGAGCGGCGGCGACGGTCTCGATAGCGGTGCCGCCGGAGTCGAAGACGGTGACGTCCTCCGGTGACTCCCGACCGGGTTCGATGCCGGCGACGACCTCGCCCAGTTCGGCGTGAACGTGGTCCTCGTCGACCACCCCGGCGTCGAGGGCGGCGATGAACGACCCAGCGTCGCGGGTCACCCGGTCCCGCAGGTCGGGAACGTACGTCGCGCGACGGACCGTCTCGGGGTCGAGTTCGTTCTTGTCGGGGTCGTACTGGCCGACGGCAGTGACGTGGGTACCCGGCGCAAGCAGCGAGCCGTCGAACACCGGTTCCGAGGCGGTCGTGGCGGTGATGACTGCGTCGGCACCCTCGACGGCGGCGGCGCTGGTCGCGACGGCGGCGACCGTCGGGTCGAGACGGTCGTTCATCCGGCCGGCGAACCGCTCGCGGTTGTCCTTTGTCGGGGAGTACACCTCGACGCGGTCCCAGTCACGCACCGTCGCTGCCGCCAGGAGTTGCCCGCGAGCCTGCGTTCCGGACCCGATCACCGCCAGATTCGTGGCGTCCTCGCGGGCCAGGGCGTCGATGCCGACGGCGCCCGCGGCACCCGTCTTGAAGGGGTTCATCGCCGCGCCGTCGATCACCGCGAGCGGTTCGCCGCTGTCGGCGTCGAACAGCGGGGTGAGAAACCAGGCGTCGCCGCCGCCAAAGCCCGCGGCGTAGGTGTACCCCCCCATCGCCCCAGTCTCGGGGAGAACGGCGGTGTAGCCGGTGAGCATCCCGCCCGGACCCTCGCCGTCCGGGCCGGTCTCCGAGACCGTGAGACGGGTGCGCGGCCGGGCCGGTGCCCCCTCGCCACGCTGACGGTACCCCTCGCGGACCGCCTCGACGTACTCCGCCGGCGTCGCCAGGTCCGATACGTCCTCGCTCGTGAGGTACAGCGCCTCGGTCATCGCACCACCCCTCGAACGGCGTGGCTAAATGTGTACCGTCAGGTCACGGAGACAACGCTGCAGGTGGTCGGTGGTCGACAGAACTCCTGCAGACGTGTCAGTCGGCCGTCGGTGACGGAGAGTCACCGGCGACGGACCGGCCGGGAGCGTCGGGAACCGTGTCGTCAGCGGGCGTCTCGACGGGTGATCGGACGAACATCGCGTGGCCGATGACGCCCATCGTGACCGCAGACGCGGCCACCACCGCGGGCACCAGTGACACGCCGGCCGCGAACAGCGACCCCCCCAGGCCGAGCATCGTCACCGGGATGACTGCCAATACGTAGTCGTAATATCCAACCATTCGTTCTGTAACGTTCTATCACGACATACGGTATAAAGGTTCCGCACAACCGGACTATACTTCCTGAGTTCCCACTGCAGGAGCTACAAAGAAGTTACTCGTAAGTTATCGTGTTGCTGGTGGGCGCCAGCCGATTGATAATTAGTGGTCATAGTCGCGTGGGCGGCGGCCGGGGCCGGGAGCGGGCGGGTCGCCGGGACCGTGGCGTTGAAACATGCAGGAGCGAAATCGAGCGGCGTGGACAGCAACGACCGGCGGATCGTCGGGCTGGTGATGCTCGCTCACGCGATGGTCCACACCTACGAGCTGTCGGTGCCGATCTTCATCGGTTACTGGCTCGGGGCCTTCGACACGACCGCGGCGACGATCGGCCTGGCGGTGACGGTCGGGTACGCCGCCTTTGGCGCGGGTGCGCTGCCAGGGGGCGTACTGGCGGACCTCGTCGGCTCCCGGCGGCTCATCGCCGCCTGTCTGCTGGGGATGGGGCTGTCCTTTCTGGTGCTGTCGCAGGCGGGTGGCCCGCTGACCGTCGCCGCCGCGCTCCTGTTGTGGGGGGTGGCGGCGTCGGTGTACCACCCCTCGGGCCTGTCGCTGATCAGCACCGGCGTCCGGGCCCGCGGGAGCGGCTTCGCCTACCACGGCATCGCGGGCAACTTCGGTATCGCCGTCGGGCCGCTGGCGACCTCACTACTCCTTGTCGCGCTGGACTGGCGCAGTGTCGCCGCCGCGCTGGCGGTGCCCGCCGTCGTCGCCGCCGTCGTCGCGGTGTGGGTCGACGTGGACGAGACCGCCGCCGTCGACGCCGACACGGCAGCCGCGGACGGCGGTCCCGAGACGGGAGACGGGGACGACGAGGACACGACCGACGGGCGGGCGGAATCTGTCACCTCGCTCCCGGAGTTCGTCGACGGCACGCGGGCGCTGTTCGCGGGGTCGTTCGCGCTCGTCTTTCTCGTGGTGATCGCCTCCGGGCTGTACTACCGTGGCGTGCTCACCTTCCTGCCGGAGATACTGGGCGAGTTCCCGGCGTTCGACCCGGTGTCGGTCCGTGGCGTCGAACTGGAGCCATCGCGGTACGCCTACGTCGGCCTGCTCGGGGTCGGCATGGCCGGCCAGTACGTCGGTGGCCGCCTCACGGAGCGGATCGACCCGCCGGCCGGGCTGGCGGCGGGCTTTGGGTTCCTCGCGGTGCTCGCCGTCGTCTTCGTCCCAGCCGTCGAACTCGGACTCGTCGGCTTTCTCGTGGCGGGGACGCTGCTCGGATTCGGTCTGTTCGTCGTCCAGCCGCTGTACCAGGCGACCGTCGCCGAACTCACCCCGGCCGGCACGCGGGGGCTGTCGTACGGCTACACCTACCTCGGCGTGTTCGGCGTCGGTGCGCTGGGCGGGGGCCTGGCGGGCTTCGTGCTCACGGAGGCGAACGCGGTGGCGCTGTTTGCCCTGCTCGCGCTGATCGCCGCCGCCGGCTCCGCGGTGGGGCTCGTCCTCACTCGCCGGCGGGCGCCCGATCCGGCGTCCTGACACGAGCGGCGGCGAGCACTGCCCCACGCCACAACAACAGCATCCCCAGGGTCGTGCCCGTTATGACCAGCGGAAACGGCCACGTCGTGCCGCCCGAGAGGTACGGCGACCCCCTCGCGAGCAACCCGAGGTTCGCACCGGCGAGCCAGGCGCCCGCCACGAGACCGAACGCGCCAGGGGCCGCCCGGTAGACGCCCACCAGGCCGGCGGCGACCAGCCACCCGGCGAGAAACGGCCCGAGCGTCTCCAGCGTGGCGAGCGGCGCCGCGAGCGGCTCCGTCCCGTGACTCATCTGCCCCGCAAGCACCACCGCGGCGACGACCGCGGCGTCACCGACCGCGAGACGGGTTCGCTGCACGCCCGCTCGTTGGTCACGAGGGGTCATGATCCCTGCGGTCAGGCGACGCCGGCGACGGTGTAGTCGAACCCGCGGTCGAGGACGGTCGGCGACAGGCCGGCGTCGGCGACGACGCCTTCGAGCGCCTCCGGCGAGTGAAAGGTCGACCCGAAGCCGGCGAGGTACTCACCGGCCACCACCGCCCGCCCGCGGAGCGTCCGCGGGTCGAACTCCCGGACGACGAGTGCTCCGCCGGGACGAAGGACGCGGGCGACCTCCCCGAGCACCGCGGGGTGGTCCGGCATGTGGTGCAATGCGTCGACCACGATGACGGCGTCGACGGCGCCGTCGGCGACCGGCAGTCGGGTCGCGTCCCCTCGGACTGCGGCGTGGCCCCGGCGGCTCGCGGTCCGGAGCATCCCGCCCGCGAGGTCGACGACTGTCCAGTCCACCTCGCCGACGGCGGCGGCGCCCCGCCCCGGCCCACCCCCGAGGTCGATCCCCCGCTCCACGGGGCCGTCGGCGAGGGCGAGACCCGCCCGGAGTCGCGTCCCGTCCGCCGGCGGCATCGCCCGGGCGTACACGCCGCTGAGGCGGTCGAACAGGAGCCGATCCGCCAGTCGCTGCTCTGGCATGACGGTCACTCGTACCGCCGCGTGCTTCGGACTGTCGGTCCGGGGGCCACGGGTGTTAAGTCACCCCGGTTCCAACAGTCAGAAAACGGTTCCCTGATGTCCGACAACGCCACCGTACTGATCGTCGACGACGAGCCCTCGATCACGGACCTGTACGCCCTACGACTGAAAGGAGAGTACGACGTCCGGACGGCCTACGGGGGAGAGGAAGCCCTCGAGAAGGTCGACGAGGACGTCGACGTCGTTCTCCTGGACCGGCGGATGCCGGACCTGTCCGGTGACGAGGTGTTGAAACGCATCGGAGAGCGCGGGCTCAACCCCGGGGTCGCCATGGTGACCGCCGTCGACCCCGACTTCGACATCCTCGAGTTGGGCTTCGACGCCTACGTCGTCAAGCCCGTTCCCGAGGAGAAACTGAAAGAAACCGTCGAGACGCTCATCCGGCGCTCCTCGTACGACTCGAATCTTCAGGAACTCACCTCCCTGATGTCCAAGCGGGCCGCCCTGGAGGCGGAGGTCAGCCCCGACGAACTCGACGACAACGACGAGTACGAACGGCTCACCAACCGTGTCGAGCGCCTGCGCGAGGAACTCGACGAGACCGTCCAGGAACTCGACGAGGACGACTTCAGCGCCGCCTTCTACGCTCTCTCACGCGGCGGGGAGTGACGCTCTCCGGGCGCCCCGCCCGGACACGGCCTCAGTTCTCCCGCCCCTGCGTCACCCGCAGCGTGTAGTCGCCGCTCCCGCTGAAGCAGTCCACCGTCACGCCGAGGGTGGTGTCGCCGGTCAGGTCTCGGCCCTCGACGACGACCGTCTCCTGCGAGCCGAACGTCCACGAGCGGTAGTCGTAGTCGAACGGCGTCGGCTCTGAGCCGTCGACGGCGACGTACAGGTCCAGGTCCGCCGAGGAGGGCCCGGACAGCGACAGCGTCACGGCTTCCGGGTCGCCGCTCACTGCGTGGTCGTGGACCCCGCGGTCGCCGGCCGAGAGCGACCCCTCGTAGGTGGCCCCGGTCGGCGTCCCGGGGTCGCCCGGTTCGTCCACGGGGTCGTCCGGCGCACCGCTACCGGGCGTGAACCGGGAGAAAAGCGGCAGCGTCCGGTCGAACGAGGAGACCACGGGGAGCGCGGGGTCGCCGTTGAGGTTGTTCACCGGGTCTCGGACGGTGCCCCGGCCAAAGCGGAGGTCCGAGTCAAGCGTCTCGGCCAGGTCGTCGAGGCGGCGCCGCGCCCGGTCCGGCGCGTTGGCCGAGCCCATCAGCAGGACCGACCCGCCGGAATCCCGGAACGAGCGCAGCGCGTCGCGCTCGGCGGCGGTGAACTCGCTGGCCGGCGTAGTGACGATGATGGCTCGACCGACGGAGAGGTCCGTCTCGTCGACGGCGTTGACCTGGTGGAACTCGACGCCCTCGCCCTCCAGGTGGCGCTGGTAGTAGGCGGCGTCCTCGCTCGACAGCGCCCAGTCGGCGCCGAACTGGCCGTGGCCGCCCTCGATCAGCACCGCGCCGTCGCGGGCCGAGAGGGAGTCCAGCAGGTTCGAGACGAGCGCGAAGTTGTCGTACCGCTCCGTGCTCCTGCCGAAGCCCTCCTCGGCCTCGAACGTCTCGTCGATCATCAGGCCACCGACGGCCGCGACGCGGGCGTCCTCGTCGACGGCGACGAGCGGGTCGCCGCCGGCGTCGGGCCTGGCGGGGACGCGCTCTCGTGCGGGCTCGCCGGCGGCGGTCGTCACCGGCGCCGGGTTGGGGACGAACACCTCCTCGACGGGGCGGTTGCGGTACCGGACCGACAGTTCGGGCGTGGACTCCGCCCACACCCCCCGACCGGCAGCGCGGGCGTCCTGTTCCGCACGCCAGAGCTCGTCGTGTCTCGTGAGGTTGGAGCCGTAGACGCGGGCAACCCCCTCCTCGATCAGCCGCCGGTTGTACAGCGCGTCTCGCGAGCCGTCGCCGCCCGCGTCGTAGTAGACGTAGGCGAGCAGCCGGTCGAACGGGTCCCGCCGCCCCTCGGCGTCGTCGAACGCTATCTCGACGGTGTCGCCGACCGAGAACTCCTGGCTCGCGAACTCGGAGCCACGGCGGCCCCAGCGTCCGAGCACGTCGAGGGAGTCGATCCCCTCCCACTCCTCCTCGCGCTCGTACTGCTGGTTGTCCGGCGTCTCGGCGGTGTCCACCCCGAGGACGCGAACCGACTCCTCCCGGCCCTCGTAGCGCACGCTCACCGTGTCGCCGTCGGAGACCCGGGTGACCGGGACGGCGACCCGCTCGCTCTCGTCGCCACCCCCGGCGTCCTCGGAGACGCGGACGGTCCGGGTGGCGCTCGCGGTCTCGCCGTCGCCCCCCTCGACTGTGAGTGTGACGGCGTACTCGCCCTCGAACAGCCACGAGTGCTCCACGGAGCGCCCGACGTTCGTGGTGCCGTCCTCGAAGCTCCACTCGTACCGGGCGATCCGGCCGTCCGGGTCGACGGAGTCCGACCCGTCGAAGGTGACCGACCGTTCGGGCGGGACGGCCGTCGGCCCGCTGATGACGGCCGAGAGGGAGTCGCTCCCGCCACCGCCACCGCTCCCGCCAGCGAACGGCGACCCCGACGGGAGGTTCGTCGTCAGCGGCTCGTACTCCTCGCCGTCGTTGCGCTGGCGGTCGATGACTTGGTCGCCGTTGAACCGGAAGTCGACGCCGAGCGCCTCGCACACCCGGTTCAACCGGGCGGTTTCGTCCCGAGACTGGAAGTCGGCCTGGTTGTGCAGGAAGAGGGTGCCGCCGTCGGCGACGAACGACGACAGCGCCTCGCGGGTCTCGGCCCACACGTCCCAGCGGGGTGGCATCATCACGACGGCGTCCGCCTCGTCGATCTCCACCTCCAGAAAGGAGGAGACCTGCACGTCGTAGCCGCGGTCGGCCGCGGTGTCGCTGAACCCCTGGAACCGGTCGAGCGTCCAGAACTGGTCGTGCCCCTCGTCCCAGAGCACCGTGTCGCCGTCGACCAGCGCGTCCCAGGCGTCGAGGTACGCCGCCACGTTGTCCGCACCGGCCTCCTCGTCGGCCACCAGCGGCGTGCCGACGCCGACGACGCCGCCGTCGACCGTCGCGACGGGCGTCGCCCCCGTGTAACTCACGGGGTCGCCCACGCCGTCGAAGTCTCGCGTGCGCGACGTGGACTCGGTGAGCACCGCCGCCCGGTCCGCCGGCAGGGCCCGCCCGTCGGCCCCGACCAGGCTCGACGACGAGAAGACCTCCAGTTCGCGTCCCGTTACCCCGCCCCGGGCGGTGGCCGACCCCGCGAGTGCCACCCCGCCCAGCAACTCGACGAAGCGTCGTCGACGCATCGTGTGTCGCCACCCAGCCACGCCGTTTAAACGTTTTTACGGTTTAATTTATAACTACAGTACCAATACAAACTGGCCGCGAAGGGGTGACGGGACGACCACGATCCCGCGGGGAGCCCGTATAAGTGACTCGACGGTCCCGTCGACCGCGACGGAGCGGTCACGGAGCGTGGCACCCGCGGGACCAAACCGTCATGTCGGCGGCAGTCCAACGAGGCGCATGGAGACAGCGGAACGACGGGCGGAGCCGGTGTCGGTGACGGTGGTCGACTACGGCCTTGGGAACCTCCGGAGCGTCACCCGCGGCCTGGAGCGGGCGGGCGCCGCGGTCGAGGTGAGCGAGGACCCCGAGGCGATCGGTGCGGCCGACGGCGTGGTGTTGCCGGGCGTGGGGGCGTTCCGCGAGGGCGTCGAGAACGCCGGGCCGTACCGCGAGCGGCTGGTCGACGCCGCCGAGAGCGGGACGCCGGTGTTCGGCATCTGTCTCGGGATGCAGATGTTGCTGACCACCAGCGAGGAGGCCGACCACGCGGGCGAGGGCGAGGTGCGGGGGCTGGACCTCGTGCCCGGAGAGAACGTCCGGTTCGCCGACGACCTCACCGTCCCGCACATGGGGTGGAACGCCTTAGACGTGCAGCGCGACCACCCGCTCGTGGAGGGAGTGGACGGCGTCGCGCCGGAGGGGCGACGGGATGGAGACGGTGCCGCAGGCGGCTCCGTCAACGGCGAGTACGCCTACTTCGTCCACTCGTACTACGCGCGGCCTGCCGACGAGGGAGCGACGGTCGCCAGCACCGACTACGGCGACCCGTTCCCGTCGGTCGTCGCGGGAACCGAGCGCGAGAACGTGTTCGGCACCCAGTTCCACCCGGAGAAGTCCGGCGAGACCGGCCTGCAGATCCTCCGGAACTTCGTCGACATCTGTGCGGAGTAGTCACAGAAACTCCCGGACCTCGGAGTAGTACATGTCGTGGTGGTCGACGGCGTCGACTCGCTCGGCGACCGCCACGGCGAGGGCGTGCCAGCACAGTTCGGTCGGGTCACGCGGGTCGAGGTTGTACTCGCTGTCCTTGCAGGTGCAGCCGCCGTTCTCGACGACGTACTCCTCGCGGTAGCCGACGACGACGGTGAAGTCCAGGTACCCCTTCACCCGGCTCTCGGAGACCGCCTCGATCGCCCGCGCTCCCCGATCCCCGTGGACATCGGTGATCCGGTCGACGAGGCGAGGGGTGAGTTCGCCAGCCTCCGCGAGGGCCGCCTGCCAGTCGTCGACCGCGGTCACGGCCACCACCGCGGTCGACCACGCCG
>CAZQHW010000002.1:0-48340 GCA_964593395.1 uncultured Halobacteriales archaeon
ACCCCATCTGCGTGGGGAGGTCAAAGGCCATCGACAGCCCCGTCTGGCCCTCGTCGAGTAGGTAGTGAAACCGTTCGTTTGTCTCGGCGGCGGTGCCCATGCCGGCGTACTGGCGCATGGTCCACATCCGCCCGCGGTACATCGTCGAGTAGACGCCGCGGGTGTACGGCGCCTCGCCGGGGAATCCGAGATCGGCCTCGTAGTCCAGGTCGGCGACGTCGTCGGGGGTGTACAGTCGCCGCACTTCCTGACCCTCGGTGTCGGTCGTGAACCGCTCCTTGCGCTCCCCGAAGCGGTCGAGGGTGGGGCCGAGCGTCTCCGACTCCCAGTCGGCCTTTTCCTCGCGGATCCGGTCGAGGTCCTCGGGGTCGAACATTACCCGCCGTTCCCGCGCCGGGCCCTTAACCTCGGCGCCGTCGTTCCGAACCGGACGACCCGCCCGCCGGTCTGACGCGTTCTCCCAGCGGTCACCCGGTGTCGTACTTGTACGTTGCCGAGTCCGGGTCGATACCGAAGTCCTCGGCGGTTTCGGTGTCTTCCGGTTCGGGCTCCTGGCGGGCGGCCCGCTTGAACCGCTCGCGAAGCCGCTCGGGCATCCGGAAACGGGTCACGTCGAGAGTGACCGGGACGGCGTCCGGGGCGACCCGCTCGCGTTTCCGTTCCAGGCGCTCGGCGAGTGGCGCCGGTAGGGCGTCGGCGTCGGTCCGCCGGAAGCCGAACTGCGCGAGGTACGCTGGCTCCTCGGTCAGGGCGTACGCCCGCTCGAACCCCCTGTCGGTCGCGTGGCGGACCAGTCGCTCGAGAACGTGTGCGCCGACACCCTGGGTGCGCCACCCCTCGACGACGCCGATACTCGTGAACTCACAGTGTTCCTCGGGATCGGTGTCGTCCCCGTCGGTCTCCGCGTCCGCCTCGCTCGGGGTGTGCTTGTGAACTCGGATGCGGCCGAACCCTGCCTTCGCGCCGGAGTCCTCGTCGACGGCGACGACGTAGTCTCGCGAGCGGAAGGCGGTGTCGTCGAGGCCCATCGCCTCGATGTGGTCCAGTAGCCAGACCTCTTCTCTGTTTTTCGCCTCCCGAACGTACATGACACACAATAGGTGACGTGATCGATAAATGGTTTCCGCCGGTCGTCGCACCGACCGCCCGTATTCGCCATACTCCGGCGTGTCGCCCTCGACCGTCACGGTATCGTTACCCCTGTTGGATTTGATAAGTGTAATAAGCGGAGAGCGGTTCTACCGAGTGTGCCACAGACGCAGATCACCCTCGTCCAGATCGACAATTACGGTCCCTGGACGACGACGCCTGAGCCACGCAGGGAGGTTGACCTGCAGACACTGCAGGCGCGACTGTACGCTGACTTCGCGCAGTTCGTCGGAACGCGTGACGGCTACGTCTTTTATACTCGTTTCGACAACATGGTCGCGGTGACAAACGGGACGGACATCGCCGACCACGCTCGCATTCAGGAGTCCGTGTCGAACCGCTACCCGGTCACGGTCTCGATGGGCGTCGCCGCCGACGAGAGCCCGGTAGCCGCGCTGGGCGAGGCGACGACGTACATTCAGGACGCCGGCAGCGCACAGGACGGCGACCGCACGGAGGTGCTCCGTGGCGACCCGCTCGCGCTGAGCGACCGGACCGACCGAGACGTCCAGATCGCCCACTTCGACGTGGTCGACGCCACCGGCAAGTACACCGACCGGATGAACGCCTTCGACACCTACATGCGGATCCAGGAGACGTACCTCGACCTGATGCGACACATGCGCGCCGAACACGACGCTCTCTCCTTTTTTGTCGGCGGCGACAACATCATCGCGATCTGCCCGAGCCTCGACCAGTCCGACTTCGAGGCGACGATCGAGCAGATGCGCGACAGCGCGGACGTCGAGTTGCAGGTCGGCGTCGGCAGCGGGCGCTCGCCCCACGACGCCGGTATGGCCGCGAAACACGCCCTCGAGGTGTGTCGTCACGACGGCACCCGCGTCGAGGGCGCCGCCCACCCCGCCGCGGGCGACTGACACCAACCGATGGACGACGCCCCCGACCGAGGCGACGACGGGACCGGGGACCCGACCCAGTCCCCACCGGACGCGACCGCCGCCGACGGCGGCCGCGACCCCGACCGTGACGGCGACCGAACGCCGCCGAGCGCCCCGGCGGGGCGGACGGTCCGATTCGTCGAGGAGTGCGAGGTGGCGGTCGAACCGCTCCAGGTGCCCGCCCCCGACGCCGGCGAGGTGCGTGTGCGGACGACCGTCTCGGCGGTCAGCCCCGGCACCGAACTGCTCGTCTACCGAGGCGAGGCCCCCGCGTCGATGGCCGCCGACGAGTCGATCGAGGCGCTGTCGGGCGATCTATCCTTTCCGCTGTCGTACGGCTACGCCGCCGTCGGCCGGGTGACTGCGCTGGGCGACGGCGTGGACGAGCGCTGGCGCGACCGCCGCGTGTTCGCCTTCCACCCCCACGAGAGTCACTTTCTTGCCGACCCGGCGGACCTCGTCCGAGTGCCGGCCGACCAGGAGTCGGCGACCGCCGCGCTCCTGCCGAACGCGGAGACGGCAGTCAACTTCGCACTCGACGGCGAACCACGGGTCGGCGAGCAGGTCGCCGTCTTCGGCCAGGGCGTGGTCGGACTGTTGACGACCGCCGTTCTCGCCGCCCACCCGGTCGACCGTGTCGTCGGCGTCGACCTGTACGAGCGCCGTCGCCGGGTCGCCCGTGCGCTCGGCGCCGACACCACGCTGGACCCGACCGACGGGAGCCACGAGGGCGACCCGCTCCCGCTGGCCGACGCGCCCGACGACGGGGTCGCCGACCGCGACCCCGACGACCGCCGCACCGACCCGGCCGTGCGGCGCCTGTACGAGGGCACCGGCGACCCCGCGGGCGTCGACCTGGCGTACGAACTGTCGGGGAGTCCCGACGCGCTCGACCAGGCGATCGCGGCGACGGGGTACAGCGGCCGGGTGGTCGTCGGCTCCTGGTACGGGCGCAAGCGCGTCGGTCTCGACCTCGGGCGGCGCTTCCACCGGAGTCGCGTGCGACTCATGAGCAGCCAGGTGTCGACGATCGACCCGCGCCTGCGAGGACGCTGGGACGCCGACCGTCGTCTCGACGTGGCCTGGGACCGCCTGGCGGCAATCGATACCGACCGCCTCGTGAGCCACCACGTCCCGGTCGACGACGCCGCCGAGGCCTACCGCCTCCTCGACGAGCGCCCCGAGGACGCCGTCGGCGTCGTCCTCACGTACGACTGACACGAGGGGGTGGCCGGCGCGGGCGGGGCCGGGAGAAGGCACATTACCACCCCCTCCGAACCGACGACCGATGGACACGGAGCCGGCGATGAGCGTCGAGGAGGCCTCGACGGTGTGCGACCGGGTGCTCGACGCCGTCGCGAGTGCGGTCGTCGCCGACCGCGAGTTTCTGGAGACCGTGCTCACCGGTGCGCTCGCCCGGGGCCACGTGTTGCTTGAGGACGTCCCGGGCACTGGCAAGACGCTGACCGCGCGGTCGATGGCCCGTGCGCTGGGGCTGTCGTTCAATCGCGTGCAGTTCACGCCGGACCTGTTGCCGGCCGACATCACGGGGTCGTACGTGTACGACGAGGGCGACGGCGAGTTCGAGTTCAGTCCCGGCCCGGTGTTCGCGAACGTCGTTCTCGCGGACGAGATAAACCGCGCGCCACCCAAGACCCAGGCCGCGCTCTTGGAGGCGATGGGCGAGGGCCAGGTGACCGTCGACGGCGAGACCCACGCCCTGCCGACCCCCTTCTTCGTCATGGCCACGCAGAACCCCGTCGAGCAGGAGGGCACCTTCGAGTTGCCAGAGGCACAGCGGGACCGGTTCGTCGTCAAGACCGCGATCGGCTACCCCGGCCGCGACGGCGAACTCGAACTGATCGACCGCCGCGCCGAGCGCACCGCCCAGGCCCCGACCGTCGACCGGGTGATCGACGGCGACGAGATCCCGCGACTCCAGGCGGTCCCCGAGACCGTCCGCGTCGACCCCCGCGTCCGGGCGTACGTCGTCGACCTCGGGCGAGCCACCCGCGAGGACCCCCGCGTCGAGGTCGGCGTCTCCCCGCGAGGCGTACAACGACTGTTCGAGGCGGCCCGTGCCCACGCCGTCGTCGCCGGGCGGGACTACGTCGCCCCCGAAGACGCGAAGCGGGTCGCCCGCCCCGTCTTCCAGCACCGGATCGTCCTGACCGCCGAGGCCAGGGTGCGCGAGACCACCCGCCAGACGGTTCTCGACGAGGTGCTCGACGGCGTCGAGGTGCCCGCCGCCGTCGGCTCCTGACCGCCTCGTCCGCAGTCTACTTGTCGGAGGCCCTCCCCGTACGGCCATGGATGTCATCGTGACCGGTGGCCGCGGCGAGACGGGCCGGTGGGTCGTCGACCGACTCGTCGACGACCACGCGGTCACCTGTCTCGACAAGACGCTCCCCGAGAAGGGCCACCCCGGCGTCGACTACCGCGCACTCGACCTGACCGACGCGGGTGCGACGTTCGACGTGATCACGGACCTGCGGCCCGACGCAGTCGTCCACTGGGCGGCGATCCCGGTCGCCGGCACGCACCCCGCTGTCGACGTGTACCGCAACAACACGCTGGCGGCCCACCACGTCCTGACGGCGGCGGGGCGGGTCGGTGCCCGCGTCGTCCAGGCCTCCTCGGACGGCGCGTACGGCTTCTTTTTCGCCGACGAGACGCCACTGCCTGACGCGCTCCCGGTGACCGAGGCACACGCCCTCCGTCCGGAGGACCCCTACGGTCTCTCGAAGGTCGTCAGCGAGGAGGTCGCCGCGACGGTCGCCCGCCGGGACGGCGTTCCGGTCGTCTCTCTGCGCCCCTCGTGGATCCAGACGCCCGGGGAGTACGCCTGTCGCGACCCCGAGTACGTCGAGGACCGCTCGGCTGGCGCGGGCAACTTCTGGTCGTACGTCGACGCCCGTGACGTGGCCGAACTGGTCGCGGTGGCACTGACCGCCGACGTCGGCGGCCACGAGGCCGTTAACTGCGTCGCCGCGGACAACGCGCTCGGCCGGCCGCTTCGGGACCTGGTGCGCGAGCAGTACGGCCGTCTCCCCGAGGACTGTGCCGTCGAGGGCGATACCTCGGCGTACTCGACGGCGAAGGCTCGTGACCTGTTCGACTGGACGCCCGCCCACTCCTGGCGCGACGCCGCCGCCGACCCGGTTCCTGTTCCGGAGGTCTGACTCACGACCCACGACCGGCGTCAGGTATCGCGCCACGACACCACAGCGTCCACACGTTCATCAGTGATGCCGGGACCACACCTTCCCGTGCGCTGACGGTTGCCGGGGCCGGTCGAGGCGGGTGTGCGACGCGCCGGTCCCGCAGACGGGCCGGCGGTCTCGCTCGCCCCACGCGTCGCCTGTTCGCTCTCGAGGGTGCTCCGTCCACTTTCACCCCGGTGTCGTCGGGTTTAATCGGTCCCGTGCCCCAGCGGAGGTATGGCCGAACCGCGGCTCCCGGGCGCACCCGACCCCGACGACCGGGAGCGGATCGTGGTTCACGTGGACATGGACTGCTTCTATGCCGCCTGTGAGCGACTCCGTGACCCCGACCTCGCGGGTGCACCCGTCGTGGTCGGGATGGGGTACGAGCCCGGTGACGACGTTGGGGCGGTCGCCACCGCGAGCTACGAGGCCCGCGAGTTCGGCGTCGAGAGCGCTCAGGCGATCTCGACCGCCCTAAGACAGTTGCCACGGGTCGAGGACGCCGACCCCGACGACCCCGCCGCGCACTACCGGCCCGTCGACATGGAGTTCTACGAGTCCGTCAGCGAGGACGTCCGGGCGGTTCTGGGCGACTGCGCCGACGTGGTCCGCGAGGTGAGCATCGACGAGGCGTACCTCGACGTCACCGACCGCACCGAGTGGTCGGTTGTCGAGGGGTTCGCCCGCCACGTCAAGGAGCGGATCGACCGCGAGGTGGGGGTCACCGCGAGCGTCGGGGTCGCCCCGACGATGAGCGCCGCGAAGGTCGCGAGCGACCACGACAAGCCCGACGGCCTGGTCGTCGTCCGTCCCGGCGACGTTCGGGACTTCTTCGCCCCGCTGCCGGTCGAGGCGGTCCACGGTGTCGGGCCCGTCCGCGCCCGCCAGTTGCGCGAGACAGGGATCGAGACCGCTGGCGACCTCGCCGAGGCGCCACTCGCGGATCTCGCCGACCGCTTCGGCGAGCGCGGTCGCGAGATCGCCCGCCGTGCCCGTGGCCAGGACGACCGCGAGGTGACCCCTCGCGGCCGACCGAAGAGTCTCTCCCGGGAGTCGGCGTTCTCCGAGGCTGTCGAGGACGCCGAGCGAAAGCGCGAGCGGGTCCGCACCCTCGCCCGGGCCGTGGCCGACCGCGCCGACGGAACGGGAGCGGTGTACCGGACGATCGGGGTCAAGGCCGTCGAGCCGCCGTTCGAGGTGAACACCCGGGAGCGGTCCCTCCCGGGAGCCGTCGCGGACGCGACCCTCGTCGAGGAGGTCGCCCTGGACCTCTTTGATGAGTTCGTCGACCGCGCGGTCCGGAAGGTCGGCGTCCGGGTCTCGAACCTCGGCTTCCCCGACGGCGAACAGGCACGACTCGACGGGTTCGGTGTCGACCCTGACGGCGGCGACGCCGACGCTCACGCCCATCTCGACGCGGCGGAACCGGGTGCACCGGAGGACACCGCGAGCCGTGGACAGACGCGGCTGACAGAATTTTAACTTAACTGCCGGGGAGATTATAAACATGGGCTTCGTTTCGGTTATCAGTACAGGATGAGCGACGGGATGGACTTCTACGACCTCATGGGGGTGCCGTCCGGTGCTCCCCAGGAGGAGATCCAGCGGGCGTTCAGGCGACGCGTCCGTGAGTACCATCCCGACCGCAACGACGACCCCCGTGCCCCGGCGCAGTTTATCGCGCTGAAAAAGGCCTACGACACCCTCGGCGACCAGAAAGAGCGAGACGCCTACGACCGCCTCGGACACGAGGAGTACGTCGGCGAGCGCATCAGTGGTCTGCCGTCCGTGGAAACCTGGGAGACGCCGGAGGACGACGGACGTGTCTCGCGGAACGCCAGCGAGGTCGCGACAGGCGGGACTGACACCGACACCGACACCAACACCGACGCCGTCGAATCCGACTGGACGTCCGACGCCGACGCGAACCCCGACACTGACGTGAACGGCTCCGCGGACCCCGACTCGGACGTCGACCCGGAGTTCGACTTCGATTTCGACTTCGACTCTGATGCCGTGGTCGACGGTCCGGACCCGGAGGCGAACGACGCCGCAGGGTCGACCGCGGGTACGACGGTCGCCCCGGACAAGTCGTCGACCGACGGCTTCGTGATCGACGCCGACAGTGCGTCGTCCGACCTCGCGGGCGCCCAGGGCAGCGTCGGCGGTTCGGTCCAGTCCGTCGAGGTGTCGAAGTCACCGACAGCGTCCGGTGCGGGCACCGCACGCGGCCCGAAGACCGCCCCCAAGACCGACCCGGAGTCGGAGGCGGAGAACGAGGAGCCGTCGATCCCCGAGGAGTACGTCGACGACGAGACGGACGAGGCGCCGACGCCCCGGGAGTGGCTCCGTGAGCGGGTGCGGCGGCTGTTCGGCTGGCCGCTGGTCGGCCTCGCCAACCTCGTCTACCTCGGGGCGCTCGTAGCCGTCTACGCGGCGAACACCGACGGTATCGCCCGCCTGGCAGAGGCCGTCCGCACCGCCGGGCTCCCAGCCGCGCTCGACTCTGGCTACGGGATCACCGGGCCGGCGGCGCTCGTCGGCGGGGCACTCTCGGGGAGTACCAGTCCGCTCGTCGGCGGCACGGTCCTCCTCGGACTGTCGCTCCTGGCGTCGGTGTACTCCCTGCTCGTCTGGTGGACGCGCCGGAACAGTCACTGGGACCCCTCGTACCTGTACGCCGCCGGCGCCGCCGTCCCCGCCGTCTGGACTGCTGTCTCGTCGGTCGGTGCCGGCGGCGGTCTCGCCGCCGACCTCCTCGCGTACGTCGTCGTGCCCGTCGCGACGATGGGGGCGATGGTGTTTTTCCGCATCCTGCTTCCGCGTGGGGTGCGCTTGGTGCGGCAGTACCGCTACCGACTGCTGAACTGAGCGCCGACTGCGACCCCACGCTCCCGGCACCGTGTCGAAGCAGGATGTCCGTACCGTCGAGGGACGGTCACGGTGAAACGGCGACGCGGCACGGCCACGGGTCACGACGGCGCGGTCAGTCGAAGTCCGGTGAGTGGTAGGGACGCCACCCCTGTTCGACGCCGGGCAGACCACGGACGCGGATCTCGCGGCGTTCGTCGCGCTCCCGCAGTTCGACCAGGCCGTCGAACAGGGTCTTCAGTTGGTCGAACTGGGCGGCGTCGATCGTGCCGGGGTTGATGACGAACAACCCGATCCCGCCGGCGCGGTCGATCCGCCCGGAGAGAACGTGCAGGAACCGCGCGAGACGGTCGAACTCGGTGTACAACAGGAGCGTCGACAGCGAGTCGACGCCCAGGCGAACCCCCGCCGCGCCCCCGTCGTGGAGGTCGTTCATCAACTCGCTGGCGCCGATCCCGATACCGGTCAGGTCCGCCGGCGAGGATGCCCGGCGCACGAGCGTCTCTCCCTCGTGTTCGGTGGTGCCACCGCGCTGGCCAGAGATGCACTCCACGACGCCGAGCCTGGAGCTGTCGAACTCCGGGGAGACGCGCCTGTAGTCCTCGATAACGGCACGCTCGTCGTCTCGCGTGGCGACGACGATGCTGCCCTCGCCCTGTTCGGTCCCCCGGGCGAGCGTCTCTAGCATGAGGTCGTACTTGCCGATGAGTGGCGGCCCGGAGACGAGGACGTTCGTGCCCGGGTCGAAGTCGATGACCGGTGGCTCTCCGTCGGCGTCCTGCACGCGGGGACGCTCGCCAGCCGGTCCGGTCGACATTAGTCCACGTACGGTTCAGGCGGATAAAGTCTTGTTGGGTTGTTGGCAGCGACGGCGCCCCGTCGTGGCCTCTTTTCGAGGCAAGGCTTAACCATAGACCCGCACTACCCGAGGACATGACGACAGGGGTAGTCGTGCTGAACTTCGGAGAGCCGTCCGAGCCGACCCGGGAGAACGTCGTCGCCTACCTCGAACGCATCTTCTTCGACAATGCCGAACTCGACGGCGACACCACCGAGGCGGAGGCCCGACAGCGGTCGCGCAAACTCGCCGAACGGCGCGCACCCGGGCTCATCGAGGAGTACCACGAGATGGGCGGGGGGTCGCCGCTGAACCCGCAGGCCCGGGACCAGGCCGACCGTCTCGAGGCCGAACTCGAGGAACGCGGCTACGACGTCACCACGTACGTCGGCATGCAGTTCACCGAGCCGCTCGTCGAGGAGGCCGCCGAGCGCGCTCACGAGGACGACGTGGACCACCTGGTCGGACTGCCGGTGTACCCGTTGTGTGGCGCCACGACCACCGTCGCCGCCCTGGAGCGCCTGCGGGCGGCCGTCGACGACCTCGGCTGGGGCGTCGACCTGGACGAGGTGACTGGCTGGCACAAGCACCCACTGTACAACCGGATGCGGGCGGACAACGTCCGTTCATTCGCCGACGACCACGACCTCGACCTGCAGGACCCGGACACCGAACTGTTCTTTTCGGCACACGGCACCCCGAACCACTACCTCGACGAGGGCTCGCGGTACGACACCTACGTCTCCGAGTGGTGTTCGGTGATGAGCCGGATGCTCGACGTCGACGGCTACACACTTGGCTTCCAGAACCACGGGAACCGCGACATCCCCTGGACGGAGCCCGACATCGAGGACGCCATCGAGAACGTCGACGCCGAGCGGGTTCTCGTCGAACCGGTTTCGTTTATGCACGAACAGAGCGAGACCCTCTCCGAACTGGACATCGAACTCCGCGAGGAGGCCGAGGAGGAGGGCCTGGAGTTTTACCGGGCGCCCGTTCCCCACGATGACGACCGCTTCCAGTCGGTGCTCGCGGACCTGGTCGAGCCGTTCGTCAGCGAGTTCGACCCGCGGTACTACCAGTTCCGGCAGTGTCAGTGCAAGTCAACGCCGGGGACGATGTGCCTGAACGCGCCGACCGACGTGCCGGTGCCGGACCCCGTGAGCAGCCCCGACACCGAGATGTACGCAGACCCCGACCCCGGCACCGAGGCCGACGACTGAGGACGTGACCGACGCCTCCGACCCGACGCGGGTGACCGCCCGGGACCTGGAGACGACAGTCGCCGTCGTCGGCGCCGGTGTCACCGGACTCTCGCTCGTCCACCACCTCCGTGAGCGGGGCGTCTCGGCGGTCGCGCTCGAGGCCCAGGACCGCCCCGGTGGCGTCGTCCACTCCGAGCGCGTCGACGGCGACCCCCTGGAGCGTGGCCCACACCGGATCCGCCGCACCGACCCCGTCGACGAACTGATAGCGGACCTCGACCTGGCGGACGAGGTGGTCACCGCCGCGGACGACCTCCCGCTGTACGTCTACCGGGACGGGCGGCTCCGCGTGGTGCCGCGGTCGGTCGGCGAGTTCGTCCGTACGGACCTGCTGTCCGAGCGAGCGAAGTTACGGACACTCGCGGAGCCGTTTACCCTGCCCGGCCGGCGCGACGAGCGTGCTGCCGACCTGTTTCGCCGCAAGTTCGGCGACGAGGTGTACGAGAGCGTGGTCGAGCCGCTGTTTTCGGGTATCTACGCCTCCGACCCGGCGGAGATGCCCGCCCGCTACGCGCTGTCGGGCGTGTTGCGAGCCGAGCAGAAACACGGCAGTCTCCTGTCGGCGGCACTCTCGCGGGTCGACACCGACACGGCCCCGCCGATCAGTTTCGGGGACGGTCTCGGTCGACTTTCAGAGGCGCTGTACGAGGCACACGCCGACCGCGTCCACCTCTCGACGCCGGTCGAGACGGTCCGGCGGGTCGACGGTACAGGTGACGGGACCGTGGCTGGCGACGGCGACGCCCCGTCGTACGAGGTGGTCGCCGACGGGGTAACCGTCCGCGCCGACCGGGTCGTCGTCACCGCGCCGGCAGGTGCCGCCGCCGACGTGCTCTCCGGGCTGACGCCGGGGGCGGCCGAGGCGTTGGACGGACTCACCTACAACCCGATCGCGATGGTGTACCTCCGGGCCGACGTCGAGCGCGAGGGGTTCGGCTACCAGGTCCACGCCGACGAGGACCTGCGCACCCGTGGAGTGACCTTCGTCGACAGCCTGTTCGACCGCGAGGGGCTGTACACCGCCTTTCTCGGCGGGATGCGCGACCCCGACGTGGCCGAGGAGCCACCCGGGCGTCTCGCCCGGACTGCCGCCCGCGAGTTCGACACCGTTCTCGGGACCCTTCCGGAGGTGCTCGACGTGACGAAACTCCGCGCCTACCCGGCGTACGACGCCTCCTGGCGGGCGCTCGACGACCTCTCGTTGCCGCCGGGGGTCGAACTCGCCACCAACTACACCGCCCGCATCGGCGTCCCGAGCCGGGTGCGAGAGGCACGCTCGGTGGCCGAGCGGATCGCCGACGAGCGGGCCGACGACGGCGACGAACAGGCGGCCGTCGAGGCCTGACACGCGGGCCGCCACGGGGGCCGGTGACTACCGCTCGACCGACTTCGCGGTCTCGACGAACGCCCGGACCGACTCGACCGGCGTCGAGCGGTGGAGCCCGTGCCCGAGGTTCAGGATGTGTCCCGACGGTCCGGCGGCCGCTATCACCTCGCGGGTTCGCTCGCGGACGAACTCGGGGTCACCCAGCAGGTACGAGGGGTCGAGGTTGCCCTGCACGGGGTGGTCGCCCAACTGCTCGCGGGCCGCGGCCATGTCGACGGTCCAGCCCAGGCTGACGACGTCGGCGCCGGTCTCGCGCAACAGGTCCAGTCGCCCGCCGGCGTCGCGGACGAACAGGATCACCGGCACGTCGACGGCGTCGACCAGCCGACGGTGTAGCGGAAGCACGAACTCGCGGTGGTCTCCGCGGGTGAGGTGGCCGGCGTACGTGTCGAACACCTGGACGGCGTCGGCACCACGCTCGACCTGGAACTGGAGGTAGTCGACGGTCACGTCGGTGAACCGCTCCAAGAGAGCGCGGAAGGCGTCGGGATGCTGGGCCCGGAAACGCCGCAGCGGGACGTGGTCCTTGTCGGGTTCGCCCGCGACGGCGTAGGAGGCAAGCGTGAACGGTCCGCCGGCGAAGCCCAGAACGGCGGCGTCCTCGACGCGGTCGTCCAGGCGGTCCAGCAACGCCCCGACGTAGTCGAGATGTCGGGTCACGTCGCCGTGGCCCGTCGGCACGTCGTCGGGTGTCTCGACGGGCTCTTCGATCACCGGGCCGACGCCGGACTCCAGGCGGTACGAGAGCCCGAGTGGCTCCAACACGGTGAGGATGTCCGAGTACATGACGACCCCGTCGGGGCGGAACCGCTCGTACGGCTGGAGGGTGATCTCCGCGGCGACCTCGGGCGTCGAGATCGCCTCCAGAAACGAGTACTCCTCGCGCAGCCGGCGGTACTCGGGGAGGTACCGGCCTGCCTGGCGCATCAGCCAGACGGGCGGTCGCTCGGTGCGCTCGCCGCGGGCCGCCCGCAACAACAGGTCGCCGTCGGCCGGCGCGGGCTCGTCGTCCATACGTGCGATCCGACACCCGACGGTCTAACGGTGACGGTCTCCGCGGACGCCGACCGCTCACCCCTGCGTTCGGTCCCCGGTCGCGGTCAGCGCTTGTGTTGGGTGTTGCCACAGACGTTGCACTCAAGCAGGGCACCGGTCCCACCGCCGGCGGTGACGTGCTCCCACTCGCTCTCCCCACCGATCCAGTCGCTGTACTGGCCACAACTGTCGCACTCCATCATGCTCTCTGCACTTGTCGCCCGTCGGTATAATAGAATTTGAAGCGATTTTACACGTCTCGGGCCGGAACGATCCGCGGCGTCAGATGATGTACCAGCGCCGCAGTAGGGTGCCGACCGCGTCGATCCCCCGGAACCCGTAGGCGAAGGCGATCGCGACGGGCACCAGGGCGGCGAGTGCCGCCCGGACGAGCGTGGTGCGGTGGACGACCGAGAGGCCGACGACGACGAGCACGGCGCCGTAGGTCACCGCGAGTGCGCGCACCTCGAGAACGGGGACGGCGGCGAACACGCAGGGGGCGGTCGCGTAGGCGATCACCTGGACGGTCTCGGAGACGCCGGCGCGACTGGGGGCCAGCGGGACGAGTGCGAGCGTCGCCGCGGCGGCCACGATGTGGAGTACGGCGGGGGTGACGATGACCACGACGGCACCGAGTGCCACCGCGGCTACGAGAGGGTCGTCGGGGTAGGCGTTGGGCAGCGCGGCCAGTCGCACCGTCTCCTCGACGAGGACGACGACGGCGGCGAACACCAGGCCGGGTGCCTGGTCGTTCGGCGCGACCCCGGCCTCGAAAAAGCGAAACGGCCGGACCAGCACCTCGGCCCAGGCGTGGACGAGTGCGACCGGTCCGCGGTCGCGACCTCCCGTCGGCTCTTCCACCCACTGTGTCACGAGACGATCCGTGACGGCGGCGGTTGAAACGGTTGCGGTTTGTCCCGTCAGTCCCCGGCGCCGACGTTCTCGCAGGACTCGAAGGAGTCAGGATCAGGCCGGATGTCGGCGTACTGCACCGTCTGTCGCCCGAGAGTGACGACCCGTTCGCGCAACTGGTCGTCGGTGATCTCGCCCGCCTCGACGGCGCCGGAGGCCTTCGGGACTGCCGCCTGGTGGGGGATCACCCAGGCGTTCAGCGACCGACACACCGACCGG
The DNA here is from genome assembly GCA_964593395.1 of uncultured Halobacteriales archaeon. GTDB lineage: Archaea > Halobacteriota > Halobacteria > Halobacteriales > SW-7-71-33 > SW-7-71-33. The sequence continues at coordinate 13,782 of CAZQHW010000002.1, forward strand.
AGGTGGTCAAGCGCGGTGATCGGGAACGACCCACCCGAGACCGCAAGCAGGCCGACGGTGGTGTCCTCGAACTCGTCGAAGCCACAGTAGTCGAGACAGTTCTTCAGCGGCGAGGCGTACGACCCGTGGTAGACGGGCGTCCCGAGGACGACCGAGTCGGCACTCCGGATCGTCCGGCGAACGGCCTCGGCGTCGCCGGCGTCGTCGACGTCGGCGTCGTACACCGGCAGGTCGTACTCCCGCAGGTCGAGTAAGTTGGCGCTGCCGCCGGCGCGTTCGGCCGCCGCGAGCGCCACGCGGGTCGCCGTCCGACTCACCGAGGCGTCCCGCAGACTGCCCGCCACGCCGACCACTCGCGGTCCGTCGCTGTCGGTCATGCCGTGGCGTTCGGCCCCCGGCACAGTAACTCCCAGGGTCGGCAACGCCGGTTCGCTTGGCACGCCCCGTCGCAGTCAGTCGGCGCCGTTCTCCGTCGGCACGCCGCCGTCCGCGACGGGGGCGGCCTGGTCGCCCGTCGTGTCGACCTCGCCGCCGGCGTCCGACGTGGCTCCGACGGTCCCGAGGGCGACGGCGAGGTCGGCGGTGCGCTCGTCGAGTGCTCCCGACCACTCGCGGAGCAACTCGGCGGTCTCGACGGTCTCGGACGCCACCGCCGCTGCCCGCTCGGTCGCCCCGGTGGTGTCCGCGCCGGCCGCTACTGCGTTGTCCGCCAGCCGCGCCAGGCGGTCGGTGTCCTCGGCCTGGTGCGTGGCGGCAGTTTTCAGGTGTCCGACATCCGTAACGAGGTCATCGACTGCCGTGCGCGTGTGCTGGGCCGCCGTTGCGGTCCGCTCGACCGCGTCACGGCCGCTCTCGACGGCTGTCTCCACCTCGCGGACGGCCGTCGCAGTCGTCGCCGTCTGCGAGCGCAACTCGACGCTAATCCGCTCCGCCGCCTCGACCGCCGACTGCATCTCGTCGACGACGGCCTTGAAATCGCTCGTCGACTCGCGCTCGCCCCCCTCCGTGGCCGCGATGGAGGCGTTCAGCGCCGCCCGGTTGACGGCGGTCGCCAGTTGCTCGAGCCGTCCGGACAGTCGCTCGACGTCCGCGACAGTCGCGCCGAGGTGGTCTAACTCCTTGCGGGCGGTCGCGGTCGCCTCCGTGGCGCGTCCCAGCCTCTCGACGGTCACGGCGGCACACTCCTCGGTGACCCGTGCCGCCTCGACGGGCCGCTCGGCGGTCGTCTGGAGGTCGCCGGCGGCGTCCGCGAGCCGGTCTGCCACCTGAGAAACGGCGGTCACGTCCTCGGCGACCTGCCGGTGGCGCTCCCGACGGTCCCGGGCCGTCTCTCGTGCCTGGCGTGTCTCGGTCGCGACGCGTTCGGCCGCCTCGTGGAGGTCCCCGACCGCCTCGTGGACGCTGTCCGCGCCGGCGGCGACCGCGTCGCCGCGGTCCTCCAGTTCGTCGGCCACGCGCGCCCACGCCGCGACCGTGTCGTTGAACGCCCGGGCGACCGCTTGCAGGTCGCCGCTCGCCCGCGTCGCGTCGAGTCGCACGGACAGGTCGCCTCGCCCGGCGCGGCGCATCGCCTCACAGTACTCGGCGACGACGGCCTGACGCTGCGCCGGGCGCTTCGCCGCCGCGGTCCGTGAGTCAAGCGCGTCACGGACCGCGACCATCGCGTCACCGACCGCCCCCACCTCGTCGCCGCGGTCGACAGCGACCGTCACGTCCCCGTTCCCGACTGCGACCCCGCGAGCGGCCGTCTCGAGCCGGGTCAGGTCCGCCGCCGTCCGCCGGCCGAGCCAGAACGTGACCCCGACCGGGACCGCGCCGGCCGCCACGAGCGCGGCCAGCGCCGTGTCCGACGGCTCGACGAGGCCAGCCCACACGACGGCACCGAGCGACGCCGCCACCGACAGGGCGACCACCCCGGCCAGGCGCCACGCGTATCCGACCGACAGATCCGACCCCCCCCACACTCCGTTTCCGAGGTCACTCATGTTCTCGAACCACTCTGCCTGAAATGAACTACTGCGGCCACAAACTTAATATTGTTGACTGTCGAGGCGTGTTTATTTGCTGTTTATCTTGAAACAAACGTCTGGAGCGAGTATTCCTGGCGATCCGCGGAGAGAAACGTTGAATGGCACCGCACGCGACGGGCCGCCATGGCCACAGAGGACACCGACGGCGACGCCGCCGACTACGACACGCTCAGGGTGACGGTGAACGACGAGACGGCGGTCGGGCACGTCACGCTCGACCGCCCGGACCGGATGAACGCCGTCAGCGTGGGACTGCTCGAGGATCTTGACCACGCGCTCGACGCCCTCGAGGACGAGGGGGTCCGGGCAGTGCTGGTCACGGGTGCGGGCAGTCAGGCCTTCTCGGCCGGCGCCGACCTCGGCGAGATCGTCGCGTCCGACCCGGTCGACGCCGTCGAACTCTCACGACTGGGCCAGCGTGTCTTCGGCCGCCTGCGGGAACTGGACCACCCCGTGCTCGCGGCGATCGACGGCTTCTGTCTCGGCGGCGGCATGGAACTGGCGACGTGTGCGGACCTGCGGGTCGCGAGTGCGCGCTCGCGGTTCGGCCAGACAGAGCACGACCTCGGCCTACTCCCGGGGTGGGGCGGCACGCAGCGACTGCAGCGACTGATCGGCCAGGCCCGCGCGAAGGAGGTGATCCTCACCGCCGAGCAGTTCGACGCCGAGACGATGCAGGAGTACGGCTTCCTCAGCGAGGTCGTCCCGGCCGAGGAGATTGACGAACGCGCAGACGACCTGGCCGCCGACCTGGCGGCCGGGCCGCCGGTCGCACACCGGTTCGCGAAGCGGGCGATGCACCGCGGCGAGGACGACCTCGCGGCGGGCCTAGAACTGGAGGCACAGGCGTTCGGTCACGTGGTCGGGACGGAGGACGTCGCGGAGGGCGTCGCTGCCTTCCGCGAGGACCGCGACCCGGAGTTCGAGGGGGAGTAGGTTCCTCGGCGGCGCGACGAGATTAACTGATGAACTCGTTGTTGCGCCAGTCGACGCCGTTGTCGCCGTCGGCGTTATCGGGGTTCTCGACGACCTCGACGGAGGCCGGACGGTTCTCGCCGTCGACGATACGGGTCGCGTGAAGTTCCCCGTCGACCTCGGTGATGGCGGTCAGCGCGCCCTTCTCCGATCGGCGGGCTATCTCGACGAGCACCTCGAACATCGGGTACTGGAGTTTCGAGTTCTGGAGAACGGTCTCGCGGTCGCCCTTGAACGCGGCGTACTCGACGAGTTCTGACTCCGGTTCCTCCTCCTCGTCCATCCCCCACTGGGGGCCACCTCGGCGGTTTGGCTCGGCACCCTCCTCGTAGACCCGGTTCTCGGTGACGCTCGCCTTCAGTTGGGCCGTGGGCGTGTACTTGCTCAGCGAGCCGTCTGCGGCGACGGCCCGGAAGATGAGGGTGTTGTTCCGACGTGTGATCTCGACGTCGTCGATGCTGTCGGGGAGGTCTGGGTCCTCGAAGAACTCGTAGACGTCCTCCAGCGGCAGTTCGAGCGTGGAGTGGAGCCGATATACGCGACTGGATGCTTCCTCTGACATGGTGATCGGCGGGTGTCTGGTCGGACGCCCTTCACCCGTGCCTACGCGGCCAGTGCTTAAATGACCTGCCCTTTTGACCATCTCGTTCGGTCCGAGCGACCGTTCCGGGCCGTCCGCCGTGGCTCTCCGGCGCGGTGGTCACGTCTCGCCGACGCGGATCACCTGCAACAGCGACCGGACAGGGACCCCCTCGACGGTGTCGACGCCCTGTTTGTCGGCGAGTACGCCGCAGGCGACCACGTCGCCGCCGCGTGCCTGTACCGCCTGCACCGTCTCGGCCATCGTCGTCCCGCTGGTGATGATGTCGTCGACCACGTAACAGGACCGTCCTTCGACACCGGCGAAGTTCCGCGAGAAGGTGCCCCCCTCCTCCAGGTCGCCCTCCTCCCACTGGTGCTTGCTGGGGGCGTACGTCGCCAGGTCGGTCTCCAGTTCCCGGGCGACGGTCGTCGCCAGCGGCACGCCCGCCTTCTCGACGCCGACGGTGACGGCCACGTCCTCGTCCGCGGCCAGGGTGTCTGCGAGTGCCGTCCCGACCGCCGACAGGCGGGCACTGTCCTCGCCCACCGTCGACCAGTCGACGTGGATGTCGTCCGCGCCTTCCTCACTCCCGCCCGCGGTGGTTCCGGTGACGGCGCCCGTGCCCGGCCCCGCGGCGTCGGTCGCGTCCCCCCGCTCGACGAGCCACGACGCCGTCTCACGCGAGACGTTCAACTCGTCGGCGATCTCCCCCCGGGAGAGCCCCTGTTCGGTCAACTCGCGGGCGCTCTCGGTGAGGTCTTCGACGTCTTTCATACCCGGCGGTTTGGCCCCCGGTCGCATAGTCGTGTCGTCGCACTCCGCGGGGTTTTTGATCGTCGCTCTCAAACAAGAGATAATGGACCGCAGCGACGCCCTGTACGCGACGACGATCGCGGGTATCGTCCTGGGACTCGCGGTGCTGCTGTACGGCGAGTCCGCCTCCGTCCAGCCGCTGGTGTTCGGCGGCAGCGCGGTCGTCGTCCTGTCGGTCGGTCTCCTCACCGTGGTCATCGCCGGTCTCGACGAACCCGACGACGCCGCCCACTGACGCCGCCTTGGCCGTGGCACCGAGACGGCGAGGTTTAACCCTCCGCCGGTCGACCCTCCGGTATGTCCCCCCCAGAGACGGACCCACTCCGACCCGACGGCGGCACGCCGCCGACCCACCGCGAGGGGCCGGACAGCGCCGCCGCCGCCGCGCTCGCGCTCGACGTGGACACCGCGGACGTGCCGGAGACCGACCCGGAGACCGTCGCCGCGGCCCTGCGGGGCGGCGACCCGGTGACCGTTCTCGACGTCCGCGGCGAGGACGAGGTCGCCGCCTGGCGGATCGAGGGTGAGGGCGTCGACCGCACGACGGTCCCGGCGTCGGCGTTCGTCGACGCCCACCCCGACGCCGACCGCGTCCGCGAGTTGGTCGCCGAACTGGACGGACGGCCCGTCGTCGTGGTCTGTCCCCGCGGGCGAGCGAGCCAGCGTGTCGCCGCCGTTCTCCGGGCGGCGGGCGTCGAGGCGACGAACCTCGAGGACGGGATGCGCGGCTGGGCCGCCGTGTCGGTCGCCACCGAGGTCGCCGCCGACCCGACGGTCGTCCAGTACGACCGCCCCTCCAGCGGGTGCCTGGGGTACGCCGTCTACGCCGACGGCGAGGCGGTCGTCGTCGATCCGCTGCGGACCCTCGTCGACCGATACCGGGAGGACGCCGCCGACCGCGGCGCCGAGATCGTCGCCGTCGTCGACACCCACGTCCACGCCGACCACGTCAGTGGCCTGCGCGAACTGGCCGACGCCGCCGACGCCCGGGCCGTCGTTCCAGCGGGTGCAGTCGACCGCGGTCTCGCCGACCCCGACCGGTTCGAGACGGTCCGTGACGGCGACCGGGTCGCGGTCGGTTCGACGGCGCTCGAGGCGCTCGCACTGCCCGGTCACACCACCGAGATGACCGGCCTTCGCGTCGGGAGCGTGTTGCTCGCGGGCGACAGCCTCTTTCTCGACAGCGTCGCCCGCCCAGACCTCGAGGCCGGCGACGAGGGCGCACCCGACCTCGCCCGCCAGTTGCACGAGACGCTGACTGGGGCGGTCGCGGCCCTGCCCGAGGACACGCTGCTCGCGCCCGGCCACCACGGTCCCGGCGCGGCGGTGACCGCCGAGGGTGGCTACGTCGCCCCGCTCGGCGCAGTTCGGGACCGACTGGCCGTGTTCGACCGCGACGAGGACGCCTTTGTCGAGCGCCTCCTCGGCGATATGCCCCCGCGGCCGGCGAACTACCGCGAGGTGATCGACGTGAACCTCGGCCGGGCCAACGTCGACGCCGACCGCGCGTTCACGATCGAGTTAGGGCCGAACAACTGCGCGGCGACCCCCGGGGCGAACGAATGACCGACGAGGCCGGGAGTGGCGACGGCACGGACCGCCCGACACCGGCCGACGCGGACACAGGCCCCGAGAGCCGGTACGACGGCGAGGGAGCGGCGGTCGAGGCGGTCGACAGTCCCGTCACGGTCGACCGCCTGCTCGGTGACCTGCGCTCGCTGGGGGTCGGTCCGGGCGACGACGTTCTGGCGCACTGCTCGATGAGCGCGCTCGGATGGGTGCCTGGCGGGGCGCCCGCCGTCGTCGACGCACTGATGGGCACCGTCACCGACAGCGGAACGCTGGCGATGCCGACTCACTCGACGCAGTACGGCGACCCGGCGGAGTGGGAGAACCCGCCCGTTCCCGACGACTGGGTGGAGACGATCCGCGAGACGATGCCCGCCTACCGCCCGGCGGTGACACCCACCCGCGGGATGGGTGCCGTCGCGGAGTGTTTCCGCTCGTACCCCGGCGTCGCCCGTAGCACCCACCCGACGGTGTCGTTCGCCGCCTGGGGCGCCCGCGCGGACTACGTCGTCGAGGGCCACGAACTCACGGACTCGATGGGCGAGGGGTCGCCACTGGCCCGCGTCTACGACCTCGGCGGAAGCGTGCTCCTCCTGGGTGTCGACCACGACCGAAACACCTCACTACACCTCGCCGAGTACCGCGCCGGCGTCCGCGAGCGTCACGAGACCGGTGCCCCCGTTCTCGAGGAGGGCGAGCGCCGCTGGCGCACCTTCGAGGACATCGCCCACGACGACTCCGTCTTTCCCGAGGTCGGCGCGGCCTTCGAGCGCGAACACCCCGACGCCGTCGAACGCGGCACGGTCGGCGCCAGCGAGGCGCTGTTGATCGACCAGGTCGACCTCGTCGACTTCGCCGTCGACTGGCTCCGCGAGAACGAGTAACGGGCGACGAGCAGTCTCGTGTCAGTCGTCGGCGGCGGCGTCGGCGCCCGCCCCGGTGTCGGTCTCGGCTTCGTCGTCGATGCTCGGCGGGTACTTTCCGCGGTCGAGCACCAGGTCCGACTGCGGGCGGGCCATGCAGGTCAGTGCGTACTCCTCGCGCTCCTCCTCGGTGAGTCCACGTGACGCCGGTTGTGTCACCTCGCCCTCGACGATCTCGGCGGTGCACGCAAGACACATGCCCACGCGACAGGAGTACTCCTGTGCGATTCCCTCGTCGATGCAGCGCCGCAGGATCGTCTCCCGCTCGGAGACCTCGATCTCCTCCCCCGTCCCGACGAACTCGACGGTGTGCTCGCTCATACCCGACAGTCGACCGACCCGATTAAAACGCTTTCCGAGTCGACGGCCGACCGCCAGCGTTCGCCGTGACCGGCGCCTGCCCGCCAGAGGCGGCGGAAAAGTATATATCGTGCCATTTTGTAGCACGCACCAGAGGTGACACGTCGCATGTCCGATCGCGTGGACGATCCGATGGACAGCGCGGACCTGACGCGTCCGAACGACCCGGTCGAGTCGGTCGAGGCCTACCGAGAGGACGACGTGGTGGTGCTGTACGACGCACAGAACCCCCTCGCGTGGGTCGAGGCCAGCGAGTCGGTCACGCTCGCCGACCGGACGTAGATACAGCAGCCTTTTCATTCCGCTCGCCCGTTGACCGCCCGTGAGCGACGAGGACGACCGGGACCCCGTCGACAACGAGGAGGCGGCGCTACACCCCGAGGCGACCGTCGAGGCGCCCGACCCTACCCGCGACCTGCCGTCGCCCACCGTCGAGGTGCCCGACCCCACGGCGGAACTGGACGACGACGAGAACGAGACGGAGACGCCGACCGTCGACGTCCCTCAGGACCTGTGGGTCTCATTCTGGTATCTGGTGGTCGTGTTCAACGCCGCCGTTCTCGCGCTCGGGGTGGGTCTGTTGCTCGCCACGCTGGGGAACGACCCCGACACCGGTGGGCGACTGCTGTTGGCCGGCGGCGCCCTCTCTGCGTACGGCTACTACCGCTACCGCACCAACCCCTACAGCGACGGCGTCGACGCCGAGTCCGGCGCCTGACCGACGCCTCCTGCTCCCGCTCTCGGCCGCGCCCGGGAGACGGCACCCTCTTGTTCCACCGACACGAAGGTCAGACGATGCGAACCGTCCGGGTCCACGACGCCGGAGTCGAGGACGCTGCCCCCGGCGACCGCTTTCTCCTGCTCAAGGAGAGCGACGACGCCTGTCTCGTCCGCGACCCGGCGACCGGCGAGCGGCGCTACCTCCCCGCCGATGGTCTGGAGCGCGTCGACGGCCCCCCGGTCGCCGTTGAGGACGCCCCCGAGGCACTCCGCGCGCTCGCCGCCCGGGACGGCCGACTCGGACTGCTCGTCGACCTCGTCGGCCGGTGGTCGGCCGACGCTTGCGGTGACGCCGCCGACGGTACCACGGGCCTCACTGACGACGCGGACCCGGACACCGCCCGCGCGACTCCGGTCAGGACTCTCCTCGCCGAGACCACCCTCTGCGAGAGCGACCTCCACGGCGCGCTCGCCGACCTCGAGGCGGCGGGACTGATCGACCGTGTCGAGCGCGAGAACCCACTCCTCGGGCGACAGGGTCGGGCCTACCGCCCCACGGAGCGGGCACGCGAGGCGGTCGAGCGACTGCGCTCCTGAGCGGACCCCTCCTGACTCACTCGGCGGGCGGTGCGCCGACGACGCCCTCGGCGCGCTCGACGCTCGAGCGGTTCGTCGTCGGGTCCTTTCTGACGCGGATCACGCCGTCGGCGGCCCCGAGCAGTTCCTCGTCGTGGGTGACGACGACGATCTGCTCGACGCCCAACTCGCGCATCTCCTCGACGAGGTCGATCAGCCGGGAGACGTGCTCGGAGTCGAGAAACACCGTTGGCTCGTCCAGGATGAGCGGCGGTAGCGGCGCGGTCCCCTCGACGCCCTCGGCGAGCAGCCGGTAGATCGCCGTCCGCAGGCTCAGGTTGAACAGCGCCCGCTCGCCGCCGGACAACTGTTCGGGGTCGAGCGTCTCGCCGTCCTTCTGGGTGACGGTGAGCGAGTAGTCGTCGCCCAACTCGATGCCCGCGTAGGAGTCACCGCCGTACACCAGGTCGAAGGTGTCGTTGAGCATCCGCTCGAGCACCTCGACGTTGCGCTGGCGCAGGTCCGCCCGCAGGTCGCCGTACGTCGCCTCCAGTTTCTCCGTCTCCTCGTGCAGCGACTCAAGCGCCGACAGTTCCCGCTGGACCGTCTCGCGCTGCTCGTGTAACTCCTCGAGTTGCCGGAGTTCGGCGTTCACGCCGCCGATGCGCTCTTTCAGGTCGTCGCGCTGCTCGCGGAGGTCGTCGAGCTTCGTCTCCACGTTCTCGAGGTACTCCGCCGCACGCTGCAGTTCGTCGCGGGCCTCCTCGACGCTCGTGCCCGCGAGGTCCTCCTCGATGTCGTCGCGGCGCTCGCGGAGGTCGGCCAACCGCTGGCGGCGCTCGTCGTTCAACTCGGCCAGTCGCTCGCGCTCCTCCGACAGCGACGCCACCCGGTCCTCGGCGTCGGCGACCGCCTCGTCCAACTCGACCACCCGCTCCAGGCGCTCGAGCGCCGTCTCGACCCGTGACAGCGCCGTCGACAGCGCCTCGGCGCGCTCCTCGACGGCGGTCAGTCGCCCGTCGACCTCGCTCGCGGCCTCGCGCTCGTCCTCGGCCTCGGCCGCGAGGTCCGCGGCCGTCTCGCGCAGTTTCTCGACGCGGGTCTGGTCGTCCTCGATCGACTCGCGCTTGTCCGCGATGAGTCGCTCGACGTCGCCGCGGGTCTCCCGCAGGCGGTCGAGTTCGCGGGCGGCGTCGGTGAGGTCCGCCGCGGTCTCGACGCGGTCGTCGAGCGCCGCGAGGTCGGCCTCCCGCTCGTCTATTGCGGCCTCGATCTCCTCGCGTTCCGCGCGGTCGTCGTCCAGGCGGTCGACGTGTGGAGAGTCCTCGACGGACTGGCCGCACTCGGGGCACTTGCCGGCCGCGAGCAGGGCCTCGGCCTCCTCGATCCGGTCGGCGACAGTTTGGCGGTCGGCACGCAGGTCCGCCAGGGCCTCGCTCGTCTGCTCGCGCTCCTCGCGCACCGTCTCCAGGTGGTCGTCGGCCTCGTCGGGCGTGGTCGGGGCGTCCGCGAACCGGTCCTCCAGAGCGGTGATCTCCTCGTCCACGTCCGCCAGCCGCTGCTCGCGCTCGTCGAGGGTCTCGCGCTCGTCGGCTATGTCGTCGGCCAGGTCGTCGGCGGTCTCGCGCTTCTCGCTCGCCTCGCTCTCGAGTTCGTCGGCGCGCTCCCGGTGGCGGTCGCGCTCGCCGGTCAACTCCTCCCGGCGCACGGCGACCTCGGCCTGCCGGTCGTCGAGGGCGTCCGCGACCCGGTTCAGTGTCGCCACGCTGTCCCCGACCGCCCCCGGGTCTGCGTCGGCGTCGAGCGCGAGCGCCGACGCGTCGACGTCGGGCACGTCGACACTCTCGCCGTCGTTCTCGGTCGCCACGGGCGCGAGCAGGTTCTCGTCCGGGACGGCGGCGCCGGGGTCGAAGTCGGCCAGCAGTCGCTCGCGCTCCTCCCGGTGTTCGTCGCGGGCCTCTCGGGCGTCGGCGAGGTCGTCCGCGAGCTCTCCTCGTTCGCGCTCGGTCTCGGTGACGGTGTCGCGCAACTCGTCGATCTGTTCTTCGAGGGCCGCGAGGTCCTCGCGGGCGGCCTCGTGGCGCTCGAGCACCTCCCGGGCCTGGTCGCGGGCCTCGCGGGCGTCCTCGCGGTTCCCCTCGAAGCGCTCGATCTCGGCCTCCACCTCGGTGCGCTCGTCCTCCAGGTCGTCCAGGCGGGCGTGGAGGTCTTTCGCCTCCTTCGTGGCGATCTGCTCGTCGAGGTTGTCGGCGACCTCGCGCTGGCCCTCGAGCAGGTCGTTCACCCCGAGGCGGGCCTCGCCGGCGCGCTCGCGGTAGGTCTCCAGTTTGCCCAACTGCAGGAGGTCGTCGATCATGTCCTGGCGCTCGCCCGGCGTGGCGTGGATGAGCTTGTTGACCTCGCCCTGGCGGACGTACGCGCAGTTGACGAAGGCCTCGGCGTCCATGCGCACCATCTCGACGACGCGTCCGCGGACGCTCGTCGCCCCCTCGACGGTGCCGGTCGGCGTCTCCATCACACACTCCGCCGTTCGAGCGCGCTCGCCCGTCGCCCGGATCCGCCGGCGGACGTGGTACGAGTCGGCCTCGTGGGCGAACCACAGTTCGATCTCGGACTCCTCGGCGCCCTGGGTCACGAGGTCGCCAAGCGTCACGTCTTCAAGCGCCTTCGAGCCGTACAGCGCAAAGAAACAGGCCTGCAACAGCGAGGACTTCCCGCTGCCGTTTGGCCCCAGGACGACGCTCACCCCACGGTCGAGCGTGAGGTCGGCGTCCTCGTACGGCTTGAAGTTCCGCAACCGCACGCGCTCGAACCTCACAGGTACTCCTCCATCGACGCCTGGTCGGGTCGTGGCTCGCTCTCGGTGTCCTCGTCCGTCTCGTCGTCGCCCGCCTCAGCCGCGTCGTCGTCCGTCGCTGTCCCGGTGGTGTCATCGTCGCCTGTTCCCGTCTCGGCGGCGTCCTCACCGTCTGCTGTTTCGGTCACGTCGTCCTGCGCTGTTTCGCCGTCGTCCGCCTCGCTCTCGGGTCTTGACTCGACTCCGGGCGCAGCCCCGTTTCCGGACACCGGGGCCTCGGACTCGCTCTCGCCGTCGGAATCACTCTCGCCGTCGGACTCGTTCGGCGGGCGCTCCAGACTGGCGAGGTCGTCCTCGGTCCGCTCGCGGACGCGACGCTTCGTGGCCTCGCGGACCCGGGAGTCGGCCACGTCCTCGGCGGTGCGGACGAGGGCGTCGATTCCGTGGGCGGCCTCGCTCAGACCCATCTCGTCCAGGCGGCGGTCGACCGCCCGGTCGGGGTCGGCGAAGGTCACGTCGACGGCGCTGTCCTCGGCCAACTCCCGACGGTCGTTGACCCGGGCGATGACGGCGCCACGCTCCAGGGCGAACTCCTCGACGGCGGCGGGCGTGACCGGGTCCCCCTCGCCCTCTACCGTCACGATCAACACGGCGTCAGCCAGGTCGTACTGTCGGACCGCCTCGCGGACCCGGGCTTCCCCCTCGCCCGGTTCCAGGTCGAGGTCGACAAAGACGAACTCGCGGGCGTCGGGCACCGACCGCCGCGTGACGGAGACGGGCACTGTGCCGCCGAACTCGACGATGTTGTAGCCACGCTCGGCGCGCTCCTCGGCGCTCGCCCGTTCGGTCGACCCGGGGTACGTCGCCACGGTGTCGCCGACCTCCTCGCGGCCGGGGTGGTGGATGTCGCCCAGGAGGAGGGCGTCGAAGTCGACCGGCGAGGCGTCTATGAGGGCGTCGGTGTCCCAGTCTGCGTGGGCGAACGGCTCGAAGGCGCCGTGGCTCGCGAGCGCCGCGAACTCGGCCCCTGCGGGCGCGAAGTCGTAGTCGAGGCTCTCGCGGGCGGCCTCGGGGACGAAGTCCTGGCCGTACAGCGCGAGGTCGCCGACGACGACCGGTTCGCGGCCGAGACGGGTCGCCAGGCCGAGGTCCTCGAACAGGTCGAGCCACTGGGCGTCGCGCTTTGTCTCGTGGTTGCCGACGACGGCCAGAAACGGGATTCCGGCGTCGTCGAGTCGGCGCAGCGCGCCGATCACTCCCTGGATGTCGGCCAGTCCCGGGCGACGGTCGTGAAAGAGGTCGCCCGCGTGGACGACGGCGTCGACGTCGTCGCCGACGGCGTCCTCGACGACGGACTCGAACGCCCGCAGGAAGTCCGCGCGACGCTCGGGCGAGTGGTACTGCTGGTAGCCGACGTGTGTGTCGGCCGTGTGGATGACCCGAGTCACGGTGTCGGGGATCGACGTGCCCCGTTTAAATCGGTTCCGTGAGCGGAGTGAAACTGGTCACTCGGGCACGCCGACGACGAACAGTTCGTGCCCGACGATCAGAAGCGCTCCAACGAGTCCCAGCGCCGTCGGCAGTCTCCCGCCGGTCACCTGTCCTGCGGCCGCGCCCAGCACCGCCGGCACCGGGATCGCCGCGAGTACCGCGTCGTGGCGACTGACCATGTCTAATTAGATTTAATTAGAAGGCCTATGTCTTGTGGTTCGTGCCGCGAGTGGGGGAACGCCGTCGCTACCGGGGGACGTGACGGCCCCGGGTATCGTGAGTGTGTCTCCTCGGCCCGCGGACGGCCGGCGACGGTCGGCGGCCGTTACTCGGCGATCCAGGGCGTAAGCGACGTGTTACGAAGCACTCGGCGGTCCTCCGGCGGGTGTGGTTGGGGATCGAACGGCACGACTTCGGAGCACCGCGTGGCCGGGCCACGCCTGTATGTGGCTGCTGGCCGTCCTCGCGTTCGGGATCGGGGACGTGCTGACGACGGGGCTGGGGCTGGGGCTGGCGGCCCTGACCGAGACGGGGCCGCTGACGGCGCCACTGATCGAGTGGTTCGGGCCGGGCGTGATGCTGTCGGTGAAGGGTGTCACCTTCTGTGGGTGCTACGCGCTGTGGCGACTCGTCCCGCGACCGCACAGCGTCGGTGTGCCCCTCGGCCTGGCCGTGCTCGGCGTCTCGACGACCTGCTGGAACCTCTACCTGCTGGTCGTCGCCGGATAGCCAGTCAGCGCAGTTCCTCCTCGGCGAGTGCGGTCTGGAGGTCCACACGGACGCGCTCGCCGGTCTCTAAGTCCCGTGCGGTGGTGACGACGCGGTTCTCCTGGACACTCGACCCGTCCCGCAACAGCAGGCGGACGTTGCCGTTCTCGTCCGGGCGAGTCGCCTTTGCCCGCAGCCCCGCCTGGGAGCCCGTGCCGCCGGCGTCGATCGGTCCGGGGACGACTTTCTTTACGTGCGGGTGCCCCGCGACGGTCTGGATCGCCCGCTGTCCGTCCCGGCCGCCGATCAGCGTCGAGTGAGTGCCGCCGATCTTCTCGGCGGGCGGACGGTCGACGGTGTCCAGTGGCCCCTCGCCGCCGTCGAGCGCGGCGTCGACGGGGTCGTCGGCGTCCACCCGCAACAGGTCGTGGTGGATGTCCGCCCGCACTGCCCGCAACACCTCACGGTCGCCGGCGGCGTACACCTGTTCCGGGCGGCGCCGACGCACCTCGTCGGCGACCCGGCCCGCGTAGGCGCGCAACTCGCCACGGGGGTTGGTCTCCGCGGTCGTCGAGGCGGTGCCGTTCTCGGGGACCGTCGTCACCGTCGTCGGCGGGAGAGCGTCGCCGTCGGCGATCGGTGTCACCCTGGCGCGGTCACGCCCGAGGTCGAGAACGACGCCGTCGGCGTTCGCCGAGCGACAGACCAAGCAGTAGTCGCCCGGTCGCTCCAGCGACGCCCCACACGACTCACAGCGCACGGTCAGACTCGACGGTCGCGGGTCAAAAGCGGCGCGATGCCGTCACAGGTCCCGCGGGTCGACTTTGAGAAACTCCCGCAGGAGGACCGTGGCGTAGGACCCGGGCGGGAGCGCGAACGACAGCGCCAGCGGGTCCCGCTCTACCGCCAGGTCGGTGCACAACAGCATCGCACGGCGGTCGCCCGTCGAGTCGAAGGCCCCGGGCAGGTCGAACTCCGACGGTGCCAGGCCGAGGTCGTCGAGCACCGCCCGCTCCACCGCGCCCGGCTCCCCTTCACCGAGGTCGGTCTCGGTGCCGACCAGCGGTGCCGTCACGAACGCCCGCCCCCGCTCGCAGTGACGCCGCACGGTCTCGACGCGCTCGGCCGTGACGCGCTGTGTGCGGTCTGTGTCCGGGGACGGCAGGTCCGCGGGCGCGTCGCGGTCCCGAAAGCAGACCACGTCGCCCTCGACGGGCCGGTTCAGCGCCAGTCCACGGTCGAGGCGCTCGCTGACGATCCGGTTGAACGCGTACGACTGGGCGGCGTGGACGAACAGTCGCTGGAGGTTCGACGGCACCGACTCCAGTGCGTCACGGAAGTCCTCGGGACCGGGGTCCTCGACGCCAGCGAGCGTCGAACACATCGCCCGCTCGTGGCCCAGCGCGCCGGGCAACCGGTCGAGTGCCCCCTGCCAGTCGCGGGTCTCCTCGACGTAGCGGCGGGCCGCCTGGGTGCGTTCGGGTTCGCGCTCGCTCGGGTTGCCGACGTACCGCAGGACCGCCTCGGCCCAGTCGCCGCGGACGACCGCCAGGCCGACCTCGTGGGTCACCGGTCGGCGGGCGCCGAAGCGCTGGTGGCCGAAGTAGTTGGGCACCGCGACGGCGGTCTCGTCGGACGCCGGTGGGTCGTCTCCGGGCGCGTCGGCGGCCGGGAGAGCGCCGGGGTCGCCGGCAGCGAAGGCGGCCAGGTCCCGCCGAACGGCGTCGACGGCGGCGGCGTCGTCGGGGTCGCGGACGACCACCCGGAACTCGTTGCCGGCCAAGTCGCCAAAGAGCACCGGTCGGCCCGTGCGCCCGACCGGCGTCAACTCAGCGCCGTCGACCGACGGCAGGTCCCCGGGGTCGACACCGTCCAGGCTCAGCAACTGCGTGGTGTGGGCGCGCTTGTCCTTCGTGCCGGCCCAGGAGACGCGCTCGCGGCTCATCCCCAGCGCGTCCGAGAGCCGGCCGGCGAAGTCGTTCGCCTCCCAGTTCCGCAGCGTCGCCCGAACGACGAGGTGGGGGTACGAGCCGCGGTCGGCGCCGAGTGGCTCCGTGTCGACCGCCTCGCGCTCGACGACGCGGAAGTCCGTGGGCGAGGCGCGAAGGCGTCCGCCACAGCCGTCAGCGTCGCTGACGTACCACGCGATACCGACCGCGCGCTCGACGGGGAGTGCCGGACGCATCACCGCTCCCCCGCCGGAAGAGGCCGCATACCCGCGGATCGCGCGCGGCGGTCTAATACCCGTCGACCGACTTCTCCTCTCGCCGCTTGCCCCCCGAAAGGATCACTGGAATCACCGGACGTGTACCGGATGGTACAGAGTGGATTAGAAAGGAATATATACCGGAGCCAGAAATCGCGCCGTATGCCGAACGACTCTCCCGGCAGTGATCGACAGCCACTAGCGACTACGAAGTCCCGCCGCCGACTCCTCGAAATCCTCGGCGCCGGTACCGCCGCCGGCCTGGCCGGTTGTGCTGGCGGTGGCGGCGACGGCGGCGACGGCGGGGATGGCGCCGACGGCGGTGACGGTGGCGATGGTGGCGACGGTGGCGACGGTGGCGACGGTGGCGACGGCGGTGACGGTGGCGAGGAACCACTGCCCGAGGTCCAACTCATCGGCCCCGACGGCGAACAGGCATCGCCGACGCTGTTCTACGACCAGGGGTCGACAAACGGCGAGGACATCGCCCTGCAGATGCAGTCCGACCTCGAGAGCATCGGAGTGGCCCTGCAGATCGAGGGCCGCCAGAACCTGCTGGCGGAGGACTTCAACTCCGAGCCGCTGCCCGACGAGAACCCCGACGACTTCGAGTACGGTCCCGTCGGCCGCAACGCCGGCCCGCCGGAGCGGACCCGGACCGTCGCGGACTGGGACATGCTCATCGGCATCGCCGGGAACACGTACCCCCGGACGCCCGGGAACACGGAGGTCTTCTGGGTAAAGGACTCTGCGGTGAACGCCTACGGCTACGTGCCGGAGGCCGACCACCGGGCGCTGTACGACGAGGCGACCAGCGCACTCGACCAGGAGACGCGCAACGAGCGCTTCCAGGAGATCTTCGCGAACCTGACCGTCGAACTGCCGGCGAACTTCCTGAGCACCTCGCCGGACTACATCGGCGTCCGCCAGGACATCAACACCACCGACCTGTACAACCAGTACGGCGCCTCGTACTACCAGATCAACCGCTACCGCAACGAGCAGACCGTCAGCGGGGACTTCGTCCAGTTCTCGACGACGCCGCTCAGCAGCCTGTACCTGCCCGAGCAGGACGACAACAACTCCGCCCAGCGGACCGGGCTGCTCCACGACGGGGCCTACGCGATCACGGTCGACGACGAGGTGTTCCCGTACTTCTTCGACATCGAGGACTCCGGCGACGGCCAGGTGTTCGTCTGCACGGTGCGTGACGGGATCGAGTACGGCACCGACGCCGACGGCAACTCCTACGGCCAGATGACCGCCGAGGACTGGGTGTACCAGTCGAACATGGTCCACGGCGTCTCCGACGACGCCGCCAGCATCTGGAACGAGGAGACCCCGCCCAGTTCACAACTCGGTGACTACGACTCCATCGAGAACATCGAGCAGACCGGCGAACTGGAGTTCCAGGTCGAACTGCCCAGCGTCGACCCGCTGTTCCCGCTGCGGCCGGTGCTCTGGGGCGAGTCCTGCCTGCCGAAGGGGCTGTTCGAGCAGTACGCCCCCGACGCCCAGGCGCTGCGCGAGGCGCCAGAGATCCGCAACTTCACCTGGTACGGCAACACCGGGCCGTACACCTTCGAGGACCGCACGCCCGGCGACACAGGGTCGTTCCTCGCCTCCCGCAACGAGGACTACTACATGCGGAACCACGTCGACTCGAGCAACGTTCAGACGGTCGGCGAGGCGTGGGCCGACGCGCCGTACTTCGAGCAGAACCAGTACGACAACGAGGCCGAGCAGTCCACGGTGCTCGAGCGGTTCCGCAACGGCGAGGGCGACGTGTACGGCCTGCCGACCGACGCTGTCGGGGAGTTCCGCCAGGCCGTCGACGACGTCCGCGTCGAGGAATCGCTGCAGCCGTTCCTGAGCATGGCGTTCTTCAACCAGCGCTCGAACGGCCACCCGCTGATGAAGACCCAGGCCGGTCGCCGGGCGGTCGCCGGCGTCATCGACAAGCAGGTCATCTCCGAGCAGATCCAGCGCGGCCTGACCAACCCCGCCGTCACCTACCAGCCCGAGTGGTCGCAGTACTACGACCCCGAAGCGGTCAACGAGTACGGTGTCGGTGTCGAGCGCGGGGACATCGAGGAGGCCCGCGAAGAGGTGCGGAGCCTGGACGACTTCACGCTGGAAGAGGTCTGACCCGGCTCATCCCGGACACGAACCGAACAGTTTTCTAATCTCCACGCCAGTTTCCGTACTACACGCAACGTATGAAATGGTACGTCCTTCGACGAGTGCTCTGGGCGGGGGTGGCGACCTTCGTGATCTTCACGGTCTCGTTCCTGTTGATGGACCTGGTGCCCAACCAACAGCTCCAGGCGGCCGAGTTCCAGGCCGCACAACAGGGGGTCGACATCGAACAGGCCGTCCAGGCTGAGAAGGAGCGACTCGGGATCGCGGCACCGCTACACGAACGATACGTCGACTTTCTGGGGAACATGATCCAGGGTGACTGGGGCTGGTCGTACGAGTACCAGCAACCGGTCTGGAAGGTCGTCACCCAGACGGTGCCGTACTCGCTGATGTACGGCGCTCCCGCGATCATCCTGTCGACGATCCTCGGGGCCGTCATCGGGCTGTACTCGGCGGTCAACCAGTACACGAAGAAGGACTACGCCGCGACGTTCGTGGCCTTCTTCGGGATCAGCATCCCGAACTTCTGGTTCGGCATCATCCTGCTCGTCATCTTCGGCGGGTGGCTCGGCTGGCTGCCGATCGGCTACAACGAGGCCATCCCGAAGACCGCGAGCGGGGACTGGGCCATCTTGGAAAAGGCCGGCTCCGGTCACCCCGCCTTCGTGGGGACGCAGTTCGAGGGCAAGCGCTACGTTGGAATCCTCAGTCCGACGAACCTCAAGCAACTCATCCTGCCGACGCTGGTGCTGATGACCGGCGCGATCGCCTCCGTGATGCGCTTTGCCCGCGCGGAGGCACTAGAGTACGTCAACGCCGAGTTCGTCAAGACCGCCAAGTCGAAGGGCGTCACCGACTGGCAGATCGTCGCCAAGCACATCTTCCGCCCGGCGTCGGTCCCGCTGATGACGATCTTCGTCGGTCGCATTCTCGGACTCATCCTCTTTGGCTCGTACCTGATCGAGGTGGTGTTCGGCATCCCTGGACTGGGACTGGCCTCGTACAACGCGATCATCAACCAGGACACCGACCTGGTCATGATCACGG
Organism: uncultured Halobacteriales archaeon; assembly: GCA_964593395.1. Taxonomy (GTDB): domain Archaea; phylum Halobacteriota; class Halobacteria; order Halobacteriales; family SW-7-71-33; genus SW-7-71-33. The sequence goes on from CAZQHW010000002.1 coordinate 32,722, forward strand.
TGCTCATCCCGACGTTCATCGCCATCGTCGGCAACCTGTTGGAGGACATCATGTACGTGATCATGGACCCGCGGATCAGCTACGGTGATCGCTGATGTCGGGACGTGACTCCGACCGAGCAGCGACCGACGGCGGGATGTCGTTCACCCGGGTCGACTGGGACGACATCGACCCCAACGAGCGTGCCCGGTCCCGCACCGAACTCGCCTGGATGGGGGTTGTCGGCGTGTGGCTGCTCGCGGTCGTCGTCGAACTGTACTCGCAGTACGTCGCCGGGACGGGCCGGTACGAGTTCCCACTGGTCGGAACGGTGGCGACGGTGGACTGGCTCTGGTCGATGACGATTCTTACGGTCGCCTACTACGGGGTACTCCCGCTGATCCAACGGCCCCGGATGGCGCGGTACTACTGGAAGGAGTTCAAGAAGAACAAGGCCGCCGTCATCAGCGCGCTGTATCTCGTGGTCGTCTTTCTGGTCGGTACGATCGGTACCCGGTTCGTCGACGCGCCGGAGCCGACGCCCGGCCTGGAGAACCAGCCCCCGGTGTTTCTCTCGGTCCAACGGTACGTCGTCGGCACGAAGTGTCCCGGCGGCGTCGTCGAGGGTGGCGAGGTGCCCCGGTGTACCGGCAGTTGGGAGTACCCACTCGGCACCGACACGAGCGGCGAGGACATCCTCCACGGGCTCATTCACGGCATGGAGATCAGCATGCAGGTCGGGATGATCGCGACGCTGATCAGCACCGCCATCGCCGCGACGGTGGGGCTGACGGCGGCGTACTACGGCGGCCTCATCGACGAGGTGCTGATGCGGTACGTCGACATCCAGATCACCTTCCCCACGTTCTTCCTGTTCCTGTTGCTCGCCTACACCTTCGGCGGCAGCCTGTTTCTTCTGATCATGATCTTCGGACTGTTCGGCTGGGGGTCGAACGCCCGGATCATGCGCTCGGAGGCGCTGCAGCGCCGCGAGGAGCCGTACATGACCGCCTCAAAGGCCGCCGGGGCGTCGAGCCTGTGGGCGATGCGGAGACACCTGCTGCCGAACATCTCGAACAGTCTCATCACGATCGCGACGCTGTCGGTCCCGGGGATCATCCTGGCGGAGGCCGCCTTCGCCTTTCTCGGACTCGCGGACCCCACCCTGCCGTCGTGGGGTCGGTACATCTCCGACGGACGCAACAGGCTCACCGACGCCTGGTGGATCTCCACGATCCCCGGCGTGTTCCTGTTCTTCACGATCCTCGCGTTCAACTTCGTCGGCGACGCGTTGCGTGACGCACTCGATCCGCGCCACGGGGGGAGCGGCGAATGAGCACCGACGACCCCACCGGCGAGAGGGCCGACCCCGGCTCCACCGCGGGCGACCGCTACGGCGGACCGGTACTCGAGATCGAGAACCTCCACGCCTACTTCCAGACCGATGGCAAGGACGTGAAAGCCGTCGACGGTGTCTCGCTCACGGTCGACGAGGGCGAGACGGTCGCGCTGGTCGGCGAGAGCGGCTCCGGAAAGACCGTCACCAGCGAGGCGGTCACGCGCCTGTTCAAGACCCCGCCGGGGTACATCCCCGAGGGGTCGGTCAGGATCCACGGTAACGAGGTCACGGAGATGAGCGAGGAGCAACTGCGCGTGCTCCGGCGCGGACAGGTGAGTCACATCTTCCAGAACCCACAGGGGGCGCTCAACCCCGTCTACACGGTGGGCTGGCAGATCCGCGAGGCCGTCCGACTCACCCAGGACGTCACCGAGGAGGAGGCCCGCAAGCGCGCCGTCGAACTGCTGACTCAGGTCGGCATCCCCGAGGCCAGTTCGCGGCTCGACGACTACCCACACGAGTTCTCCGGCGGCATGAAACAACGGGTCATCATCGCTATCGCGCTGGCCTGCGAGCCCGACCTGTTGATCGCGGACGAGCCAACAACCGCGCTGGACGTTACCATCCAGGCGCAGATCCTGAAACTGCTCAAGCGGCTCCAGGACGAGCGTAACATGTCGATGCTGTTCATCACCCACGACCTCGGCGTGGTTGCCGAGGTGGCCGACCGCGTCGTCGTGATGTACGCGGGCAAGGTGATGGAGCGTGGCCCCGTCGAGGACGTGTTCCAGAACCCGGCTCACCCGTACACGCGAGCCCTTCTAGAGTGTCTGCCCGGCCAGGGTGACCTCGGTGGGATCCCCGGGCAGTTGCCGAACCCGCGGTCGCCACCGGACGGCTGCCGGTTCGCCGCCCGCTGTGACCACGAGGTAGAGGAGTGTCACGAGGGCGAGCAACCGCCGATGCACCGGATCGGCAGCAACGACCACGTCGCCTCTTGTGTGCACCTGGCGCCGGGGCGGGACTCGAGTGTCGTACTCGGGAGTCGCGACCGCACGGCGACCGACGGTGGCAGGGGTGGTGACCGATGAGCGCCGACCCCCTGCTTCGGATCTCGGACCTGAAAAAGCACTACCCCATCACAAAGGGGATGCTCAACACCGAGGTCGGGCGTGCCCGTGCGGTCGACGGGATCAGCTTCGAGGTGCGTGCCGGCGAGACCTTCGGGATCGTCGGCGAGTCCGGTTGTGGAAAGTCGACGGCGGCGACCTCGATGCTGCGACTGGAGGAGCCGACCGACGGCGAGGTGCTGTTCGAGGGCGAGAACATCCTCGACTACGACACCAAGCGCCTGCGTCGTTTCCGCCGCGAGGCGCAGATGATCTTCCAAGACCCCGAGTCCTCGTTCAACCCCCGGATGAACGTCGGCAGCGCGGTCGCCGAACCGCTAATCGTCCAGGGGATGACCGACAGAGACCGCCGCCGTGAGATCGTCGGCGACCTCTTGGAGCGAGTCGGCCTGTCGGCCGACGACATGAAGCGGTACCCACACGAGTTCTCCGGCGGCCAGAAGCAACGTATCGGCCTCGCGCGGGCCCTGACGGTGAACCCGAAGCTACTGGTCGCCGACGAACCGGTCAGCGCGCTTGACGTGTCCGTCCAGTCCGAGGTGCTCCGTCTCATAAACGGCTTCCAGGAGGAACTCGGGCTGGCCGTGGTGCTCATCAGCCACGACCTCGGTGTCGTCCGCGAGATCTGTGACCGGGTCGCGGTGATGTACCTCGGTGAGTTCGTCGAGGTGGGGCCCACGGAGGAACTGTTCGAGAACCCAAAACACCCGTACACCCGAGCGCTCCTGTCGGCGATCCCCACGCCGGACCCGACCGACCGCGGACTCGGCGTCGAACTCACGGGCGACGTGCCCGACCCGTCGAACCCACCCAGCGGCTGCCGGTTCCACACCCGGTGTCCGGAGGTCATCCTCCCCGAGGGCGTCGAGTTGCCCCAGGAGGACTGGCGACACCTGTTGCAGTTCCGCAAGCAGGTCGAGATGGACGCCGTCGACATCGACAGCATCGTCGAGGTGGGAGCAATCGAGTCCCAGCAGTCGTACGACAACCCCGAGGAGCTCTCGACCGAGGACGTTCCCGAGACCGACCTGAAGCGGTGGGTCCGCGACGAGTACGAACTCCCGCGGTCGCTGTCGGACGCCACCGCCGAGTCGGCGCTGTCGGACGCGCTCGACCAGTTGGTGACCGGTCGCTCCGGGGCCGCCGCCGAGACGCTCGCGGCCGACCTCACGACGGTGTGTGAGGTGGAGGAGCCGGAGCTCACTTCCCGGGGCTCCGGTCGGGTGGCCGCCTGCCACCTCGACGAGGGGACTCGCACGGTGTCGCCCGAGATACTCTCGGACTGACGCCTGCGACGTCGCGACGGATTTTTGCCCTTCTCGTGACACCGACGTGTATGGACGAGGCCGAGGACACTGTCGACCGCCAGGCCGAGGCGTCCGACGACCGGCGACCCCGAAACCACGACCACCAGCGGGGCCGACATCGGTTCGACCCCGTGACCGGCGCCGTCGGCGTGGACGACCCCACCGAGGTCGACGACGAGGTGCGCCCGCCGCGCCCGGACGAGGCCGACCCGGACCCCGAGCACGAGGCACAGTTGTCCTTACAGCACGAGCCAGCAGTGGGCACCGGCCAGCGCGTCGAGGAGCCGGACACGCCCTGGCTCGTCGACGCCGTCGGCCAACTCGGGGTGCGACTCGGTGTCGTCAGCGTCCTGTTGGCCCTGCTCGGCATCGCCGCCGCCGGTGTCGGGATGCAGCCCTTTGGCAACGTCGCCATCGTCGCCTCGCTCGTGATGGTGTCGGTGGCGATGCTGCTGGGGATGCTGTTCCAGGCGTACACCGGGACCGTCATGCCCGACACCGGCCCCTGATCAGGTCTCTCGCTCCTCGAGAAAGTCGTGGGCCCTCTTCAGTATCTCACGGGGGCCGTCCTGCGTGACGGTGTTGACCGCCTGCTCGTAGTCCCGCCACTGGTGGTCGCGGTGCTCCTCGCTGAGTTCGGCGGAGGCCTCGAACGACTTCGCGATGAACAGGTGGACCGTCTTGTGGATCGTCTCCCCGTTTGCCTCGAACACGTAGTCGTAGTCCTTCCGGAAGCCGTCGAGCAGGCGGAAGTCCTCGATCCCGGCCTCCTCCTTTACCTCCCGGATCGCCGTCTGCTGTAGCTCTTCGTCGCCTTCGACCCCGCCCTTCGGGAACTCCCAGTCGCCCGGGCGTGATTTCATCAGCAGATACTCGCGCCGACCACGCGTGTCCCGAAACAGGACCGCGCCGGCGCTCGTCGCTTCGACCGTCATTACCTGACAGTAAGTGATCGGGCGTAATGAGGATACCGACGCTGTGCTCCCCGGGAATCCCCGTTCGAAGGTTTCTAAACTGAAACTGACTCCGTTAGAACAACCTGAGAAATTACTGGCGAGTCGACCGACAAAGTAACGCAAAGAGCGGCGCTGAACAGATATTTTACAATAACAAAGTACTAAATTAAGACTTATTATAGATAAATTTTATATACTGTGGGCGTGAGGAACCTTACCAATGTCAGCGGGTTCGTCTCCCCGGGCGAGTGGTCGTCGTCCGGGTGGTGTCGCGGCAGTGCTGCTGTGTGGGGTGGTGGTGTTGCTGGCCGGGGTGCTGGCGCCGGTCCCGGTCGGAGCGACCGGCAGTGACACCGGCGGAAGCGCGCCGTCGGTCGAGGACTGCGAGACGACCGCGGCGGCCGACGCCGACGGACTCACCGTCACGGGGTGTCTCTCGGAGGGCGAGACGGAGACGCTCACGCTCGACTCCCGGTTGGTCGGCGACGAGGCGACACTCGTCTTGCGTGGACCGAGCGGTGCGGACTTCGACCTGCTCGTGAGTAAAGACGGGAGCCGTCCCACGCTCGACAACGCCGACCGTACCTCGCGGGGCGCCGGTCCGGTCGAGCGACTCACCGTCGAGTCAGACGGCGAGGTCGCGGTCGCAGTCACGGCGGTCGACGGCGGCGGCGAGTTCACCCTCCAGGTTCGTTCGGGGAGCGCGGCCGACTCCGACCCGAGCGCTGAGTTCACCGTCACGCCCGGGGAACCCAGCGTCGGCGAACCGACCACGCTGCAGGCGACGCCGACGCCGGGGGCGACGTACCGCTGGAAGTTCGCCGACGGCACCAGCGCCCGCGGTTCGACGGTCGAGCACACCTTCGAGCGGCCAGGGGCCCAGCGCGTGCGGCTGACCGTCGTCGGCGAGAACGACACTGCAACGACGACGGAGACGGTGAACGTCTCCGGAGCGAGTGTCGGCCCGACCGCGCGGATCGACGCCTCCGCGACGGCGGCGGCGGTCGGCGAGTCGGTCACCTTCGACGCCTCCGGCTCCTCGACGCCCGGCGACGCCACCTACCTGTGGCGGTTCGACGACGGTACGACCGCCCAGGGAGCCGTCGTCAAGCACGCCTTCGAGAACCCCGGGCCGCACGACGTGCATCTGACGGTGACGACGGACGCCGGCAGTGACACCGCCCTCCACACGGTGACCGTCGCCGGCAGCGGCGGGGCGATCACCCCCCGCGTCGACCTGGGGACCCGCGACGAGGGCGTCGTCTACCTCGGCGAGGCGGTGCGGGTGAGCGCCGCCGGGTCGACCGCCGCCGCCGGCATCGAGCGATACGCCTTTGAGTTCGGCGACGGCGAGGCGACGGCTGGCCCATCGCCGTACGCCGTTCACCGGTACGACAGTCCGGGGACGCACACGCTCTCGCTGACCGTCACCGACGAGAACGGCGACACCCGCACCGTCACCCGCGAGGTGGAGGTGGTCCGGCCCCGCGTCGCCATCACCGGTGTCAGCGGCCTGGAGGACCCCGTGTTCGAGCCGATCGGCCTGTTCGCCAACTGTGGCGAACTCGGCGTCGTCAGGACCGAGACCGTCGGCACGGAGTCGGTCCAGCGCGTCGAGTTCACCGTCAGCGGTGAGACCTTCGTCGACGACACGCCCGCCGACGGGTTCACCATGCCCCGTGCGAAGTTCCCCAAGCCCGGTCGCGTCATGAAGGTGACCGCGGTGACAGAAAGCGGCCGCACCGACACGGTGACCGTGCCGGTCGAACTGGCCGACGCCCCCGACGGACTCGTCGGCTATCTGGTCAACGCCGACCACCTGGTCAAGGGGTACAACAAGATAAACGGCAACGGGACCGACGTGCCCGCCTCGGTGGGCAACTGCGAACTGACCGTCACCTGGCCGACGTGGGCAAAGGACGTCTCGGACACCTTCGAGTCCGGACAGGGGTACGACCTCCCGGGCAACGTTCAGGAGTACATCGAGCCGCCGAGTCAGGCGGCCTTTGCGACCCAGTTCCGCCTGCGGTACCGGCCCGGCCAGCGCCAGGTGACCGTCGGCGGCGCCGGCTCCGCCCAACTGCTGTTCCCGCCAAAGGAGACGAACGTCCAGACCGGCGTCTCGGTCAACGGCGTCTACACCGTCCCCGAGTGGAACCTCACGAACGTCGCCTTCGGCGGCACGATCGACGGCAACTATCACCTGGAGGACTGGGTGGTGCCGCTGCCGACGACCGAGGTCGACTTCGACTTCGACGGCCCCGAGGGTCCGATGCCCGGCGTCTCGCTCGGCCTGCCGCTCGACCTGGTGTTCGGCCCCGAACTGACCGTCTCCGGTGGGATCGCCCCCAGTTTCGAGCCGGACACGGTCAACGCCCGCCTCCAGGGAGAGGTGAGCCTTCGCGGCGAGGCCGGCGGCCGGATCGCCGCGATCGACACCCCCGTTGGCGAGTACGAGGTCGAGACCGGCTCCGCGTGGGCCGAGGGCGCCCTGCAGACCGACCGCATGCAGGTCGTTCCGTTCGACCCCACCCTCGCCGGGCAGTTCCTCGTCAACTACGGGGTGAAAGTCGACGTGCCCTTTGTTCCCTCCAGCGTGATGGACCCCTACAAGTGGGAGCGGACACACGAGTGGGACCTACAGCCCTCGGTCCGGCCCGCCGTCGGTAGCGGGATCGGCTCCGGCGCGGCGGCCGTCCGCACCGCCGCCGGCCACACCGTCACCGAGGACGTGGGTCGCCAGGCCGAACCACACCTGGGCGAGGTGTCGCCCGGTGCCCGCGTCGGCGACCCCGTCGTCGACACCGGCGCCGACGCGTCCACCGACGGGAACACGACACTTGCGGCCGGCCCGTCCGACGCCGCGCCGGTCGCGACCGGGTCACTGGACCCCGGCCTCGACGCGGCCCTGAACGCGAGTGACCGGGCGGCGGACAGCGCCACCGTGATCACCGCCGACCGCCTGCCCGACGGTGAGCCGTCGCTCTCGACGACCGACGACGGTTACCTCCTCGCGTGGAGTCACGAACCGGTCGACGAGACTGCGGGCCGCCAGATCCGGGTCGCCGCCGCCGGGCCCGACGGCTGGACCGACGCCGGCACCGTGACCGACGGGTCGGCGTACGACTCACAGCCCTCCGTCGCGTACTCGGCGGCGACCGGGGAGGCGATGGTCGTCTGGACACGGGTCGACACCTCGCTGGGGCCGGACGCGACCGGTGCGGACGCGATGAACGCCACGGAGGTGTACTACTCGCGGCTGACCGACGGGACGTGGTCCGAGCCGCGCCCGCTCACCGACGACGCTGGGATGGACGTCGCGCCCCGCGTCGTGGCCCACGACGGCGGCTTCGTGGTCGTCTGGGCCGGCGTCACCGACTCCAACGGCGGCTCCTTCGCCGTCGAACACGTCCGTATCGGGGACGGCCCGGGCGAGGTGCACTCGCGGTCGGTGCCTCGCGTGCCGGTCCGGGTCGCCGCCGGCGACCGCGTCCGCGTGGCGTACATGGACTCGACGGCCGCCCAGGCCGACGGCGACGGTGCTGTGGTCACACTGGCCCGCGAGGGCGGCCGTCTCCGCGAGGTCGCCCGCTACGAGGCGCGAGGCCTGCGGTCGCTGTCGGTCGGCCCCGACGGCGTCGCCTGGGTCGGCACCGTCGACAACCGGACCCGGGTGATGTACGGCGCAGGCGGCGAGAGCGAGCGGGTCGCCGGCGCGATGGACGTCTCCGCCGTCGGCGGCGTCCGTGTCGCGGAGGGCGACGGGTTCCCGGTGGTCACCTACCGGGGCGTGCCCGACGGCGCCGAGTCACGGCATCTGGTGTACGCCACCCGGCAGGGCGGCGAGTGGGTCGCCGAGAACGTCGTCGGCGGGACCGCCGCCGCCGACCTCGACCTCGCCGAGACGACCGTCGCCGGCGGCGAGACCGGCTTCGCCGCCGCCTTCACCGGACGGGCACTCACCCGCCCCGAGCAGAACCGCGACGTGTTCGCCGTCACCCACGAGTTCCGCCCGGACCTCACCGCCGACGCACAGACGGCCCGCCTGGACGACGACCGCCTGCAGGTGTCACTGTCGGTCAGGAACCGCGGCGAACTGGCCGCCGAGACCGTCCGCGTGCGGGTGGTGGGCGACGGTGAGACGCTGGCGACCCGCGAAGTCGGGTCGCTGGCGCCCGGCGAGCGGGCGACGGCGACCGTTGACGTCGACGAACCCGCGAGCGGGCAGGTCACGGTCGTCGCCGATCCAGTGGACGCGGTGACGGAACGCTCCGAGCGCAACAACGCGACCAGCGCGGTGAGCGCCCGCGCCGACGCCGCCGTCACGGCGGTCGACGCCAGGCGCACCGGCGAGGAGACGGCGACCGTGTCCGCGACGGTCACCAACGGCGGCAGCGCCGTCGCGACCGACGTGACCGCGACGATGGCCGACGAGGCCGGCCCCGTCGAGGAGCGTCGCCTCGGGCGTCTCGGGGTCGGCGAGACCCGCACGGTCGAGTTCACGCTCGGCCTGGACCGCCTGGACCGCGCCGGCACGCGGGTCACCGTCGACGCTGCGACCGACGCCGACGACATCAACGACAGCCTGCGCGTCCGGGGACTCCGCCCGGACCTCCAGGTGTTCGCGCCCGACGTGACGTTTCGCCCCGCCGGGGACCGCATCCTGACGACCGTGCTCGTCACGAACGTCGGCGACGCCCGGGGCACCTACCCCGTTCGCGTGCGCCACGACGGCGCGGTGGTCGCGACCGCCGAGGCGACACTCGACCGCGGCCTGCCGGCGGCGTCGAGCGACCGGGTCGCCGTGCGCCTGCCTGCGGACCTCTCCGGCGAGCAGGTGACCGTCGTCGCCGACGCCCCCGGCGACCGCCACCGCACCGACAACGCCGTCAGCGTGACCGTACCCTCGCTCCCGGGCGTCGACGAGGGCGCTCCGGGCGTCGAGACGTTCGACGCCGACGTCGAGGGCGACTCGGTCGTCGTCCGGTTCCGGGCCGACGAGCGTCTCGACCGCTCGGCGACGACGGTCGTCGTCGACGGCCCGGCGGGCGAGCGTCGTCTCTCCGGCGATGACCTCGTCCGGCGCGGCCCCGGGTTCACCTACCTCGCCCGCGTCGACGCCGACGAACCGGGCCGCTACGAGGCCACGCTGTCCCGGGCCGCCGACGAGGCCGGCAACACCGTCGACGACCGCCCCAGCGCCGTCGCCCGCGTCGCCGGTGCCGACGACCCGGGAACCGGCGTCGCCTCGCTCGTCGTCGCCGTTCTCGTAGTCGTTCTCGCCGGCGCCGTCCTCTACCGGCGTGTCGGCTCCGGCGGGCGAGTCGCCGGCTGACGGGCCCGTGGCGTCGCGCTCGTGTCCGTCGCCCCGGCATGTCGAGGCGGTGTGGCCGGCGTCCGGATCGCGGTGCGCTTTTTACGGCGGCGTCGCACCGTCGTGTGTGGCCTTCGTGACGCGGATGCGGCTGACCAGCGGTGACCGGGACGCCCTCGACCGTGTGGTCGCGGACATAAAGGAGACCGCAGAGCGAAAGGGCATCGAGTTGACCGGCCCACACTCGCGGTCCCCGACGGACCTCTCCGTGCCGCGGTACCGTCGGTCCCCGCCCGGGGCGGCCAGCGAGGACGACGCCGCGGTCGCGACCGGGGACACCTTCGGGACGTGGCGGTACACGGTGTACGAGCGCGAACTGGAGATCGTGGGTCGGGACGAACTCGTCCGGCGGATCGCAGGCCAGGACTTCCCCGACGCCGTTCGCGTGGAGGTTGCAGTCGAGCGACGCACCGGCGCGGGCGGCTGACCCGCCCCCCGCCCGAGGTGGACAGGTTCTTGACGCTGCCACCCCGTATGAGCGGTGTGTTTGGACTCGCGCTCTTGTCGGGGGTGCCGACCTGGCTGCTCGCCGGGCTGTTCCTGGGAGCGCTGTTCGCCGTGCTCATTCTCGGCGCCTTTCTCGCCGGCGAGCGGTTGTTCCCCTCGCGGCGGCGCGAGACCGACGACCGGGTCCGCGGCGAGCGACTCCGACGCGAGGAGATTCGCTACTACCTGCAGGCAATCGACGAGCCGTTCGAGGAGGACGCCGCCGCCGAGGGTCGCGAGGTGGCGTTCCTGCTTTCCGACCGCGACGTGGCCGTCACCTTCGACGCCCGGACGTACTTGTTGCTGCGGGAGTCACCGGTCCACCCGATCCTCGTCGAACACGAGATGCCCGGCGTCGCCCTGGGCACCCGGCTGCCGTTCGAGACGCCCGACGTGGGGTTCGAGCGCGACGCCGACGCCGACGGCGTGGACGCGACCACCGGCTCCCGTGGCGGTCGCGGCCCGGCCTTCGACGACGCTCACTGGGGGGCGGACCGACCCGGAGCCGGAGACGCCGAGGCGGTCGGGCCTGCCTACGCCGTTCTTGGACTGCCGCCGGACGCCGACGGCGAGACCGTGCGCTCGGCCTACCGGGAGCGGGTAAAGGAGGTCCATCCCGACCACGGCGGCGACGAGGAGGCGTTCAAGCGGCTCCAAGACGCCTACGCGACGGTGCGAGAACACGCCGACAACGGCGAGGTGAGCGCCGACGGTCACGCTCAGCGCAGCGAGGAGACGTCGTAGTCGACGCCGGCGTCACGGAGGGCGTCGGTCACGCGGCCCACGCCGTCGGGCGCGGTGACGACCGCGGCGTCGAGTCCCCGGCGAGCGGCGTCGGCGGCCGCCTCGCCCGGCGCGAACGTGGTGTCCGGCTCCACCCCGGCCTCGCGCAGCGCGACGACCGCCTCGACCCCGGCGGCGGTCACCGTCGAGACGGCGCCACAGGTGTCACGGAGGCGGTCGGCCTCGACGTCGCGGTCGGCGCCGACCCCGGGCACTTGGAGGACGCTGACCGCGCCCGGTTCGTAGTCGATGACCCCTTCGAAGCCGGTGACGCCGACCGCCTCGCCCCCGTCGGCGTCGGTCGTCGCCACCCCCGTGGCGGGCCCTTCGTCGCCGGGGACGGCGTGCAACAGTCCAGCCCGCATCGACAGCGTGACCGGGTCACCCTCGGCGATCGGCTCGCGGGCGACGGCAGCGTCCTCGCGGACGCTGCTCAACACGTCTTGGGTGACGTGCTCGACGTAGCGGCGGGCGTCCTCGGCGGCACCGAACAGCCAGTCGACGCCCTCCTTCGTCACCCGGTAGCGCGACCGGCCCTCCCGCTCGACGTAGCCCTCCTCGGCCAACTCGCGGATGTACTCGCTGACGGCCTGGCTGGTGACGCCGACGGCCTCTGCGATCTCACCCTGCGAGACCGCCGGCTGGCGTTCGGCGATCTCGACCAGGATGCGGAACCTGGTCGCCGTCCGCTTGTCCGCCAGCACGTCGACCATACGGCCACTGACGACCCGCGGGACAAAAATGGGTGGTGCCCCGTGACCGTCGCCCGGCGACTAGCAACTCGGTCCGCAGGCGCCAACCCCCGGCAGCATCGCGGCGACGACCGCCGTCACAACGAGGAGAGCGCCGCCACCCAGAAGCGCCGTCCGCCGCCCGTACAGGTACCACGCGAGGGCTGCCGGCACGACCGCCACCGTGAGTGCGGGCAACACCACGGTGAACGTCTGCTCCGGGAGGCTGCGGTCCAGTCCCGTCGCGTCGAACGCGATGACCCAGCCTAACTTGACGACCAGCAGCGAGGCGACCGCCACGACAGTCACCACCCCGAGCGCGACTGCCTCTGGGCCCACGCCCGTCTCGCCGGCGTCGGTCGTGCTCATCAGTCGGTGCCTCTCCCCGGAATGGAATAAAACGCGGCGGTGCGTATCACGGTGGTCGGGTCCGTCCCGGCCGCTCGAACGGTCGACGGCGCGGTGAGGGTCACTGCCGGCGACTGCCCGGCTGTGGGTCGACGTGGTCGCGCGGGAACAGCGCCGCCGTCGGTTGGTCGTCCAGCCACTGTAGCAGGGCGACGAGTTGGTCGGTCGCCGCCTCGAACAGTCGCTCACCCGCCTCGGGAGAGGCGTCGGTCTGGTCGCCGAGAACGCCGTTGTCGGTGTTCTCGATCGCGTCGTAGAACGTGCGGGCGCCGTGGACCACCGTGTCGTCGTCCTCCTGCCAGTCGACGAGACCGCCCTCCTTTGCCGCCTCGACCTGCTCCTCGCGAACGAGGTCGGGCGCGATGTGCATGATCATCGCGGTCTCCTTCGGTCCGCCGTGGGGGCCGGGGTGCTCGAACAGTTCGTCGACGAGGTCGGGGATCGAATTGTTCCACATCCACTCGATCGCGTAGGCGGTGCCGTCGTCGCGCACCCGCCGGCCCACCTCCCGGAGGTGCTGGACGTTGCCGCCGTGGGCGTTGACGTAGACGACGCGGTCGACGCCGTGGTACGCGAGGTTCCGGGTGAGCGACTCGACGTAGTCCCGGAACACGGGGGCGTCGACCCACATCGTCCCGTGGAACTGCCGGTGGTGGGGGCTGACGCCGACGGTCACCGGCGGTGTGCAGAGGTGCCCCGTCCGGTCGGTCGCCGCCCGGGCCAGCGCCTCGGCGATGATGTGGTCGGTGCCCTCCGGCAGGTGGGGACCGTGTTGCTCGGTCGAGCCAAGTGGCACCACGGCGAGTGACTCCTCGGCGACGTAGTCACCCAACTCCGGCCAGGTCTTGTCCGCCAGGTACATACAGAACAGGAGTCGCCGCGGCGACTAAACCCGTCCGGTCCTGCGGGGGCGCTCGCCGGGTGTGCCAGGCGGCCCGGCCCCGTTCAGCGGTAGAGGTAGACGCCAAGCAGGAGTGCCCCGACGCCGACGGCCGCTCGTAGGGCGGCTTCGAACTCGCTGCCGGCGAGGTAGAGGACCGTCGCGAGCCCGAAGAAGCCAAAGCCAACGGCGGTGTGGACCCCGAGGATCACGTGCCGGGTCTCCAGCCACTCGGGAAAGATACGCTTGAAGATCGTCATACTGCGATCACGACGGCTGCTCACTAAAACAGTCCGGAACGCACTCGTTGACGCCGCGTTCTCGGTCGTCGCGAGACGACCGTCGACACTGTCCCAGGGTCAGTCGTAGGCGGTCACGGGGTGTCCCCCGTGTCCCGAACCGCGGGTCAGTCCTTTGAGATGTCGACGTCGGGCATCTCGTCGTCGCCAGGAAGGTCCTGAAAGGCGCCGACGAAGTCCTCGTGGTTGTTCATGCCGGAGATGTGGTCGTCGACGCGGGCGGACAGGTCGCCGACGCGGTCGACGAGGTCGCCGTACTCCCCGCTGTCCTCGAGTTCGCGTTCGGACTTCTCCGCCTCCAACAGTGCCTTTTTCGAGGTGAGCGAGTAGTACTCCCGCACCTCGGACTCGTAGTCCGAGCGGGTGTGGACGGTGTCGACGATGTCGAGCAGGTCCTCCTTCGACACCGGCTTGACGAGGTAGTCGTCGAACCCCATCTCGACGATGTCGAAGTCGGGGTCGACGGCGGTGATCATGACCACGCTGCAGTCGTAGCCGCGGTCACGGATCTCCACGAGCACCTCGTCGCCCGACAGGCCGGGCATCCGTCGGTCGAGAAGAACGACCTCGACGGAGTCGCCCATCTCCTCAAGCGCGTCCTCGCCGTTGTACACAGTCTCGACGGCCCACTCCGCCTGGAGCCAGGCCCCGAACAGGTCGGCGAGTCGGGTTTCGTCGTCAACAACGAGTACCTCAGTGTCCGATGACATTGTCGGTGGACGAGGACCGCCTGTCGCGTGCCCTCACTGCCGCCTGCTACCGTTAGCAGCGTCATAAAACCCTCGGCGCTGGCCTCGTCCCCCCACGGACTCGGGTCGTCACTCCTGCGTGTCGACACCCGGTGACGCAGTGTCCGCGAGAACGTGTCGCACCAGCCAGCCCTGCACCCGCTCGCGGTCGGTCGCCCCGTTCTCGTCCGCCTCGCTGGCGCGGTCGAGCAGGCGCTGCTCCACTTCCGTGTGGTCGGGTTCCTCGCGGCGGTCGTTCAGCAGCGCCTCGAAGTCCGCCCGCAGGTCGAAGTCCGCCCGCGCGGCGTTACACCGCCCAAGCGGCGACATGCCGGCGTCGAGCACCACGTCACGCACCGTCTCCCAGTCGTCGGCACAGAAGTGCACCGACACCTCACCCTCCACGTCGCGCCAGGCGATCGGTCCCGAGTGCTTCATCTCGGGGATGGCCCGCGGTGGCAGGTCCAGTCGCGTCGCCGTCTCCTCCCGTCCGCAGAGACAGCACGGCTTGCCTGTCTTCCCGGTGTACATCGTTTTTGTATCGGACCCGCGACCACAAGGATTCGTCGGCTTCGGCCCCCCTTGCCAACCGCTCACGAGCGTCCGGCGAGACGGAAAGCACTTTACCCAGTAATTACATCTCATTATCCGATGTCAGAACAGCAGTCGTTCCCCGACTACCTCGACGTCGACTACGACGCCGGCGACGGTGAGTCCCCGGAGGACTACCCCGGGACCGCCCGCAAGATCGAGAAGGCCATCGAGATAGTCCACCAGGGGTTGGAGGAGTACCGCAACCCCGCCGTGATGTGGACCGGCGGAAAGGACTCCACGCTGACGCTGTATCTCGTCAACGAGGTCGTCGAGGAGTACGACCTGGAGACGCCGCCGACGGTGTTCATCGACCACTTCCAGCACTTCGACTCCCTGATGGAGTTCGTCGACCGCTGGGCCGACCGCTGGAATCTGGAGGTCATGTTCGCCCGCAACCAGGACGTCGGCGACTACGTTGACGCCAACGACCTCGAGCCGGGTGACGAGGTTCCCGTCGACGAACTTTCAGAGCACAACCAGCACCACGTCCGGAACATCCTCGAGTACGAAGACGACAGTTTCCCGTTCCTGCTCGACACGTACGTCGGCAACCACCTGCTGAAGACGGTCGCGCTCAACGACGCGTTAGAGGAATACGATATCGACGGCGTCATTTCTGGCGTGC
>CAZQHW010000003.1:0-20188 GCA_964593395.1 uncultured Halobacteriales archaeon
CGTCTCTCCGTCCGTTGTCGCGTCAGACGCTCGTCGGACGAACACATCGTCAGAGCCTCCGCGGTATTCGCTCACGTTCCACGAGTAAATCGACTCACGCACCGATATGCGGGCTCACTCGCAAAATCACACTTCGATAGGGGTTGCACAACGTTTTTGTCATTTGGTTGTATTGGGCCGAAGCATGGGCGCCGACGAATCCGACTCGCAGTACGGGGGAGACCGGGGGAACGCGGAGGTGAGCGACGCCGAGTCGGCGTCACTCTCCGACGACGGCTCCCCGTCGATCGAGGAGATGATGCTCGAGTACGAGGAGCAGGAAGGACTGATCCGCGACCGGTCACTGCTGGACCCGAACCACATCGTCGGCGAGGACCGTATCGTCGGTCGCGACCAACAACTCCAGGAGGTCACGAAGATGCTCAGGGTCGCCCTGGGCGACAACCGCCCGCCGAACCTGTTTCTGTACGGTCCCAGCGGCACCGGGAAGTCCCTCATCACGAAGGCAGTCTGCAAGAAACTCACCCAGATCTGCGAGTCTCGCGACATCAGCTTCGGCACGATCGAGGTGAACTGTCAGGACCTCGACACCCTGGGTGTCGCGATCTACGAACTCGCAGAGCAAGCCGCCGCCGAGGCCAGTGTCGAGGTCGAGGTGCCCAAACACGGCGTCGCGACGAAGGACAAGTGGGACGAACTGTACCGCATCATCAACGAGAACTTCGACACCGTCGTGTTCGTTCTCGACGAACTCGACATGCTCGTCGGCCGTCGGGATAAGAAAGAACCCGCCTTCTCGCGTCTCCTGTACAACCTCTCGCGGGCGGAGGCCAACGACGAACTGGAGGCCCACGTCTCGGTCGTCGCCATCTCGAACGACACGAAGATGATGGAGTCCGTCGGGTCGCGGGCACAGTCCTCGTTCACCCCCGAGGACGTCCACTTCGACGACTACGACGCAAACCAGCTCCGCCAGATACTGCGGCGTCGGACCGACGCCTTCCGCGAGGGCGTGCTCGACGACGAGGTGATCCCCCTGGCGGCGGCGGTCGCGGCACAGACCCACGGTGACGCCCGAAAGGCGATCGACCTGATGCGGGTCGCGGGCGAACTCGCCGAGCGCGAGGGTGACGACCGTATCGTCACCGACCACGTGCGCGAGGCCCAGGACAAGGTCGAGAAGAACCGCGTTCTCGAGGTGGTCCGTGGCATCAGCAACCAGAAGAAACTCTGCCTGTACGCTACCGCCGCCGTCGCCCAGGAGACCGAGGACGGTAGCGCCCGCTCCACCTCGGGCTACTCCGTCTACCAGTTTCTCACGGACTCGCTCGGGGCCGACCAGTACCAGCAGGAGACCTACATCAACAAGATGAAAGAGATGACCACCTACTCGCTGGTGGACTTCGAGCGCCGCAGTCACGGCCCGAAGTCGGGGATGTTCCTCGAGTTCCGCTTCGGGGAGCGCCCGGGAACCATCGTCCGCACCCTGCGAGAGAGTTCAGACCTCGACCGCGTCTCCGACGAGGAGGTCCAGTCCGTCGCCCGCGCACAGGTCAAGCAAACCAACTGACGCGACCGGCGGACACCCCCCAGTCTCCGGTTCCGACTCTCAGAGATGGCAGCCGCCGTTCACACCGGACACCCCCCTATCGATGTGTTCCCCGCCCCACCCCTGGTGTGTGGTCACGCGTGGGCCGTCGAACTGGGCCACACACTCCCCTGACGCGACGGGTTCCAAACGACGAGTTCGGCAGTAGGCTTGAAATCCTGCAGGTCAGCGTTCTCGACCTTCGGTATCGAACACACCCCTCTATCGATGTGTTCCGCCGGTGGCCTCTGCCGGTCTCTCGCGATGATCTCACTAGCGGGGGTCATCCCCCGGCGATCAATCGTCTCGCCGAATCCCGACCCGAGCAGTCGTATCCGAGGGGCACGTACGGGGGTGGGATCAACCGACGTGGGATCCACGGGCGACCACCCCGGCCGGGACGACACCGTCCGGGTCGAGAGACCGACGAAGCGGTACGGCGTGGCGAAGCGGTACGCCGAGGTCGTCGCCAACGATCGCCTCTCGTTCAATGCCGCCGTCATCGTCGGGATGACGGTGAGCCTCGTCCTCGTCGACCGGGCGTGGTTCATACAAGAGTACCTCCGACCGTCTCCCGTGTCGGCCCCGTCACCCGCCGCCACCGTCCCCGAGCGTGGACTCTCTCACCTGGCAGGACACTCTCCTGTGGACGCACCCGAACGGTGACGCCCCCTGCGCACACCCCTCTATCGATGTGTAATCTGCTGGCAGAGGGGTGTCAGACCGCCAGAATCGGTCGGCTCGCGTCAACGGCTGTCTGCCGACTGACCCTCAGTTCAAGTGCAGATCGCTACCCGTAACCGAGGTGCCCCCGCGCTCGAAACACACCCCTCTATCGATGTGTTCCGCCCGCGGCGCTAGACACCGATGTCTCCACGCCCACTCGTTTCGGTCTCACGACATCTCCCAACCCGTCGTCGCTTCGGAGTTCGATGGCACGCCCCTCCATCGATGTGTTCGGGCGGCAGGGGCGTCGCCGACCACGTGCTTCCAAACGATCCTCCCGACACCTCCTAGACGTGCCCTGGGTGGTGTCGCAAGTCTCCCGGGGTCCACGCGTCCCCGACCAGGGTCCCGCTCGTGATATCTCACACCCCCATTGGACCGCCCCAGTCCGTTCTCCTCCATCGCCCCGTCCTGACTCGACCCGCACCCACCCTCCTCTATCGATGTGTCACGGTTCGGCCCACACCGACAGTGTCTCCCCTCTATCGAAGTGTTCCGGACGGGACGACACTCACCCACCCTCCTCTATCGATGTGTCGGCGTCTCGTCGATGTGAGCGGCCCGGGCACCACGTGCGTCATCCTCAACAACGGATTCCCGTCACCGGACCCCGGTTCCGGGGTGAGAAAACGGTACAAACGCTTTTTTCGCCAGCGGAGACGACGGTGGATTCGACTGGCACGGGGTCGGAAGGCACCGGAGTCGGCAGGCGGCCCGACCCACGCCCCGGTGGCGGCGTCGCCGGGACCTCGGGCGGCGTGATTTAGACTCCGATGAGCTACGACTGCGCACGCGGGCGCTGTCACTCCGTGGCGAGCCGGTCGTAGGTCTCCGCGTTGCGCTGGCGGTCGAGGGCGGCCAACTCGCGAACGGTGGCCCGACGTCGCTCGCCGTCGCTCGACCGGACGACCGACCGTAGTCGGCGCCACTCGCTCGGGGGTACGTCTGTCCCACCGCCTCCGTCCGAGTCGACGACCGCCGACAGGTTCTCGAAGCGGACGGCGACCGACTCGAGAAACGCCGTCACCTCCTCGGCGCCGACGCTACTCTCGTCGACGGCGATTCGCTTGAGCAGCGTCCGGGTAGGTTCGTCGTCGTAGTCGAGGAACACGCCGTTACCGGCACAGAGGAGGACGGCGGTGTTCAGTCCCGTGCGCTTGTTACCGTCGACAAAAGGGTGACCGGCGACGAGTCGCCGGCAGAGCAGCGCCGCCGTCGCGTGTACCGACCCCGGCACGCGCCCGAAGTGGCCATCGGTCACGGCGGCCACCGCCGACTCGACCTGGCCCGGTGCCCGGACGCCTGGCTCCGAGTCCGCCCGTCCCGAGACGATGTCCTCGTGGATGGCGATCACGTCCTCAGCGTCCGGGACGAACACCTCACCGATAACCTTCACGCGACCAGTAAATGTGCTTCGACACACACCCCTTGTGGTTCCTCCTGGTCCCCGAGCGCCGACGACCGTCGTCTGGCCGACAGGTCCCGAGCCCACTCCTGCCGGTCGAACTCAGTCTCAGCCGTCCCCGGTGTCCGGGTCGCGTGGGACGACCAGGGCACCGTCGTCTCGGACCGCCAGGCTCGCCACGGCGTCGTTCTCGTACACCGCCACGCCGTCGCGCCGACCGAGGACGTAGCCAGCGTGGTCGGTCTCGACAGTCTCCAAGGGCTCGCCGGCGGCGGTGACGACTCGCGCCACGGTCTCGCCCGCCTCCACGACGTCGCCGGCTGACACCGCGTGCCGGCAGACCCCAGCGGTGCCAGTTCGGGGGCCGCGGTGCCGCCGGACCGCGTACGTGACCGGGGCGGAGCGGGAGACGTCCGCCACGCCCGGCGGCACCCTGTCGAGCGTCCCGAGTTCGACCGCCACACGGCAGACGGCGGCCAGGCCGAGACGCCGGTGCGCCTCCTCGACGACGCTGTGGCTGCCGAGTTCGAGGGTGAGTGCGGGGATCCCGGCGGCGTTCAGCGCCGCGCCGGCCGTCGACCGCTGGAGCGCCCGTCCGGTGTAGGCGTCGGCGCCGTACTCCGTGACCACCGGCATCTCCGTGGCCTCGGCCAGCGCCGCGAGTCGGTCGGCGAGGGTCTCGGCAGTCGCCTCGTCGCGGCGTTCGCCGTACAGCACGCGGTCGCGGATGACAAACGGCATCGACCCGACGGTGGCGGTGTGCAGGTCGAGCAGGGCGTCCGCCGGCGCCGTCTCGGTGAACGCCTCGAAGGCCCGCTCGCTGGCGAGTTCCTGCACGCTCGGTGGCTCGAACCGCTCGCTCTCCGGGTCCGGGAACGTCCGGTTGGGGTCCTCGTCGCCGTAGTACGAGGTGCGTGTGCTCCGGCGCAGTCCCGCGGGGTTCAGCGTGGGCACGACGACCACTCCCCCCTGTACCGTCCCGGGCGACAGCGCCTCGACGAGGTCCTGGGCGACCGCCAGCCCCGTCGCCTCGTCGCCGTGGATCGATCCCGTCACCCACAGGGTCGGCCCGTCGCGCTCGCCGTTGACGACCGCCACCGGTAGCCGTTCGCTCGCCCCCGTCGGGAGGTCCGTCACCCGAAGGCCGCCGCGTTCAGTCTCGCCCGAGTCGGCCGCGACCGACCCGACTGCGATCTCCGTCATACCACTCCTGCGCTCGCCCCGTACATCAACCGCCCGTCTCGCTTATGCCCCCTCGCCCCGCAGCGGCCACATGAACGACGAGACGCCGTGTCGCGACGGTCACAGCGCCGAGCGTGTGCGTTCCGACGACCACACGCGACCGCCCCGCTCGCCACCCGACCACCAGGTGAGAGCCGTCCCGTCGGGCGGCGCCCGCTGACGGTGGTGTCCGACACGCCGGACACTGGCGGCTACTCCCGGGCGGAACTGGACCGGACCGTCCGGGTGCACCGCCGTGGCGACGCCGACCGCGACCTGTTGTTGGTGTTGGGGTGGGGGAACCGTCCGGACCATCCCGTCGTCGACTGGCTGGTCGACCGCCTCGCGGCGGATTGGACCGTCCACGCGGTCGCCTTGCCGGAGAACGGGACTGACTTCGAGCGCGACTACCGGGACCCCGTCACCGCGGTGGACGACCGGATCCACCCGGACGCACGCGCGGGACACAGTCTTGGCGGGTTGGTGCTTGCCCATCTCCCTGCCGACGCCCCGCGAGTGTACATGAGCCCGTTCTGGGGGCTCTCGACGGAGGGACTCGCTGGCACGGTGTTGCCCCTGGTGGCCCGCCTGCCGGTCAGCCGCCGGGTGATCCCCGTCCGGTCGGACCCGTCGACGGTCGGCGAACTGGTCGGCCCGGAGCGGGACCGCGCCGCCGACCGTGGCGTCTCCCCCGCGTGGCTCGGGGCGATCAGGCGTGCCCAGCGCACGCTGCCACCGTTCCGGCCGGGGAGCGTGGTGTACTGCTCGCTGCGGGACCGGGTCGTCGACGTCGGGGCGATCGGTGACCACGCCCCGAGCGACCGGGTCCGCCTGTACGACGGCGGCCACGAGTGGTTCGCGAGCGAGCGTCGGGCGGCGGTGCTCCCCCGAGTGCGGTCGGACCTCGACCGGATCGCGGCAGTCGAGTGACGCCTCCAGCGTCGGTCTCGGTCACCTCTCCAGTGCGTCACAGTTCACGCGCTCAGCGCCGACCCCAGTCACCGGCGGTGTGGGGGGTCCGGCACCGAGCGGTCACTGGCGCCGCTCGATCCGAAGCGGTTCCGGACCGCGACCAGGTACAGCAGGCCGACCACGTCGATGGCCAGGATGACGATGTCGCCGCCTGTTATGGCCGTCGCGGTCAGGAACTGGTGGACACCGAGCAGCGCGTTCAGCCCGAACACCACCACCCCGAGCACCCAACCGGCCCAACTGCCGGTCCAGAGTCCCGCCGCGACGAACAGCAGGAGAAAGGAAAGCACCGCCGTGATCAGGCCGAAGACGAACACGACTCCCCCGGCGCTCCCGCCGGCGGCACCCCCGACCGCGAGCAGCGCCGCTGCCCCGACGAACCCGAGAACCCCCCTGATGGCCGTCACGATGGCGAGGACCACGATGCCCACGGTCCGGGTTTCGTCCGCCATCAGCGACCCTCCTCCTCGAGCGCCGTCCAGTTACGTCCCGTGCCGTCTCGACTTTCTGTCGAAGACATATTATCCGAAAGAATTCGAACAATATTAAGTTCAACGCGCTACTATCAATACTAACACAACTACCGACACTATCTGTGGTACGGGGAGCCCCGCCGTTCACCGCGGGGAGAATGTCACTTCGGGCCGACGCCTGACGGGTCACTACCGGAGTCCATCGCCGACCGCCCGCCACAGTTTCCACTCGCCGTCGACCTCCCGGAACTCGTACCGGACGGTCTCCTCGAACGTCTGCCCGCTGCCCTGTACCTCGACGGTCACGTCGGCCACCACCCGACCGTCGCCCTCCTCGACAACGTCGAATCCAACGAGTCGAGGCTCGAAGGCCGACAGTTCTAGCACGGCCGCCCGCCCCCAGCGACCGATCTCGCCGTCGTCCGCGACCAGGTCGTTCGCCGCCCTGGTGTCGTCCTCCCTGACCGCGGTAACAAACTCCTCCATCGCCACCTCGGCCTCGGTGGTCTCATCGCCGCCGAACAGACCGAGACAACCTGTGGTCGCTCCGATCGAAAGCGTTCCCGCCGTCGATAGGTACTTCCGCCGTCGCATACCCGATGGTCCGGTCTAACTGATATAACCCTCTCGCGTCGTCTCAGATACGGCGAGAAAGACCGGTGGCCGACCCGACTCAGCGGGACCGCTCCCGGCCCTCGATCACCCGTGCGAAGGCGACGTTCTGTTGGACCTCCTCGATCTCCACGGTGGGCTCGTCACCCGGTCTGGCGTCGGGCACGATGACGACGTAGCCGCGCTCGACCTTCGCGATGCCGTCTCCCTGGTCCCCGACGCTCTCGACGACGACCTGGCGCACCTCGCCCTCGTCGACCGGCGGCGTCGGCGCTCCGTCGTTCCGTGACCTCCTTGATGACCCCGACCGGCTCTCACCGGCGTCGTCGCTCTCCCCGCGGTGCGTCTCGACGAGGGCTACTCGGTACCGCTCCCCGACGGCGACGGCGTCGTGTTCGACCTCGCTCGCCGGCACCTCGATAACGTACCGACCGTCACGCTCGCGGACCCGGCCGGTGAACAGCGACCGTAGCTTCTCCGATATCTCGATCATACGGGAGATCATTCCGACGGTGACTTAATATCTCGGGCGCGGTCGGCCCGCTGAGATGCGTCTTGTGTAATATTCTCACCAGCGATCACCCCGAGATTACATAATTACGCCGGGTGCCGGGTCTCCAACGACCCTCCAAGCGTGGTACTAGCGGTCCTCGGTCCGGAGCGCGCGGTCTCGATCCGTGGTTCCGGCGGCGACGGCGGTCTCGATCCCGTCGAACAGGCCGTGGGCGGTGAGTGCGACACCGGCTAAGAACCCGATGCCACCGACCAGCAACTCGGCGAACTCCGTGGCTGCGACGGCGACCCCCATGGCCGATCAGGGTCACCGTCACGCCGGCGTCGACCGCCACGATGGGTGCGGCGGACTCCATCGCTCAGGCCGGCTACCGTCCACGAGTCGGTGTCGCCCCGTCTCGCCGGTTCAGACACCGGACGTGGCCCGTCGGCAGTTCCTTCAGGACGCCGGCTCCCGAACGGGCAGACGACTTTTATCAGTGGTCTCCATTGGGTGTGTATGGCACACTCAGCGGGGCAGACGGGTGGTGAGTCGAGTTCGGGTCTCTCTGTCGGTACGGGGGCAGTGATGGGTGTCCTCGCCTACCTCGCCGGATACCTGGTGACGTTCGCGTTCGTGTTGGTCGAGAGTGACAGGAGTTCGGTGGACACGAACGAGTACGTGTTCGAGGTCGTGGGGTGGCTGTTCTACAACGCCCAGTTCGTCGCAACGGAGACGTCGGCGTCGGGGGCGGGCATGTCCACTACCCAAACCGAGAACACCCTCGCGCAGGCGATGAACTTGACCATCCCACGCCCGCTGTGGACGCTCGCGGTCGTCGTGGTGCTGGTCGGCGCCGGGTACGTCGCCGCCGGGCGGACCTCTGGGCCCTCGGTGGCGGCTGGCGCCGCGGTGGTCGCCGGATACCTGCCGCTTGCGGTGGCGGGAACGTTCGTCTTCACCGTGGACGAAACCGCGTTCGGCGCCAACGTCAGCGTCGCCCCCGAGACGATCCCGGCGATACTACTCGCCGGTGTCGTCTTTCCGGTCGTCTGTGGTGCGATCGGCGGCGTGTTGAACTCCAGCGGGGACTTGTAGGGTCCCCGGGTCGGAGTTCTCGGTTCCGGGGTCGACCTGGACTGCCCGGTGTACGGTCAGGTAAGCAGGCCGACCACCAGCGGTGTCAGCAGGATCAGGACGAAAAGCATGGCAGTACCGGCGAGGATGAGCGGCCAGTCGTCGTCCTCGCGGAGGACGCGTTCGGGGTCGTCGGGGTCTGGGGATCTCACGCGATGTCACCTTTGTCGGGGGTGGGCGTGACCACAGCGAACCGTGCCATGTGTTACCAGGGTTCGAGACGTATTTGTCTTGTGGTGGTCCCCCCGGGGGACTCACGCCGTCGGCGCAAACGCTGAGGTTACTGCGAGTTCGCGGCCCATACTAAAGTGTCACTCCGTGTGAAACTGCCGCATGACTGGCAGGGAAACCCCTGGGTCGGCAACCTCCGACCTTGCCCGGTTAGAAGCGGAGTATCAGGTTTACCGGAACCTCGCGGAGGGTCGGCGCGTCCCCGCGACGGTGACGGACGTCGGCGTCACGAGCGTCGACCGCGTGCTCGTGGAGCTGTCGCCCGTCGAGGGCACCGCGTTCGTCATCGGCTTCGATATCGACCGCGAGGGTCTGGGTGACCTGCGCAAACTGTACGCCTCCGTCGGGCGACCGCTGACCCAAGACCTCGACTGCATCGTCGACGACACCGTCGCGATCGCGTTCGAGGGGCCGCGCTTGCGACGCCTGTCGGTGCCCGAAGCGGGCCTGTCCGACCTCGTCGTCGCCCCGGTCTCACGGGTGGACGAGCGACGCCTCAGCCGACACCTCCCCGAGCGGTACGTCGTCGCGCTGCGTCGGGTGGAGGCGTACGAGTCGGGCGACGGGGACGACGACCCATCCCACGCACCGTGCAGGGTGCCGATCGAGAGCGTCGAGTCCGAGGACGGGTCGTTGCACCTCGTGTTGGACATCTGTGGCGAGGCGTGGACGGGGCCGATCGACGTGCCGGCGCCGTCCCAGATCGACGGAACGGCCTACGAGCGGGTCGTCGAGGAGGTCGGTCACGGTAGCGTCGCCCAGGTCACTGACGGCATCATGTACACCGTGCGCGCCGCCGACGCCCAGGGAGAGCCACGAGACACCTTCGGCTCCGTCTCGGACGCCTTCTCGGAGTGGCTTCTGTTCACCGACCGTGACGCCGCCCGCGACGCGGTGTCCACGCCGGAAGCGACCGACAAAGGCATGATCCGGACGGCCAGAAACGCCGTGACAGAGCGGGCCTCGGAGGGTCGTCCGAGCACGCGCGGCCTGACCCTGCTGGCCGGCGGAGCGGTGACCCTGCTGAGTGTCGCGGGAGTGTTCAGTCCGGCAAGCACCGCCGCCGTTCTCTCCGCGCTGTGGACCGCGGGGATCGCCGTGGTGCTGTGTGGCATCATGGTCCTCTCGGTTCGGGACCTCGTCGCCTCGCCGTAGACGGCGCTCGTCGCGATCCGGGGCCATCCAGCGACCGGTGTCTCGGCCGCCCCAGTCAGGTCACCTCGCCCTCGGACGTCTCGTAGCGCTCGTACACGCCGTCGGCGACGACCGCCCGGCAGTGCTCGACGGTGTCGTACACGTCCTCGAAGCCGACGTACAGCGGATGCGGCGCCACGCGGACCACGTTCGGCGGCCGGAAGTCGACGACGACGCCACGGTCCCGCAACGCCTCGCTCACCCGGGCGCCCTCGGGATGCTCCAGTGCGACGTGCCCCCCGCGACGCCGCGGCTCTCGCGGCGTCCCCACGCTGTACCCCAGGTCTGCCAGTCGGTCGTCCGCCAGGTCGATCAGGTGCTCGGTCAGGGCGACTGACTTCTCGCGCACGCGGTCGATCCCCGCGTCGTCGACGATCTCGAGGGACCCGTACAGCGGCGCCGCCGACAGCACGTTCACCGTGCCGATCTGGAAGGCTCCCGCCGACTCGGCGGGAGTGAACGTCGGGCGCATGTCGAACATCGTCTCCTTCTCGTGGCCCCACCACCCCGGCAGGGCAGGGGTGACGCCGAAGTGCTCTCTCGCGAGGTACAGCCCCGCCACGGCGCCCGGCCCGGCACTCAGGTACTTGTAGTGACACCACACCGCGAAGTCCGCTCCTGTCGTCCCCAGGTCGTGCGGGACGACGCCGACCGAGTGCGCTAGGTCGAACCCCGCGTAGGCGCCGTGGTCGTGGGCCGCCGCGGTGAGTCGCTCCAGGTCGAGCAACTGGCCGCTCCGGTACAGCACCGACGGCAGAAACAGGACACCGACGTCCTCCTCGGCGAGGACGCGCTCGACGTCTTCCTCCTCGATCGTCCGCCCGTCGCGGCTCTCGACGACGTGCAGGTGCTCGTCTGGGTCGTGTCCACGGGACCGGAGTTGGGCCCGAATCGCGTAGTGGTCGCTCGGGAAGTCCAGGCCGTTGACCAGGACGCCAGGGGTGTCGGCCTTCTCCAGAAAGGTGCCGACCATCGAGTGGACGTTGACCGTCGTGGCGTTGGCGACACACACCTCCGGGCCGTCGGCGCCGACAAGCGGCGCCAGGCGCGTGCCGAGGTCCTCGCCGTAGTGCCACCAGTCCGGCTCGGCCTCGGTCCAGGCCTCGATCCCCTGTTCGCGCCACTGCTCCATCGCCCGCTCGACGGCGGCCGCCGCCGCGTCGCTTAGCGGTCCCAGCGAGTTGCCGTCCATGTACAGGTCCGCGGGGACGTGAAACCGGTCGGCGAACGCAGACAGCGAGTCCTCGGCGTCCAGCCGTCGCGCCTCGGCCCGTGAGTGCTCGGTCATTCGTCTCCGCCTGTGGGCGCCGTCCACGTCGGCCTTTGGGTCCCGGCCGACCCGGTACGCTGACGACGGTCAGTCGTCGGTCGGGGCCGTGGCAGCCCCGGACCCGGGGGACTGACCCGCCCCGGGACCGGACGCCACCTCGAACTCGTCGAGCAGTCGCCGGAGGTCGGTCGCCTGCGCGGAGAGGGACTCGATGTTCTCGGTCACCTGTGTGATCGATGCAGTCTGTTCCTCCGCGGCGGCGGCGACGTCCTCGGTCTCTCTTGTGGTCTGCTCGCTGATCGACCGCACCTCGTCGACCATCGAGACTGCCTCCTCGACGGCGACCGCCTGTTCGTCGGTCGCGTCGTCGATCGACTGGATGCTGGCGTTTGCCTCCTCGACCTGTTCGACGATCCGCTCGAGTGCGTCGATAGCTCCCTCGACGGTGTCGATGCCGCCGTCGACCTGCCGGCCCATCTCGCGGATGTCCCGCAACACGCCGTCGGTCGCCCCCTGCACCTCGCCGACGAGGTCGGCCACCTCCTCGGTGGCCTCGCTGGTCTGGTCCGCGAGGTCCTTTATTTCGCCGGCGACGACCGCAAAGCCCTCGCCGGCCTCGCCGGCCCGTGCGGCCTCTATCGATGCGTTCAGCGCGAGCATGTTCGTCTGCTCGGCGATGGCGTCGATCAGGTCGACCACCTCGCCGATCCGCTCCATCTCGCCGTCGAGGCTCTCGACCTCCTCGATCGTCGTCTCGGTCTGGTGTTCGATGTCGCTCATCACGTCGACCGCCTCGCTCGCGCGCTGCCGGCCGTCCTTGCCGACGCTGGCGGCCGTCTGGGACTTGCCGGCGACCTCGTCGGTCGAGGAGGCCACCTCCTCGATCGTCGCCGAGAGGTCGGTCATCTCGCCGGACACTTCCCCGATGTTCTCGTTCTGCCGTTCGGTGCCGTCGGCGATCTCCTGGATTGACCGGCTGACCTCCCCGCTCGCCTCCTCGACGTCCTCGACGCTCGCGGTCACGCGCTGGGTCGTCGCGTCGACCTCGGTCGCGAACTCCGTTATCTCGCGGATCGTTCGCTCGATGTCGGCGAGCATCGCGTTCGTCGACTCCGCGATCGCCTGCATCGCCTCGTTGTCAACGTCGGTGTCGAGCCGCTGGCTCAGGTCGCCCTCGGCTGCCCGGTCCAGCGTCACGCCGAACTGCTCGGCCTGGCGACGCAGTGACTCGGCGAGGTCCTCGGCCTCGGCCTGTGCTCGCTCGGCCTTCTCGCGGGCTTCCTCGGCGTCGGCCTGCGAGGCCTCGGCCTCGGTGCGGGCCTCCTCGACGTCCTCGATGAACGTCTCCACGTCGGTCTGCATCCGGTCGAGCGTCTCGCCGACCGCACCGGGCACCGACTCCTCGAGCACCGGCGCGTCGAACTCCCGGTCGGCGATCGCCTCCGCTTGCCCGGCGACCGTGCGGAGGTACTCGAGTGTGTCACGGAAGGCGTCCCGCAGTTCGCCGACCTCGTCGACCCGCCCCTCGTCCTCGACGGTCGTGTCGATATCGCCGTCAGCCACGGCAGCCGCCTTCTCGGTCAGTGTCCGGACCGGCGTGAGCACGCTCCAGGAGACGAGCGCCCCAAGCAGGAGGAACCCGACGACGATCGCGCCGACCATCACCAGCAGGCTCGTCTGGATCGAGTCACTGAGCGCGTAGGCGCTTGCCTGCGGTGCCCGCTTCACCATCACGAGGTCGGTCCCCTCGACGTGGGCATAGGCGATCAGGTCGCCGTTTCGCTCGACGAACCCACTCTCGTCGGCCAGCCCACCCTCGATCTCCGCTGCGTCGGTCCCGGACCGGTACTGTGTCAGTTCCAGGTCGGTCGGCCGGGCGAACTCGACGGTTCCGTCGCTCGCGACGACCTGGGTCGTCTCCCCCTCGAACGCCTCGCTGAACTCGTCGCTGTGCTGTTCGGCGTCCATCACCACGGAGACGAGCGCGTCGCTCCCCTGGACGGGGCTGACGAAGGCGACCACGTTCGTCTCACCGTCCGGCGCCACGTGGACACGCGAGGTGACGATGTCGTCGTCATTATCGAAGGCGAACGCCCCACGCCAGGGCACGTCGAGGGACTCGAGGGACGTACCCTCAGCGGACGACCGCGTGCTCGCCTCTATCGTCCCCGAGGACCGGTCGATGTAGTGGATGGCGTGTAACTCCTTCGCGTCGAAGTTCGCCGCCGTACTCTGTAGTGTCTGCCGGACCTCG
Source organism: uncultured Halobacteriales archaeon (assembly GCA_964593395.1). Taxonomy (GTDB): domain Archaea; phylum Halobacteriota; class Halobacteria; order Halobacteriales; family SW-7-71-33; genus SW-7-71-33. Next base: position 13,577 of record CAZQHW010000003.1, read on the forward strand.
GTGGGCGCCGGGTCGCCCACGAGGTCGGCGTTCTGACTGAGCAGGACGCTTCGCTCGGCTTTCTTGTCGAAGTACACCGACAGCGACTCGGCCTCCTCGCCCGCGACCGAGGCCAATTGGTCCTGTCGTTGTTCGTGGAGCTGTGCAGTCACGTCGACGGTGACAAAGGCGGCGAAGCCTCCGACAACGACCAACACCACGAGCGTCGACGCGGCGACCTTCCGCAACACGCTCCCTCGGACGGCCCTCGGGAGAAATCCGTCTGGGCTCATCCCCGTTTTATCTGTCCGAGCGGTACATAACGATGACCTGCAGTTATCACCGGTGATTCTTGCCCTCTCTGTCAGCCCGGGACCACGGCGGCATCGCCGATGTCGACCCGGCGTCCACGGCGCTGGTCGGGGGCGGGTGCGTTCGACGGACTGCCGGGCCCGTCACCGCCAGCGTCATTGGCCGCCTGGCGATACGTTCCCGTTTCTCTCGAACGCCCCCCTCGAAGTCGGCCCCCGCGTCGTGGGCGAGTGCCAGAGAGCTAGACGGTACCCGGTTACCGATAAATACCTTACGCCGTGTTCGGAGTCGGTCACACGCGCGAGTCGTCACTTAGATGATGGGGTGTCTCGGTGGTGGTGTCCCATGACATCGGACGAGATAGCGGACATCGACCGTTTCCCACCGGATCGCATCGAGTCGACGATAAGCGGCGTGAAGAAGATGCTGGTGGTCGGCGCCGTCTTCGCGGCCGTCGGTTACCTGCTCATCGGCAGCGCGCTGTTTTTCGAGTTCACCGAGTTCCACCCGGCGATCGACGCCTTCACCTCGAACAACCCCGACACGAGTCTCGCGGGTGGCGGCCCCGAGCGCACCGCGGCCGTCAGCAGTGAACTCGCCGAACTGAACAAGTGGCCCTCGACGCTCTTGTGGCTGAAACTCGGCGGCGTGGCCCACGTGCTGGTGGGCATCTTCATCGCGCTGGCGGCGATCGTCCGCGTGCTCAGCCTGATGCCCCACCGCCTGAGCTACGAGATGGAGCGCACCCAGGTCGAGCGTGAGCGTGTCCAGCAGTCCCAGTCCCAGTCCCAGAGTCAGGGGAGTTCCGCCGGTCCGTCCGGCGGCGCGGCCGCCGGCGACGACTGACGACCACAACACCCACACCGATTCACACGATCACTTCACACCGAACCCTAATGCCGACGACGAGACAGGCGGTGCTCTCAGTGCTAGCCGCAGAGAGCGACACCGAGGGCGCGACGACGACCGTCGACGCGCTGGTGGCGACAGTCGACGCCACGAAGAGCGAAGTCGCCGACCACGTCGACGCCCTGGTGGACTGCGACCTCGCCGTTCGCACCGACGACGGCGTGCGCGTCTCGGTCACCGGCGAACAACTGCTCGCGATGGACGTCGACGGCCAGGTGATACTCGATCTCGACGGCTGCTAGTGACGCGGTAACAACACTTAGTAACGCCGCTTGCGTACCCCCCGAGTTGAATGTCCGAGCCAGCCGATGTCGACGACGACACCACGGACAAAGCCGGCCAGCACGTCGAGTACGACCCCTCGACCGGCCAGTACGACGTGTACGAGTGCGCCGAGTGCGACAACGTGGTGCTGTCGGTCGGCGCGGACGACCCCTCCATGTCGTGTCACGGCGAGGCGATGCGACCCGTGCGCGATGTCGAGATGTCGGTGCGCCCGCCTGACCTGCGACAGGTCCTCCTCGACGCCTTCGGGTTGCCGAAAGCCGGGCTAGACATCTGCCTGTGCGTGATCGGCGAGGGCCCGTTGTCGGCGTCGGAGGTGGCCGAGAAACTCGACTACGACCGCTCGACGGTCACCCGCTATCTCAACGACCTCGTCGACCTGGGCCTGCTACAGCGCTCCCCGCTGAACCGCGAGAGTGGTGGCGTCGTCAACGTCTACCACTCGATCGACTTAGAGCGGATGCGCCGGGACACGCTCGTCGGCTTCTACGTCTGGGCCGGCGAGGCCGCCTCGCTCATCGAGGAGGCCAACCTCACGAAAAAGGAGTACATGTCGGAGAACCCCGACCGCAGTCTCCCAGACGTGTTCTGGGACGGCCACGACCGGTGACCGGCCCCCGCCCCCCGAGACGCCCCCGCCCGACGTGGGTCCGGACCCCGCGGGTCCCCTGCGGCCGTGGTCGCGAGGGTCGGACGGCGCCCCCCGGGTCCCCGGCCGCCGTTCCCCTGCCCCGACCCACCCCCGACGCTATTGTCCTGGCGTCCGACGGTGACCCATGGACGAGGTGGATTTCCTGGTCGTCGGCTCCGGATCGGGACTGGACGTGGCGAGCGTCGCCGCCAACCAGGGCCAGTCCGTCGCCGTCGTCGAGAAGGGGCCGCTGGGTGGCACCTGTCTCAACCGCGGCTGCATTCCCTCGAAGATGCTGCTGTACCACGCCGACGTGCTCGAGACTGTCGAGCGGGCCGGCGAGTTTCACATCGACGCCACGGTTGAGGACGTCGACTTCTCGACGATCGTCCAGGAGGTGAACGAGGACGTCGCCGAGGACGCCGACTCGATCCGCCGTGGGTTGCGCTCCTCGGAGCAGCACACTCTGTACGAGGGCGAGGGCCGGTTCGTGGACGACCGCACGCTGGAGGTGGTCAGCGGTCCCGACGAGGGCGCGACCGTTCGCGCCGACACCGTGTTGATCGCCGCCGGGACACGGCCCTCGGAGCCGCCGATCGACGGGATCGAGGCGACCGACTACCTCACGAGCACCGAGGCGCTCCAACGTGAGACGCCGCCGGACAGCCTCGTGATCGTCGGCGGCGGGTACATCGCGGCGGAGATGGGGCACTTCTTCGGCACCTTCGGCAGCGAGGTAACCATCGTGGGCCGCCGCCCGCACCTCTTACCCGAGGCCGACGAGGAGGTCGCCAGGGCGTTCACCGCACGCTACGAGAACCGCTTCACAGTCCACACGGGCCACGCCGCGACGGCGGTCTCGGGCGACGGCGACTCGGTCACGGTGGCGGCCCGACCGTACGAGTACGGCCCCGACGGCGGCGTCGTCGGTGACACGGTCGAAGTGACCGGCGACGAACTGCTGCTGGCGACGGGGCGGGTGCCGAACACGGACGTTCTCGACGTGGCGGCGACGGGCGTCGAAACCGACGAGAAGGGGTTCGTCGAGACGGACGAGTACCTCCGCACGACCGCCGAGAACGTGTGGGCGCTTGGCGACATCGTCGGCGAGTACCTGCTGAAACACAGCGCCAACCGCGAGGCACGCGCCGTCGCCCGCAACCTGTTCGGCGAGCGCCTGGCGCCCGTGGACTACACCGCCATGCCGTTCGCCGTGTTCGCGTCGCCGGAGGTCGCGGGGGTCGGCGCCCGCGAGCAGGACCTCCGCGAGGCTGGCGAGCCGTACGCCACCCGCACCTACGACTTCCGGGACACCGCCCGCGGGGACGCGATGAAGGCCGACGGAATGCTGAAGGCGATCATCGACCCCGACGGTGAGATTCTCGGCTGTCACATCGTCGGTCCGGAGGCGTCGAACCTGGTCCAGGAGGTCGTCGTGGCGATGACCGCCGGGAGCGGCACCGTGTCGGACATCCGCAATGCCGTCCACATCCACCCTGCCCTCTCCGAGGTCGTCCAGCGGGGCTTCTCGGGACGGTTCACCCGGGGCGGCGATCACGATCACGGTCACGGCCACGATCACGACCACGAGTAGCCGGGCGACCAACCGACGTTCCCCGTCCGTGACAAAGCGTATGTGGGGTCGGTCCCGACCCCCAGGCGTGACAGACGCGGACGAACCGCTACTGGCCGTCGAGGACCTGACAACGGTCTTTTACACCGACCGGGAGACGGTTCGCGCCGTCGACGGCGTGTCGCTCTCGGTCGACCGCGGGGAGACGGTCGGGCTGGTCGGCGAGTCAGGCTCCGGCAAGAGCGTCACCGCCCGCTCGATAATGGGGCTCGTCGAGTCGCCGGGGCAGATCGAGTCCGGTTCCGTCCGGCTGGACGGCGAGGAACTCGTCGGCACCGGCAGTGCCGGCCGGGACGACGTCGCGATGGTGTTCCAGGACCCCGAGGGTTCGCTGAACCCCGTTTACACCGTCGGCAACCAGCTCCGCGAGGCCTTGCGCATCCACCAGGGGTTGCGCGGCGGCCGAGCGCGGACGGAGGCGGTCGAGTTGCTCGAGTCCGTCGGGATTCCGGACGCCGAGCGCCGGGTGGACGAGTACCCCCACGAGTTCTCCGGCGGAATGCAACAGCGGGCGGTGATCGCCCTGGCGCTGGCCTGTGACCCCGACCTCCTGATCTGTGACGAGCCGACGACGGCGCTCGACGTCACGATCCAGGCACAGATCCTCGACCTACTCGACGACCTGCAGCGAGCCTCGGACATCGGCGTGCTGTTCATCACCCACGACATGGGCGTCATCGAGGAGACCGCCGACCGCGTCAACGTGATGTACGCCGGCCAGATCGTCGAGCGCGCGCCCGTCGACGCCCTGTTCGCGTCGCCGGCCCACCCCTACACCCGGGGGTTGCTGGCGAGTCTCCCCGGCCGCGCGGTCGGCGACCGTCTGCCGACGATCGAGGGGGAGGTCCCCACCCCGACCGAACCCCCCTCGGCCTGCCGGTTCGCACCGCGGTGTCCCCACGCCACCGCCGAGTGCGAGACGCCGCCGCCGACGGTCACCGTGGGTCCGGACCACGAGGTCGACTGTGTCATCTACGACGGTGACGCCCGAACGACACTCGAGAACGACGTGGGCTTCGATGGCGTCGGCGACCCGCCCGACACCCCCGGGACGACGCCCGCCGCCGGGGACGGTCCCGACTCCCGGCCGGAGCCATCGACAGGGGGTGACCGGCGGTGAGCAGCCCCACTGACGCCGACCGGTCGTCCACCCCGCGAGAGGGTGCTCCCGCCACGACCCGTGGCGGCGGCCAGCCCTACGTCGCCCTGCGCGAGGTGACGAAGCACTTCAGCGACGGCACACTGTCGCGACGCCCCCCGGTGCGGGCGGTCGACGGGGTCACGCTGGACATCGACCGCGGGGAGACCCTGGGACTCGTCGGGGAGTCCGGGTGTGGAAAGACGACGCTCGGCCGGACAGTCGTCGGACTGGACCGACCCACTGCCGGGCAAGTGCTCGTCGACGGCGAGGACGTGACAACCGAGGCTGGCGCCCAGGCGGCGAACTGGGCCGAGAGCGCCCAGATCGTCTTTCAGGACCCCGAGGAGAGCCTGAACGACCGCCTCACGGTCGGCCAGATCGTCCGTGAACCGCTTGACGCATACGACTGGCGTGGCGACGCCGCCCGCCGCGAGCGCGTCCTCGAACTGCTCGACCTGGTCGGCCTACAACCCGAGCACTACTACCGCTACCCCCACCAGTTCTCCGGCGGCCAGCGCCAGCGGGTCGCCATCGCCCGCGCGCTGGCGCTCGAACCGGACTTTCTCGTTCTGGACGAACCGGTGAGCGCACTCGACGCCAGCGTCCAGGCCCGCGTCGTCAATCTTTTAGAGGAACTCCAGGACGACCTCGATCTCACCTACCTGTTTATCGCCCACGACCTGGCGGTCGTCCGCCACATCGCCGACCGGGTCGCCGTGATGTACCTCGGAGAGGTGGCCGAGGTGGGTCCCACGGAGCGGGTGTTCGAGGACCCGTTGCACCCGTACACCCACGCGCTGTTGTCTGCGATCCCCGGCTCCGCCGGTCCGGACGCCCCGCGGATCACGCTGCGGGGCACCCCGCCCAGCCCCCGGCACCCGCCGGAGGGCTGTTCGTTCGCCACGCGGTGTCCCGCCCGGGTCCGCCCCGCGATGGACCTGACCGACGACGAGTGGACCGCAGTCGAGGAGTTCCGTGCGCTGGTCCGCGAGCGGACCGTCGGCCCGACGGGCATAGGGACGCGGCTCCGGCGCCGCCTCGGCCTCGCCGAGAACGACCTCACGACGGCCGCCGAGGAGGTGTTCGACGACGTGGACCTGTCAGGCGAGGCTCGCCGCCACGTCGACGCGGCGGTGTCGGCGGCCGCCGAGGGTCGCGACGGCGCGGCACTGGCGGCACTGGAGCCGTTCACGGACGTCTGTGAGCGGGAGTCGGTCACGCTCGAGTCACTGGCCGCCGACCCGTCGCGGGCCGCGGCCTGTGTCCGCGCCGGCGACGGCGACCACGAGGACACCGCCACGGTGCTGTACCGTCGCGAGGACCGCCCCGACTAAACGCCGCCGCCGCCCTTCTACCCAGTGCTCCGGACGAATATGATCGCTCAGTATATCGCTCGGTTCGGACTATTCAACCTGTGGGTACCCCGGCGTCGTTGCACGAATGGAACGAATTATACCGCAGGGTAAAAGAGTGGTAGTATGCCCAACAGGGCAGGCGATGGCGGTAGTTCACGGCGTCAGTTTCTGACAGCGACCGGCACGGTGGCGACTGCGTTAGTGGCCGGGTGTGCCGGCACCGGCGACGACGGTGGTGACGGCGCCGACGGTGGCGACGGTGCCGACGGCGGTGACGGCGCCGACGGCGGTGACGGCGCCGACGGTGGCGATGGGACCGACGGTGGCGACGGCGGTGGCACCGGTACGCTCTCGCTGTCGATTCCGG
>CAZQHW010000003.1:20288-40270 GCA_964593395.1 uncultured Halobacteriales archaeon
GGGACCGACGGTGGCGACGGCGGTGGCACCGGTACGCTCTCGCTGTCGATTCCGGAGGCATCGAACTTTGACCCAGTCCAAATAAAGGGCGACGGCTCACAGCTGGTCTCGGACCACGTCTTCGACAACCTGTTCACTCTCCCGCAGGATGCACTCGAGCCGACCACGCAGCTGGTCGACGAGTACGAGGTCTCCGGGGACGGCCTCACGTACACGTTCACGCTGCGGGAGGGCGTCGAGTTCCACGACGGCACGGAACTCACGGCGTCGGACGTGACGTACTCCTGGGAGCGGCTGGCGGCCTCGGACAACAGCCAGGAGGGCGGGTCGATACTCGACGACCCGTTCGTCATCGAGCACGAGACCACCACCGAGACCGTCGACGGCGAGGAACAGGACGTGTACGAGCCCGGCACCCTCGCCGTGGAGGCGACCGACGAGTACACCGTCGAGGCGACGCTGCGCCAGCCCTTCTTCGATTCGCTGTTCTGGTTTGCCTACGGCTCGCTCAGCCCCGTCCCCGAGGGGATCGTCGGCGACATCGCCGGCTACGAGGGCGACCTCGCCTACTCGGAGTTCGCCGCCCAGTCGCCGGTCGGCACCGGCCCCTACGAGGTCGACAGCGTCGACACGGGGACGAACGTCACGCTCACGGCGTACGACGGCTACCACGGCGACGAGCCCGGTCCCGACGCGATCGACATGCAGGTCGTCCAGAACGCCGACACCCGCTACCAGCGGGCGATCAACCGCGACGTGGACATCTTCACGCTGCCGAACACCCGACTCGACCCCTCGAAGATCTCGATCGACGAGCGACTCGACCTCGGCGGGACGGTCGGCACCTACGGCGAACTGCAGAACGGCGAGACGGTCAACTACGCCACCTGGGACGAGGCCTACACCGCGTACTTCATCATCAACTGCCAGCGCGTCGAGCGTCCGGTGCGGCGGGCGATGGCCTACGCCGTCAACCAGGAGAACTTCGTCGACCAGGGGTTCCGTGGCGTCGGCAAGCCCGCCTACCACTACACGCCGCCGTCGGCGTTCCCCGGCGGCCAGGACGAGTACGACCGCCACGCCCGCGAGAACTACCCGTACGGCTACGGCGAGTCGCTGTCCGACGAGGCCCGCAGCGTGATGGAGGAGGCCGGCTACGGCCCCGACGACCAGGCGTCGGTCACGCTGACGGTGTACACCGACCGCAACCCCGACGCCTACGACACGATCGCCGAGGTCCTCCGCACGAAACTCGCCTCGGTGTACGTCGACCTGTCGATCGAGACCGCCCCCTTCGGAACGATCATCGACCAGGCGATAAGCGGCAACCTCGACATGTTCAGCCTGGGCAACGGCCTGGAGTACCCCAGTCCGGCGGACACGCTGCAGTTCGCCTACCCCAGCGACAGCAACTTCAGCCGCTGGGAGGGCACCGAGGCCGCACAGCGCTCGCTGGAGGCCTGGAACCGCGTCCAGGAGAACCTCGGCACGAGCGAGGCCGACCAGCAGGCCCGCAACGAGGCCTTTCTCGAGATGGAGGAGGCCGCCTGGGAGGACGTGCCGGTGCTGTTGAACTACCACCCCCGCGGCCAGCGCTGGTGGTACGACGACGTCGACGTGCCGCCGCGGCCGACCGGCTTCCACGACCAGCGCTTTGACGACGTGACGCTGTGACGTCCCCGGCCCGGTCGTCCGGGTAACTGCCGACTCCCCCGTCTCCCGACACACGTGTCCCGACACCTCACCCAGGCGTCGCCGGCGGTGCCCACCAGTCTCACCGACAGCGGCCGCGACGGTAGGTTTAGGGACCCGGCCACACTCCCCCCGGACGACGAACTCGACGCGTGAACAGGCTCCGCTACCTCGCCCGACGGCTGTTGCTTTCGATCCCCGTCGTGTTCATCGGCACGACGGCCACCTTCGCTATCATCCGGCTCGGCCCGCTCAGTCCCGCAGCGGCCATCATCGGCCCGGTGAACAACGCCCAGTCCCGCGAACAGTTCCAGCGCATCCAGGAGCAACTGGGGCTGAACCGCCCGCTCCACGAGCAGTACGTCGAGTACATGGTCGATCTCGTCACCTTCGACCTCGGCCAGTCCTGGGTGTTGTACCAGGGCCAGGACACCGTCTCGCTGCTCGCGTCCTTTGCCCCCCGGACTATCTGGCTGGGGCTGTGGGCGGTGCTCGTGCCGCTGTTCGTCGGCATCCCGCTCGGCGTGTACGCCGGGCTCAACCCCAACACGAACCGCGACTACCTCGCCAGCGTGGCGGGCATCGTCTGGCGGGCGATGCCGAACTTCTGGCTGGCGGTCATCCTTCTCGCCCTGCTTTCACGCACCGAGACGCTGTTTTTCGGCGCCAGTTGGGAGAGCTTCATCGTCGAGACCGACCTCGTGGGGCCGCCGGACCTCTCCAGACTGGCCACCGTCGAGGGCTTTCTGATCGCGACAAAGGAGGTGTTGCCCGCCGCCCTCGTTCTCGGGTCGGCGTCGATGGGCAACGAACTCCGGCTCTCCCGTACAGCGGTGCTAGAGACGATAAACGAGGACTACGTCGACACCGCAAAGGCGATCAACGTCCCCCGGTGGCGACTGATCGGCAAGCACGTTCTCCGGAACGCGATGATCCCGCTGATCCCCATCATCACCAGCGAGGCGTACCTGCTCGTCGGCGGCTCCGTGCTCGTGGAGGTAGTGTTCGGGATCAACGGCATCGGTACCCTCTTTTTCGATGCGCTCACACAAGGTGACCTGCCGCTCGCCGGCTCGCTGATGTACGTGTTCATCCTCCTGACGGTGAGTATCAACATCGCACAGGACTTTCTGTACACGTTCATCGACCCGCGAGTGGGCTACGAGGGTGAGAACCGATGAGCGGGGACGGCCCCGCGTCCAGGGAGACAGACGCGGACGCCGACGGTCCGGGGGTGGGCCGCTCGACCGCCGGGGACGGCGACATCGGTGCCGCCGACGACCTGGGCTACGTCGACGTCGAGGCACTCGCCGAGGGGACCAGTCTGCGCGAGCGGATCGCCCGCGACCCGGACCCGGCAACGCGCTGGGCGGCGGTGGCGCTCGTCCTGTTCGTTCTGGAAGTCGGCGCCGTTCTCTCCTTTCTCTCGACGGTCGTCCCGGTCGACGCCCTCGCGACCGTCGCCGACGCGGTGCCGACGCTGCTCTCGCGAGAGACGATCCCCAACCAGGGCGCGAAGGTACCGGGCGAGGGGTGGCGAGGCACCTTTCTCGGCCTGTCGCCCGCGGTGGCGTGGGCGCTGCGGGTCGTTCTCGTCTACCTGTACGCCGCCGCCTGTGTCGCGTGGCTGTGGCGGGGCTACCGCGTGTACCGCCGGGAGTACCGCGTGGCCAACTGGACCCCACGGGACGACGTCATCCGACGGTTCAGCGGACACCGCTGGGGGCAGTTCGGACTGGCCGTCGTTCTTGCTTTTGTCGTGATGGCGCTGTTCGCGCCGACGCTGGGCCCGACGACGATGGAGCAGAACGTGTACGACCCGTTCAGCTACGAGGTCACCACCTACGACGAGGAGGCGGGTGAGATCACCACGGTGCCGGTCGGTGAGGCCAACCTCCAGTCCACCTCCCAGGGGATCGAGGACCGCAACGTCGGTCCCCTGGAGTACGACGACTACGGCCGCTACCACCCGTTTGGAACCCTCCCGTCGGGACAGGACCTGTTCACGTTCGTCGTCAACGGGGCGCGGGTGTCGCTGTTCATCAGCCTGCTCGCGATCACGGTGAGTGCGGTTCTCTCGGCGGCGCTCGCCCTGGCCAGCGCCTACTACGGCGGCCTGGTCGACCTGACGGTGGTTCTCATCAGCGACTCAACCCAGGCGCTGCCGCAGTTGCTCGTGGTGATGCTGCTGTCGGTCGTGTTCTCCGGCACGTGGATCGCCGGACTGTACAGCGGCGGCGTCCTGCTCGCGCTCATCTTCGCGCTGACGGGGTGGCCCCAACTGTGGCGGGCGATCCGCGGGCCAGCACTCCAGGTCGCCGAACGCGGCTGGGTCGACGCCGCCGACAGCATCGGCGTCGACGCGACGACGACGATGCGTCGGCACATGCTGCCGTACGTCGTCGGCTACCTGCTCGTGTACGTCTCGATGAGTCTGGGCGGGATCATCATCGGGATCGCGGGCCTCTCCTTTCTCGGCCTGGGCGTCACCTCGCCGACGCCGGAGTGGGGCCGCACCGTCGACATCGGCCAGCCGTACCTCGCCACGATGTCGTGGCACATCGCGCTCATTCCCGGCGTCCTCATCGTGATCGTCGTGACGGGGTTCAACGCGCTGGGTGACGGGGTCCGAGACGCGATCGACCCCGAGGCCGACACCGGCGACGAGGGCGAGGCTGCCACCGCGGCCAGCGGCGCCGGTGGATGACGGTCTGACCCGCTCGCGCGTGGTCACTCCGGCACCCGTGTCGCCGGCTCCAGGCCGCAGGTTTGATTCGTGGCCGTCACGGACCGGCAGTCAGTGGCTGGTACGCTCGTCACCGCGCTCTCGTACACGTCGCTAGGCGTCGTCGCCGCGCTCGTCGGCGGGGTGATCGCCGTCTACCGCGCCCCCGGAGCACAGATGGAAAGCAACGTCCAGCACTTCGCCGCCGGCGTCGTCTTCGCCGCCGTTGCGGCCGAACTGCTGCCGGACATCCACAACGAGTCTCCCGCCGTGGTCGTCGCCGGCTTCGCGGTCGGTGTCCTGGCGATGCTCGGTGTCCACCAACTCAGCAAGCGCATCGAGAAGCGGGAGATCGGCGGCGAGTACGCTGTCGCCTCCGGCCTGATCATCACCGTCGGCATCGACATGCTCATCGACGGCGTTCTTATCGGTGTCACGTTCATCGAGGCGGCCGACACGGGGATCATCATCGCCATAGCGCTCGCCATCGAGGTGCTGTTTCTCGGGGTCGCGGTCGTCGTCGCGCTTCCGTCGGAGATGGGGGCGCTGCGCAGGCTCGCGGTGCCGGCGGGGTTCGGCGTCCTGCTCGTGACCGGCGTCACCGTCGGCGTGATCGCACTGGAGGGGGCGGCCAGCACGACTATCGCCCTCTTTCTCGCCTTCGGCGCGGCCGCGCTGATGTACCTCGTCACCGAGGAACTGCTGGTGAAGGCCGGAAAGGTCCCCCAGACGCCGGTGTCGACGACACTGTTTTTTGTCGGCTTCCTTGCGATCTTCCTGCTCGACCTCATCGGGTGACCGCCACCCGACACCGTCCGCCTCGGCTGGGGCTCCCGCCGTGCGAGCGACGGTGTTAACGGTCGACCGGTAGTAGACGTGCTCGAATGACAGACCCACGGACGACGGCCTGGCAGCGGCTCCGCGAGGAACTGGCCGACCGTCGCGACGAGTTCGCCGCCGAGGGATTCGACGTGGCGACCGCGACGGCCGACCACGGCGCCGCGACGGTCGAGGGTGACACTGCACGACTCGCGTTCACGGTCGCCGACAACGTCGCCGACGCTGTCACGACCACCGTCGAGGGCGCCGCCCTCTCCCGGACGACCGTCGAGTGCGTCGACGTGGCGGGCCACCGCCTGTTTCTCCTGTCCGCGGTCGCACCCGAAGCGGAGACCGCGCTCCTGGTTGCCGGGGGGGTCGAACACGACGCCGTCGACCGCCTGCGGGGTGCGACCACCGCCCGGACGGTGCTGCGCCGGGCCGACGGCACCCGTGTCGCGGTGCTCGAACACGACGACGTCGAACCGTTCGTCGCCGACCTCTGACCGTCCGCTCCCCGTGACGCCCGTTTGCCCGTCGACTCCCGACCCGAGGCTTGTAGTGGCCCGCTCCCGACGCGGCTGGCATGGACCAGGCGCCACTGGACCCGGCCCTCGCGGCGGTCGCCGAGGAGTGGGCTCGCGAGGGCGTTCCGGAGTGGCACCAACTCTCGCTCGACCGGGCCCGCGAACTGGAGGACGAACTGTTCACCCCCGAGGACCCGCCGGCGGTCGCGGCGGTGCGGGACCTCTCCTTCGCGGGGCCGGCGGGCCCGGTGGACGTCCGGCTGTACCGCGACGCCGAGCCGCCCGTACCTGGGGTGGTGTTTTACCACGGCGGCGGCTGGACGCTCGGCACGCTCGACTCCGCCGACGGCATCTGCCGGGCGATCGCCCGCCGGGACGACTGTGCCGTCGTCTCGGTCGACTACCGTCTGGCACCGGAACACCCGTTTCCCGCACCGCTCGACGACGCCGCCGCGGCGTTCTCCTGGACCGCGAGCGTTGCCGACCGCCTCGGTGTCGACCCCCACCGGCTCTCGGTGGGTGGCACCAGCGCCGGGGGCAACCTCGCGACGGCGGTCGCGCTGCGGGCCCGTGACGACCTGCCGGACGAGTCCCTGCCGACGCCCGCGGGCCAACTGCTCCTGTACCCCATTCTCGACCCGGCGATGGACACCGACTCCTACCGCGAACAGGCCGACGGCCCCTTTCTCACCGCCGACGCGATGGCGTGGTTTTGGTCGAACTACCTCGCGAGTCCCGTTCAGCGTGCGAACCCCTACGCGGCGCCGGTGCTGGCCGACCCGTCGGGGCTGCCCCCGGCGACGGTCGTCGCCGCGGGCCACGACCCGCTGCGTGACGAGGCACTGTCCTACGCCGACCGGCTCCGGGACGCGGGCGTCCCCGTTGACTTGGTGCACGAGCCGGCACTCGCACACGGCTTTCTCTCGTGGGCCGACACGGTCCCCGCGGCCGACGAGGCGCTCGACGTCGTCGCGCGACGAGTGGCGGAGCCGCCGACCTGAGCCGTGGCGTGGCCTACTGCGCCCCGGCCACCGGACACACCCCTCTATCGATGTGTTCGAACCGCGTTGGGAACACATCGATAGAGGGGTGTCCGGGGGGTCGGACACCCGTCACGACCGGGGGTCGTGGGCTCAGTCGTCGCCGGCCTCGCCGGCCTCGGTCCGGGTTGCGGCGTCGGTGTCGCCGTCGTCGGACAGGGTCGCCCCCGGCCCCCGTGTGGCGTCGGCGTCGCGCCAGGACCCCCGCTGGTACCAGACGTACGCCATCGCGGCCCCGGCGACGTTCGAGACGACGAACGCGACCCAGATGCCGATCGTGCCGAGTGACTCGACACCGAGGAGGGCGGGCGGGCGCACCGCGAAGTACGCCACTGGCAGGCGGATCACCCCGAGCATTGCGATCGAGATGACGGCGGCGGTGAGCGTCTTGCCGGCGCCGCGGAAACTGCCGTTGTACGCCCGCATGACGCCGATGAAGCCGAACGTGGGGGCGACCCAGCGGAGGAACTCCTCGGCCACCCGGATCACCTCGGGATCGTTCGTGAACACCGCGGCGATCGGCGCGGCGCCCAGCCAGACGACGGCGCCGATCCCCGACAGCACGCCGAAGGTGACGATCGCGGCGATGCGGGCCGCGGCGGCGGCGCGGTCCGGCTCCTCGGCGCCGAGGTTCTGGCCGGTCATCGTCTCCACGCCGCGGCCGACGGCGATCGCCGGCAGGAAGATCAGCGAGAAGATCCGGATGGCGATGCCGAAGCCGGCGACGACCGCCGTCGAGAACAGTCCGACGATGGCAAGCATCAGGTTCACCGACAGCGACCGGCCGACGCCCTCGACCGACGCCGGCAGTCCGATCCGGGCGAGTTTCCTGGCGTACCCGAAGTCAGGCGGGAGGTCACGAAAGCGGACCCGCACCCCACGTGCGGTACTGACCATCAGCCACATCCCGACCACGAAGGCGAGCCCGCGCGAGAGGATCGTCGCGCCGGCGGCCCCGGCGACACCCCACCCCGTGAATCCGGTCGCCGACAGCAGCGTTGCCTCCAGTCCCGTCAGGCCGGTCAGCCCGAACAGCGGGTTGCCCTCGAAGCCGAAGATGAACACCGGGTCGATGAGGATGTTGACGACGACGGTGCCGAACATCACGACCATCGGCGTGATCGTGTCGCCGTAGCCCCGCATCAGCGAGACGAACACGAAGAAGCCGAACATCACCGGCAGGCCAAGCGAGATGACTCGCATGTACTCGCCGACGAGCTGCCGGACTCCGGGTTCCGCGCCGAGGATCCCGGCGACGCTCTCGACGCCGAGAAAGCCGACCACGCCCAGCACGCCCGCAACGAGAACGGCGAAGGTAACCGTCTGGGCGGCGGCGTACTCCGCTTTACGTGGCTCCTCGGCGCCGGTGTGCTGGGCGACCAGCACCGACCCGGCGACGGAGACGCCAAGCCCCATCGAGATCAGCAGAAACACCATCGGGAACGCAAAGGAGATGGCCGCCAGCGCCTCGGTGCTGAACTGACCCAGCCAGAACGTGTCCGCCAGGTTGTACGCCGTCTGCAGCAGGTTCGTGACGACGATCGGCAGCGCCAGGTAGAACAGCGGCCGTCCAACGTCGCCGCTGGTGAGGTCGAACTCGTCTTGACTCTTGAAGATCGCTCCCAGACGGGATCGCAGGCTCACTCGGCCACCTCCCCCGACTCCTCGTCGCTCTCGGTCCCGGTTCCGGTTTCGACCTCGCCGTTCTCCTCGTTCGGCAGGCCCACGGAGCGGTCGACGGAGACGTCGGCCGCGAGCAGGTCGTAAACGTACCCGACGAGGCGCTCGCGCATCGCGGTGACCTCGCCGGCGACGACCGACCGCGTCCAGGTGCCGTGCAGGTGCGTCGTCACGAACGACGCCACTGCGTCGGGGTCAGTCTCGGGCGGGAACTCGCCGGCCTCGACACCTTCGGCGACGAGTTCGGCCACCCGATCACGGGTGTGCCGGTCGAACCGCTCCAGGCGCTCACGGAACCCCTCGCGGTAGGGTGCCTGCGCCTTTATCCCCAGGTAGGCGGTGGTGAAGGAAGTCGAGTCGTCGTCGGTCGAGAGTACGGCCCGCACCAGTCCTATCAGTCGCTCGGCGGGCGTCTCGCCCGGTGGGTCCGCCGTTGTCTCCCGAAAGGTCTCGTACAGGTGGTCCAGAAAGGCCTCGAACAGGTCTTCCTTGCTCTCGTAGTGGTAGTGCAGTGACGCCTTACTGCGGTCAGTCTCGTCGGCGATGTCCTGCATCGTCACGTCGGCGAAGCCGTGCCGACACAGCGCCCGGTAGGTCGCCTCCACGAACGGCTCGTTGCCGCGCTCTTCGCTCATCGATGCTCTAGTCTCTCTGCGCTCTGTGTCTCCTGGCGCCGACGCATTTGATCACCAGTTGACTGGCCAGTCAGTCAAGGGTTTCGGCCTGTCTCTCTCGGCGAGACAGGTCCCCCGATCCACTGCGGCGTGACTGCCGCCCGACAGGTACCTTACAGTAAGCACTCTCGCCAGGCGATCGCGAGCCGCGAGCGCACGTTTTCCTTGGTCACCCAAGTGTCGCCTGGTGAGAGGGTAATCAGAGCGTAGCGCAGAACCGTAGGAAAGCGGCAGGGTCAGACCGCCAGGGTAACACAGCGTTGGCCGCCAGTACCTGTCATATAACTATATCTCTCGCCGTCCTGTTGAGCCACGGCAGCGCCGGGAAGCGGGCGTCCCGCGTTGTCAGGAGGGCACCAATGGCACGGAACTTCAGGTCGACGGACGAGGGGAAGCGCGTGGTAACTGCCGACGGCGACATGGTGGGCACCGTCCACGAAGTGGCCGGAGCCTCGGCTCACATCACGATCGACGAGGACCTCTCTCGAAGCGTGCGACGACGCCTCGGGTGGACCGAGGAGGGAGAGGAAACGTTCCAACTCGAGAACTCGAAAGTCGAGCGCATCGACGACGAGATCCGGCTCAAGACGGACCTGTAACGGGTCCCCACTCGACTATTTATGTTCGACCGCACCGACGAGGGCAAGCGAGTCGTGACACCGGACGGGACGACCCTGGGCACCGTCGACCGCGTCCGCGAGGGGACCGCCTACGTCAGGCCGGCGCCGGACGTGCTGGCCGGGTTCGGTCCTCGCGTCGCCGGCCCCTGGGACGACGCCTACGAACTCGACGGCGAGACTGTCGTGGGGGTCGTCGCGGACACCGTCGTGCTCGACCCCGACGACGCCGACGCGGTGCTGTCCCCACGCTGACTCCGCGCTGGCTCATGGGGCCGGTTCACCGACGAGCCGGTCCCCGAGCACGTCTAAGTGCTTCATTCCGACGACGGCGACCACGTCACCCGCTCGCCGGAGCGTGCGGAGTCGGTGCAGCATCGTCGCCTCTCGGGCGTCGTTGACCACCCGCCTCGCTGGCGGCACCGTGACCGCTCGCATGAACGTCTGCTGGCGCTCGACGTGGGCCGTCTCGTGTGCCGCCTGGGTCTCCGGCGAATCGAACGGCGTCACCTCGTACCCGATATGCTGGTACAGGTAGGGCCGGAGCGGGGTGTACCGCCCGAGAACGGCGCCGACCCGCGTCGCGAGGGCTTGCCCGAGGTCCGTCAGTGTGTCCCGCAGGACCGCCGGGCCGACCCCGGTCTCGTCCCGAGCGCGCCCGGCCAGCGCCCAGAGGTAGCGGAGACTCGGGCCGTCGATCCCGACCACGCGGGCGTCGCCTGCCGCCCGCACCGCGACGCTCATCTCGCCTCCCAACCCGGGTGGAGTCCGGTCGTCGTGGGCGTACAGTTTGAACAGCGGGACCGCTAGCGGCGGCAGTTCGAGCGCGAGCACCGCCGGTCGAGTGGTCTCTACCAGATGCGTGACCCGGTACAGGCTCGCGGGGTGGTCGTGGACGACACCGACCAACAGCACCGCTCCCAGGTCGCCCCGAGCGGGCAGACAGCGCACCGTGTTCGCCCGCACCCGCGGGTCGCCGTCGTCGCGCACTGCCCTCGCGACGCTGTCGCAGTCAACCACCGCCGACCGCCCCCGTTCGGGTTTTCCCTGCCATCCCTGTTCACGGAGTCCGACCGCCCGACTCTGCTGTCCCCGTCAGTCCGGCGGCCGTAAACATTGGAAGGCGGTGAGTACCGACCCCTCCGACGGCGACCCGTCTCGGCGTGTCCGGACCCGGAGGTGTCCGACGACCGTGGGCTCCCGCGTCAGTCGATACGGGCGTCGAGCGTCTCGACGGCGACGTCCTGGACGACGTTGGCGACGATACCGACCATCGAGAACAGCACCGTCAGCACCATCACGAGTTCGATGTCCCGTTGTTCGAGAGCGAGGTAGGCGAGCCGGCCGATCCCGGGCACCTCGAAGACGACCTCGATGACGAACACCGTGACGAGCAACACGCCAAGCAGTTCGGTGACGAACAGCGTCACCAGCGGGGCGGCGGCCTCACGGAACACGTGCCTGGCGATCCGGCGGGAGTCCGCGCCCTTCGAGCGCAGTAGCTTCACGTACTCCTCGCGAAGCGACTCGTGTGCCTCCGAGCGACTGTACCGGAAGTAACCTGCGACGAGGTGCGTACAGAGGACCACCCCCGGCAGCGCCAGCCACAGCAGGTTCGAGGCCGACAGTCCCGCCTCGACGACGTACTCCTTCGGGAACCACCCCGGGTCAGCGTCCTGCAGGGTAAAGAAGACGACCGCGGCGAGAAAGAAGTTCGGCACGCTGAAGACGACGTACATCCCCGTCGAGATAGCGTTAGTGGTCGTGGCCCGTGGCCGTGCGGCGGCACGATAGCCCAACCACAGCGCCAGCGTGAACGCGAGTAGCGTCGCCGGGACGGCGTAGACGAGCGTCACTGGCAGTGCCTGGAGCACGGCGTCGAGGTTCGAGACCTGCCCACCACCCTGTCCGAACAACTGTGTGCCGGCACGCGAGGTGCCCCAGTCCAGCGTGACAAAGGACTCGAGCCAGTCGCCGTAGCGCTCGTGGACCGGTGGCGGCGACGGCACGTCGAGCGTCTCGCCGCGCTTGTTGGCCGCGAACCGCCGGGCAGCGAGCAGTTCGTCCGGGGTCGCGAGCACTAGCAAGAACACGCCGGTCATCACGGCGAGCGTCGACAGCGCGGCCCAGGCCAGGCGCCCCAGCCCACCGCGAACCGTCCCCACCAGTGACGAGCGCCACTCGGTCCCCGTGTCGCTCACACCCACATCGGGTCGCTCTGGCGAAAAAAATGCTTCCCCGGTGATACTGGACATCCAGGCCGGTGTCTCTCTGCGTGAGACGGACGGTCTCGCCCGTACCGGTCGTATCAGTAGATGGAAACCAACGAGCTTATACAGGGTGTTCGACCAGTCTGTGCCGGACATGTCCGGGGCCGACGCGGCCGACGGCGAGGCGTTCGACGGCGGACGTCGGTGGCGAGGGGTCGTCCGCCCGGCGCTGGTCGTGGTCGCGTACCTGGCGATGCTCGTCGGCGTCGCCGTCTCCTTCGAGCCCCGTGGCACCCACCTCGTCGAGTTGCCACTCGTGGAGGTGGTGTTGCTGGACTGGCTCACACTGTGTGCTCTCGCGGTCGTCACGGTCGTCGCCGGGCCGTGGGTCGTTCGCTCGCGCGACCAAGTCGCCGGGGTCCTGCGGACGTTCGTCCGGGACCGCGTCGCCGCCGTCGGACTGGTCGGTCTCTTCGTGCTCGTGTTGGTCGCGGCGGTCGGCCCGCTCGTCGTCCCCCGGCCAGAGCCCGACCCGACGGTCTCTCTCAACCCGCCGGTCGGGGGCAGCGTGCGCAACTTCGTGCCGCCAGGTTGTGTCGGCAGGGTGGTGAACGAGCAGTGTCGGGGCACCTGGCAGTACCCCCTCGGCACCGACGGCTCCGGGCGCGACCTGCTCCTGAAGACGGTGTACGGTCTGCAGACCAGCCTGCAGGTGGGGCTGGCGACCGCGGTTATCGCCGGCGGTGTCGGCACCGTCGTCGGCCTGGTCTCGGGCACCGTCGGCGGCCGGGGCGACGCCGCGCTGATGCGGTACGTCGACTTCCAGAGTGCCGTTCCCGCCTTCTTTGTTTACCTGCTGGTCATCTCGGCGTACGGTCACGACCTCGCGGTGATGGTGCTCGTGTTCGGCTTTCTCAGTTGGGGTGGGCTGGCGCGGCTGGTCCGCAGCGAGGTGTTGCGAGTCCGAGAGGAACTGTACCTCACGTCGGCGCAGGCGGCGGGCGCCGGAGTGCTGTACCGCCTGCGACGCCACGTGCTGCCGAACGTCTCCGCCGGCGTCGTGGTGCCCGTGACGACGCTCGTGCCGCTGTACGTGCTGTACGAGGCCGCGCTGTCCTTTCTCGGCCTGGGCGACCCCGAACCGGTCCCCATCTCGCTCGGGGAGACGGTATCGAGCGGCCTCTACCGCCCGTACACTCCGAACTGGTGGGACGCCTGGTGGATCGCCGTGATCCCCGCGGCCGTGCTCTCCGTTCTGTTGTTGTGTCTGCTTCTCGCCGGCGACCGTGCCGGCGAACTGCTCGACCCGAAGGAGCGATGAACGATGAGCCGTCGCTCGCTGGTCCAGGACTACGACCATGGACACGGGAGCCGGAGAAGGGCGTACGAGATGAGGGGTGATGGAGGCGTGATGGTTCGGGGTCCCCATCCCGGTACTTTGGCAGGCGCCGCCCTGTGGCACGGGTAGTGATGTCGGGCGGCACGGTGTCCAAGTGACCTGAGGGAAGTAGTTATACGTGTCTTACGCGCCTGGAAGGAACGGGTAAACGCCGCCTACGGCGGGTGAGGAGACCGCAAGCGGACTTTGCGCTCGCCTCGACGACCCCTATCGGGTCAGAAACAGTCGTTCGTTCCGTCCGCGGTGAGTCGACTGGGGTCGTTCTCGGCCGCTGGTCCAACCACGCCGGCGTCCGGGAGCGTCGACGAACGGCCCGCCGGTATCCGCGTGACTTATTGCCGACAGGTCCCACGCTCGATCATGGCAACGGCCCGCCACGGCGAGGGGATGGCGACGGCGGCGAGGGCGTACGCCTCGCAGGTGCACCCGGTGTTCATGCTGCCGCCGGTCGCGGCCGCGTGGTTCGGCGCCAGCCTGGCGCCCACGCTGTCGGTGCCGTCGCTCGTGGCCGTCTCGCTTGCGACGTTCTTCGCCGTCTACACCGCCCACGTGAAGGACGGCTACGTCGACTTCCACGTTCGTGGCGAGGACGACGACCACCCACTCACCGTCCGTGGCTGTCGACTCGGGTTGGTCGCCGCCGCCGTCGGATTCGCGCTCTCGCTCGTGGCCGTGTTCGTCCTCTCGGGACCCGTCGCAGCCCTGATCGTGTTGCCGACGTGGTTCATCGGCTACCTCCACGCGCCCACGCTGGACACGAACCCCGTCACCGCCACCGCGGGCTACCCCGTCGGTATCGCGGTCGTCATCGTCGGCGGTCACTACGCCCAGGCCGGGGCGTTCTCGCCGAACGTGCTTGCCTTCGCGGCGGTGTTTCTGGTCGTGCTCTGTGGCGTGAAGGTGATCGACGACGCCACCGACTACGAGTACGACCGCTCGATCGACAAACGCACCGTTGCGGTGACGCTTGGCCAGGCCCGCGCCCGGGAGTTCGCGTACGGTCTCATCGGCGCCGGTATGTTCGCCGTCGTCGCCTTCGCCGTCGATGGACTGTTCCCGCCTTCGGCGGCGCTCGCCGTTGTGCCGCTGGCCGCCGTCGCGCTGTACGCCCGGCGAGCCGGTCCGAAACTCGCCACCATGCTCCTGGTCCGGGGGGTGTATCTGCTACTCGCGGGCCTGGTCGTCGCCACCTTCTTCGAGCCCCTGGCGGGCGCGCCCCTGCCTGACATCGGCGTTCTCGGCCCCTACACCTATCTCGCCACCGAGGTCGTCTTCGGCAGCGTCGCCGTCGCCCTGCTCGTCCGCGCCGGCGCACTGCGACGGGCCGTGAAGACCGTCCTCGCGCTGTACCCCGTCGCCTACGTGTGGGACTGGTACACCCTGGAGGTCGGCGTGTTCGCGATCGAACTCCGCACGGGCGTCGACCTGCTCGGCATCCCGCTGGAGGAGCACCTGTTCATGTTCGTCGTTCCCGGCTTCGTGCTCGCGCTGCACGAGACGCTGCACGACCGCCCGGAGTCACCGGCGGTCGAGTCCTCTGCGGTCGGCGACGACTGACCGGTGGCGTCGTCGCTGGTGTCGGACGGTCACACCATTTTAACCGCTGCCGGCCGAAGCGCCGCCGGTAGTGACACTCTCATGATTCGCACACGATACGTCTCCTCGACAGTCCGCCCCGTGCCGCCCGCCCACGTCGGGCGGGTCGACGCCCACACCGGCCATCGACCGCCATCGTCGGTCGACGACCGGGCACCGACACCCTCCTGAGACCGATGGTGGACATCGTCTTCGCCGCGGGCCGACTCGCCGCGGCGCTGTTTCTGGTGGGACTGAACGGCTTTTTCGTCACCTCCGAGTTCGCGCTGGTGCGACTGCGCCAGGAGTCAGTCGACCGGATGGTCGACGAGGGGTATCGGGCGGCGACGCTGTTGCAGGACATCACCGACGACCTCGACGAGTACCTCGCGGTGACGCAGTTGGGGATCACGGTCGCCTCGCTCGCGCTTGGGTGGGTTGGCGAACCCGCGGTGGCGGCGCTCGTCGAGCCCCTGATCGGCTCCTTTGTCCCCGAGACGGCAGTTCACCTGGTCGCCGTGGTGATCGGCTTCAGCGTCATCACCTTCCTGCACGTCGTCTACGGCGAACTCGCGCCGAAGACGCTCGCGATCCAGCGGACCGACCGCGTCGCACGGATCGTCGCCCCGCCGATGAAGTTCTTTTACTATCTGTTCATCCCCGGTATCGTCGTGTTCAACGGCACCGCGAACTACTCGACGCGGCTGTTCGGCATCCAGAACGCCTCCGAGACCGACGAGACTCGCACCGAGGGCGAGATCCGGTCGATCATCTCCGACGCCAGTGCCGCCGGCCGGGTCGACGACGCCGAGGTGGAGATGATAGAACGGGTGTTCGACCTCGACGACACGGTCGTCCGGAAAATAATGCGTCCCGGGCCGGACGTGGCCACCGTCCCCGCGATCACTACGCTTCCCGACCTCCGCACGATGGTCGTCGAGGGCGAGTACACCCGCTACCCGGTGCTCGACGGCGACGAGGTTGTCGGCTTCGTCGACGTGAAGGACGTGTTGCGAACCACCGAGTCAAGCGTCGACGACGAGACGGTCACCGCTCGCGACCTAGCCCGCGAGATGGTGATCGTGCCCGAGACGCTCACCGTCGACGAACTGCTAGAGACGTTCCAGGACGAGCAACGACAGATGGCCGCCGTGATCGACGAGTGGGGCGCCTTCGAGGGGCTCGTGACCGTCGAGGACGTCGTCGAGGAGGTCGTCGGCGACATCCGCGACCAGTTCGACCTTGGGGAGCCGGCCCCCTCGATCGACCCCGGCGACAACGGCGAGGACGTGGTCGACGGCGAACTGGCGCTGTCGACGCTGAACGACCACCTCGGAACAGAGTTAGAGAGCGCCGACTTCGACACCGTCGGCGGGTTCGTCCTCGATCACCTGGGCCGTGCCCCGGAGGTCGGCGACACCGTCCAGGCCGACGGCTACCGCTTCAGCGTCGCCGACGTCGACGGCACCCGGGTGACGAGCGTGCTCGTCCAGGAGCACCAGCCCGACCCTGTCCCGGACGGCGACCGGGAGTGACGGCGCCGGACGGCGGGGGCTGTCGCTCTCTCGGTCGGTCCCATTAAAAGAGGCGCGAGGTGGCTGGCTGGCGAAACAACGCGCCCAGCGAACGGTAATGTGTATTGACATATATGCCTTGTCCCGCGACACCACGGTCTCAAGGCGACCGGCAGGTATCGTCCCGCCGTCGTCCCGTCTCCTCCGGCGCTCACTGCTCTCCGGTCCGCTCGAACTCTCGAACCGTCTCGACGGACGGGACCCCGCCACGAGCGCCGGCGGCCCGCGTCGACAGCGACGCCGCGACGACCGCCCGCTCGACGGCCGACCGGAGCGACCTCCCGGCGGCGAGCCCCGCCCCGAGGTAGCCCGCGAACACGTCGCCGGCGCCGGTCGTGTCCACCACGTCGACCGCGGGTGGCGACACCTCGAACGACCCCCCGCCCTCGTCCGAGACGACGACCGGGTCCGGCCCCCGCTTTCGCACCACGACCCCGTCGAACTCCGCGAGAGCGTCGGCCAGCGTCTCCGCCTCCTGGCGGTTCGGCGTGCAGCAGTCTACCGCCGCACACCCGAGCAGTCGCTTTGCCCCCGCCGGCGGCGCGGGGTCGTACACCACCGACGGCCGGTCGGGATCGCCGGCGAGACGGTCCAGGAGCGCCGCCACCGGTCCCGGCGACACCTCGTTCTGCACCAGCAGGCAGTCCGCGCCCCTGACGACGGACTCGACGTTCCGGACGTAGTCGTCGTCCAGTCGGGCGTTCGCCCCGGGGACGACGGCGATGCGGTTCTCCCCACTCGGTTCGCGGAACACGTGTGCGGTGCCGGTCTGGGCCGCCGTCTCCGCGAGGTGATCCGTCTCGACGCCCGCCGACTCGAGTGCCCCGTACACGCCCACCTCCGCGGCGTCCGGGCCGACACAGCCCAGTATCGCCGTGTCGGCGCCCGCCGCCGCCGCGGCGACCGCCTGGTTCGCGCCCTTGCCGCCGTGGCCCACCGCGTCGGGGTCCGCGGCGACCGCCGCCGGGACCGACTCGACGGTCACCGTCTCGTCGCCCGCGGGAAACCAGTGGTACTGCCCGCGCAGACGGGCGATCTCGTCGGCGCTCACCTCGTGGGTCCGGTCGACGTTGACGCTGCCCAGACTCACCACGCGGGCCGCTCCCGTCCCGGCGTCGCGAGCGGCGTCGGTCGTCGGGGTTCCCCCGTCGGTCACGCCGTTGGCTTCGACGCCGGCGGACAAAAGTCCCGCCTCCGCCCGTCCGTCTCGTGGCGCTCGACGACTATCCGTTTCGGGCGAGGTTGGTGACCTCCATCATCCGCCGCAGCGGCTCCGTGTCGAGGTCCGAGTCGGCGACGACAAGTTCGTCTCTGGTGGACCGGGCCGTCGCCGCCACCAGCAGGTCCCGGGCAGCCATCCGTCTCCCGTCGTCCATTAGCGTGTCCTGCATCCGTGCCGCCTCCAGCGCGATGCGTTCGTTCAGTTCCACCGACCGCACACCGTCGAAGTCCCTCCGAACTGTCGCCACGTCGGTGTCACCACTCCCGACCGCTCCGTCCACGACCTCGAACACGCACAGTGCCGAGGTCAGGTACGGCTGTCCGCGCTCCTCGACGGCGTGGACGGTCGACTGCTTCCCCTCCAACATGTCGATGATGACCGAACTGTCGAGAAACGTCACCGGTCGAAACTCTCCCGCGACCGCTCGACGGCCTCCCGTGCCCGGTCGGCCTGCTCCTCGCTCCAGGCGCCGACCTCGATGGGTTCCTCGTCGCTGGCGAGCCTGTCGAGCAGGTCGTCGAACGTCTCGTCTTCTCGCTTCAGCCGCTCCAACTTCCGCTTCGTGTCCTCCGACACCCGGATGGACGTACTCATCGTGTATGCGTACTGTATACGTCCACCTCACTCTTTCGTCGGGGCGGGTCGTCCTTCACGTAAATCGCGCGACACTGCGAGTCCCCCGCCCTTATGCCGCCCGCCCTCCCGGTGACGGGCGTGACCCGGAAGGTTCTGCTGGATGTCGACACCGGCTGTGACGACGCCGTCGCGACGGCGATGGCGCTCGGGGCGCCGGACCTCGAGGTGGTGGGCGTCACGACCGTCGCCGGCAACACCACCGTCGACAACGCCACCCACAATACGCTCCGGGTGCTCGAACTGCTCGACCGCACCGACGTTCCCGTCGCTCGCGGCGCCACCCGCCCGGTCGTCGACGAGTTGCACACCGCCGAGTCGATACACGGACCCGACGGGTTGCGTGGCGACCTTCCCGGTCCCTCGACGACACCCGTCGACCAGCACGCCGTCCCGTTCATCGTGGAGCGGGCCCGCGAGCACGAGGAGGACCTGACCATCGTCGCGACGGGTCCGCCGACCAACCTCGGCGCAGCGCTGGTACAGGCGCCCGACCTGTCTGACACGGTCGACGAGGTGCACGTGATGGGCGGGGCGGCACTCGCCGCCGGCAACGCGACTCCCGCGGCGGAGGCGAACTTCCGCAACGACCCCGTCGCCGCCCGGCGGGTCGTCGCCGACGCCGACCCGTTCGTGGCGGGCCTGGACGCCTGCAACCGCGCCACCGTCACCCAGGCGCTCATCGACGAGTTCCGCGACCGCCGGCGACCGCTCCCTCAGGTCGCGGACTGGATGGACTACCCCGAGTTCGTGCGTGCCACCGGCCCCACCGACGAACCGATCATCCACGACGCCGCCGTCGTCGCCGACCTGCTCGCCGACGTACTCACCTACGAATCGCACCCGATGGCGGTGGACACCAGCGCCGGCCCCTCCCGGGGGGCGCTGGTCGCCGACGTGAACCGCGTCGGAGACGCCGACCCGAACGCCCGGGTCGCCGTCGACGTCGACACCGAGCGGTTCCGGGCGACGCTGCGTGAGACCGTCGAGCGGTTGGTCTGAGGACTCACAAACCGTTCTCGTTCCCCTTCGCCAACAGCCGACGGGCCATCGCGGGGTCGTCCTCGTACTCGAACAGCAGCGCGTCGAGGGTCTCGGCCGGGTCGACCATCACCACCTCGTGTGCGAACCCCCAGAGGGCGTCGTCGTCGTCGACGTCGACGGCGTGGTCGTGTGCCCGGAGTGGCCGCGTGTGAAAGGGTGCAGTACCCTGTAACGGCTTCCCGTCGGCGAACCACCACCCCTGGGCCTCGTGTAGTTGCCCTGGCTCGTCGACTCCGCCCGGCTCCGTCGGCCGCGCCCGGAACCGGTGATCGATAGAGAATGTCCGCAACCCGGGGTGCTCGTAGCGAACCCACAGCGCGAGTGCGAACTCCCAGTTCGGGTCGCTCTCCCCGAGTACGTCGGTTATCTCGGCGTCGACGGCGGTCGTGTCGACCGCTCGCAGCGCGCTACCTGGCCCCTCGCTCATTGTCGAACACTCCCCCCGGACACACTGAACGTCTTCGGTCTCCGCGACCCGTGCCGCGGTCCGACGGACGACCTGGTCCGGTCGTCCCGTCGCCTGCCGCCGCCGTCGAACGGACGGATAGCGA
>CAZQHW010000004.1:0-21440 GCA_964593395.1 uncultured Halobacteriales archaeon
AACTTCTCGCATGAATGTGTGTACGTATGCCACGAGCGAGCGTCGTCGGCGCCGGAATGACGACGTTTGGCCAGCACGACAAGCCCCTCGAGGAACTGTTCGCCGAGGCGGCTGTCCCTGCCATGCGCGACGCCGGGGTCGGCACGGACGAACTCGACGGGTTCTATCTCGGGAACGCGATGGGCGGGCTAACCGAGAACAACACCCATCTGGCGCCGAAGCTCGCGACACACCTCGGCCTGAGCGGCGTCCCCTGCCAGCGGTTCGAGGACGCCTGCGCGACGTCGTCGAACGCGTTCAAACACGCCGTCCGAGCTGTCGAGGCAGGGGTCCACGACGCGGTACTGGTTGGCGGGGTCGAGCGGTGTACCCCACAGACCGGGCTGGACACCGCCGAGATGACGCGGGTGTTCGCCAGCGCGGCCCACCGGAACTACGAGCAGCCCCTCGGACTGACCTTTCCCGGGATGTTCGCGCTGCTGACAAAGCGGTACATGCACGAACACGGGGTAACCGAGGAGGACCTCGCCGAGGTTGCGGTGAAGAACCACCACCACGGTCGGGACAACCCACACGCTCACTTCGGCTCCGATGTGAGCGTCGAGGAGGTCCTCGAGAGCCCGATGGTCGCAGACCCGTTCCACCTGATGGACTGCTGTCCGTTCTCCGACGGGGCGTCGGCGGTCGTCGTGGTCGACTCCGACGCGACTGGATCGTACGACGGCGAGGCCGTTGACGTGACTGCTGTCGGACACCGGACCGACGCCACGCCGATCGCGGATAAGCGCTCGATGACCGAGACGACCGCCGCACGGGAGGCCGCGAGGGAGGCCTACGACCAGGCCGGGATAGACCCCGACCACGTCGATTTCGCCGAGGTACACGACTGCTTCACTGGTGCGGAGGTGCTCGCAATAGAGGCACTCGGACTCTTCGATGCCGGTGAGGGCGGGCGAGCGGCTGCCGACGGCGAGACGTACCTGTCGGGTCGGCTGCCGGTCAATCCCAGTGGTGGACTAAAGGCAAAGGGCCACCCCATCGGCGCGACCGGGACCGCACAGATCGTCGAGTTGACCACGCAACTCAGAGGCGACGCCGGGGGCCGCCAGGTTGCTGCTGCGGAGACCGGGGTCGCACACAACCTCGGCGGCGACACGGCGACGGCCGTGGTCACTCTGATGGAGGCTTCGACATGAGCGAGCCGCCACGGACCGAGCCCGAGGAACTCGCCGCCCCGCGGTACGACGACTGGCAGTCAGCGCTGGAGGAGGGAACGATCCTGGGTAGCAGGTGCCGACGCTGCAGTCACGTCACGGCGACGCCGAAACGCCTGTGTGTTGAGTGTGGAGGCGACCGACTCCAGAGAGTGTCGCTCCCCACCACTGGAGAGGTCTACTCCGAAACCACCGTCAGCGTCGCGCCAGCGGGGTTCGACGGCCCGTACACCGTCGCCGTCGTGGACCTCGACGGGGCACATCTCACGGTACGAGTCGACGACCCCGTCGAGATCGGCGACACCGTCCAGTTCGTGGACGTTATTACCAGCGAGGGATGTAAAGCACCGGTGTTCGGGCCCGTCGAGTGAGTCGATGTCGGTCCGTACAGCAGTTCAGGTCGAAGCCGTCGAGCGAACCCCGAGAAGCCTGTTCGCCACGGTGGAGGGTGTGTCCGACAGAGAGCGAGCACCGATCTCCGGTCATCGCCGATGACAGTCGGAAACGTCGAGTCACTGCTGTCGGGGTCACACCCAAACCCTCGCGTCGTCGCCGACCAGCTGTGCAATCTCGCAGTTCGCCCCTGTGTGATGTTCCCGTTCAGCGAGCGTGCCTTTCCGGACCAGATGTCGGCGTTCCGTGCGTCTGTCCCGGCGGCCGAGCCGTCGACGGGGGCCGACGAGCCGACCGCGGTCAACGACCGCCTGCTGGCGGCGTCCGACGACGTCGAATCGTTCTTCGCCAGACGGCTCTGGACGGACGTTCTCGACCCCGACCTCGAAGGGGTTCAGGCGAGTGTCGTCGCCGCCCCGTATCGGGACACAACCTTCGAGTCGGCCGTCCACGCCGAGTTCGATCCGCGCTGGAAGGTGGAGGTCTATCTCCACACGACCGCCGACCCCCCGGCAGCGCTCGAGACCGTTCGAGCGGCAAAGGCCGACTACCTGCGGTCGCTTCGCGACGGCAGGTACCTCAACTCGGCCGCCGCGGAGGCCAAACTGACCGAGATCCGGGCGAAGACCGATCTCTTCGACTACCCGGACTGCTGCAGTGAGCGGTTTCTCGAGGAACGCGAGCGACGGCTCGACGCCATGCTGTCGGTGGGGAGTGACCGTGTTCGCCGACTCCAAGACGCACACGACGGTGTGCAGGCTCGAGGGGCGGCCTTCGGGGAGCTACTGGAGGCAGAGGGCGTCGACCCGGCGGACCTGAACCCGGAGAGCCGTATCGTCGAACAACTCGAGTACATGAACATCGGGGCGTACTTTGACGAATGGTCCGACGAGAAACTCCGCCAGTTCTACCGGGCAAAGACAGCCGACCCGCTCCCGGAGTTCTTTTATGCGTTCTTCACCGGTGACTACTACCCCCACCACCCGCGCTGTCAGGCGTCCATCGACCTCGGACAACGGATCGAATCGGCACTTGCGACCCAAACGCCGGCGCTTCTGGAAGCGTACCGTGCGAGCCTGATGACGAACGTGTTCGCGACACTGGGGTTCGACGACCGCGACACGCACCGGGGGCTACTGCGTGACCTGCTCACGGTTGACGGCTCGACCGAACACTGACCGGGCCGACTACCGCGCCGGCACCCGCCGTCCTCAGACCGACTCGATCAGTTCCCTGTAGAGTTGGACGCGTTCGGGGTCGACACCTGCTGGCACCTCGGGCGCGAGAACGAACGACGGCGGGGCTGTCTCGAGATACCGCCGGACATGTGACCGGAAGGCCGGTTCGTCGAGTGCCCACACCGACTGGGGGAAGCCCCCTCCCGGCTGGAACTCGGAGTCGGCGAGCGCACCGAGTCGGTCCAGATCCAACACATCGAACAGGATCGTCGCGAACTCGGAGGCAGACTGCCCGATGACGGGCCCCTCGACGGAGGTCGAGAACCGGGCGACCATCGTCTGGTCGTGATGGTCGGCGACGTTGAACACGGCGCCAGTTTCAAACAGTGCGTCTTCGTGCGACAGGCCCCGTCCGAGTGCCGTCTCGAGTCGTTGCCAGTCGAGTACGACCCCGTCGACGGTCCCGCCGAGAGACCGCAGCAACTCGGTTAGCACCTGGCTCGTCTCGTGGAGCGCGTCGAGGGCGGCGACCTCGTCGGCAGCGACTGCCTCCAGCCAGGCTGTCTCGAAACACTCCAGACAGACGGTCACCGGACTGGGGACCACGACCAGCACCGGTTCAGTTCTGACATCGGCGACGATACCGGCGGCCTCGACGAACCGGTCGGTCGGCTCGCCGAGCGCGTCGCTCAGTCGCAGACCACCGAGTCCACCGGCACTGGCGTCCGCCGACGGGACGGCTCGCTGGAGGTCGGTGACCAGCGCCTCGCGTCCCGACAGCGCGATGAGGTCCGGCGCGACGAGGTCGGCCGTCCGTCGGACCGTCGTTGCCCACCCGATCGCATCGCGCCAGAGGGGGTCGGGAGCCTCGTCTTCGATGCGAGCCGCGAACGCCTCGTACAGGGGGAGATGAGCGAACCCTGTCGTGCCGGTCGGGAGTGACATACGGGAGTGTGAACGTTCAACAGTAAAGAAAACGCGCCTCGGGTGGAGTCAGTCGCCCTCGAGGTCACCCTTGTACTCGGGGCGGGGCGGGTAGATTGGCGTCTCGAACAGTTCGGGGTTCTCCGCCCGGAACAGGTTCATCGGAACTGGCCGGAGCGTCTCCGGCGTCATCACCGCCTCGGGCGTCCCGGCGTAGATTTCCTCCTTGTCGTCCCAGTGCCCGAAGAAGGGGATGTCCTCGGGCGGGGTGTCGGACTCCCAGTCGTCGACGAACTCGTCAAACGGTACGCCCTCCTCGAGTCGCCGCTCGCGCTCCTCTTCACGCAGCGCCGCCGTGTCCGCCTCCTCGACCAGCATCGTCTCCTCGTCGACGGAGACGCGGTAGATGTTCTCGAGAACCCACTCGGAGATCTTGTCCTCGTCGTACTCCTCGACAACGGCCTCCGGGTCGCGCTCGATCGGGTCGCCAAGGCCGCCGCCGGTGCCGTGGGAGAGCCAGTACACCTCGCCCTCCTCGGCGAACTCCTGCTGGAGCCCGAGGTCCCACGTCGAGTAGTCACCGTCAAGCGGTTTCTCCTTCATCAGTTCGGGGATGTCGAACTCCAACCCCTCAGGGTCCTCCTCCATCTCCTCGAACACGTTGCAGCCCTTTATTCGACCACAGGGGATCGCCGGCGCCGCGTACCCACCGTACAGACCGTTGACCGACGGGAACCGCGAGCCGATACCGGTCGCCAGCCACGCCCACGCCGGCGAGTCCTTGTGACTGAACACCTGTTGGTGTCCGTGCCCCCCGTGGTACCGGCCGAACCCCTGGAGGTCCTTCATCAGCCGTGTGCGCGTAAGCGCCACGAACGGGTACTCCTCCTCGTAGTGTTCGGTCTCGCCCATGTCGCCCATCGCACAGAAGATGGCCGCCTGCGAGTCCAAGCCGTCGCGGTTCCAGCGGGCGCCACCGGGCATCGTGTTGATGTCGGTGACGATGTTGCCGACGAAGTCGCCGTGCTGGGTGAACCCGCCGTAGGTCCACCCGTTTATCATGTTCCACTGGTTGGCGTGGACGTCCGTCGCCCCCGACTCGTTGTCCTGGACGAAGTCGGGGTAGATAGCCTTCATCATCGTCTGTTCCAGCGCCGAGAACGACGGGAAGAAGGTCATCATGCTCTGGGCGTTTGGCACCTCCCGGGTACAGTGCAGGGTCGAGCCACGGTCTGCCTCGACCGTGACCGGCTCGAAGATGGCCTGGTTGCGCGGGAGGTCCGGCCAGATGAAGTTCAGAAACACCGGTATCAGCATCCCCTTTAGCGACGAGAGGATCGTGTTGTTCGCCCGGTCGTCGAACTCCGGTGCCGAGCCGCGGTAGTCCGCAGTCAGTTCGTCCCCTTCGACAGTCAGTTCACACGGCACCTTGACCAGACAGTCGTCTTTGAGCGTGTTGTCGGCGAACACCGTCTGTCGGTAGGTGCCGTCGGGGATCGACTCGATGCGGTTTCGCATCTCCGCCTCCGTCGACTCGAGAGAGTGTCGCAAGGCGCCGACGGTGTACTCCGCGCCGTACTGGTCGATAACGTCCTCGGTGCGTTCGACCATCCGTCTGACCGAGGCCAACCGGGCGCGGTGGTCGTTTTTGACGAGTTTCTTGTCCCGGGTGGAGTTCTGGAAGTACGTGATCAGTTCGTCGTCGAGTTCGTAGTCGCTCCCGATCTTCATCGGCTGGACCTTCAGCCCCTCGTCGTAGGGGCTCTCGGCGTCGCCAGGCATACCGCCCGGCTCGGTCGAGCCGTTCTCCCCCTCGTGGATGACACAACTCGCCCACGCGACGAGGTCGTCGTCGTCGAAGATGGGGATGAACGTGCTCTGGTCCGTGTTGTGGATGTTCCCGTAGCGGGCGTCGTTGTGGTGGAAGACGTCTCCCTCGTTGATCTCGTAGTCGGGGTTCTCCCGCCACTTCTTCATGATGTGTTTTATCGGCTGGGACTGCAGGGCGATGAACAACAAGACGCCGCTTGAGGAGGCGACCGCCATGTCGCCCTCGCGGGTGAAGATGCCGTTTATCAAGTCGCCCCATTTGGCCCCCGGAGAGGAGGCGATGTGCATCGCCATCTCGCGAGACTCGTTGGCGATGGCCTGCAGCCGGTTCTGGACGATCATCCGGGTGACATCGTCGTCGTCGATGGCGTCTAGCGACGCCTCCTCGAGGTCGGTCCGGGACTCCATGGAGTGATTCTCCATGATGTCGAGGTCCGGCCCCTCGAACATCTCCTCGTCTTCGAGAAACTCGGTCATCTCGGCCTCGAGACTCTGTTCGGTGACCTCCTCCGCCGGTGGCGTCTGCTCGGCGACGCCACCGTCGGGTTCGGCCGCTCGCTCGCGGTCTGGGTCGGTCTCGTGGTCGCTCATCCGTTCGGAGTCGCGGTCTGGGTCGGTCTCGTGTTCGCTCATAGGTTCGGAGTCGTGGTCTGGTGTGGTTTCGTGGTCGGGTTCGCGGGACGGTGCCACTCGGGGGGTCCTGTCACGACAGTCGGGGTCAGGTCTGCCTGAGATGGGAGACGTCGTGACGGGTTCGTTCGTACCGCCAGCCGTCGTTGACGACGATCGTCGTCTCCGGGTGTTCGACGATAGCGGGCCCCTCGATCGTCCCGCGGTCGAACTCGTCGAACCGGTACACCGGTGTCTCGACGAAGCGGCCGTCGAAGAAACACTCACGCGACCGGTCCGAACTCGGGGTTGTCCGGCCGCCGTCGGCGACCGCCTCGGTACCGCCAGTGTACTCCATGCGGGGTTGCTCGACGTACGACTGCACGCGGATCGTCCGCAGGTTCACGTCCGAGGAGGGCATGTGTGCCGCCTCGCCGAAGTTCTCCCCGTATGAGTCCCGG
Source organism: uncultured Halobacteriales archaeon (assembly GCA_964593395.1). Lineage (GTDB taxonomy): Archaea > Halobacteriota > Halobacteria > Halobacteriales > SW-7-71-33 > SW-7-71-33. The sequence continues at coordinate 6,610 of CAZQHW010000004.1, forward strand.
AACTCCTTTATCAGCCGCAGCAGGTCTCGCTTGGACTCGAGCGTCTCGACCGGCACCACCGCTGTGGTCGTCTGGAGTTGGCTGCCGTAGTGCATGTCGACCTCGACGGTGTGCTGGACCTCCGAGGCCGGGTAGCCCTCGTCGATGAGGTCCTCTCGGCCCTCGGTCTTGAGCTCCGCGACGACGGAGTTGAACCGCTCGTACTCATCGAAGTAGGACTTCTCCTCGCCGTCAAAGACGTTGATGTACACCGACTGCTCGTACATGTGCATCTGGTCGAGGTTACCGGCGCCCGCCGCCGACAACACGGGGCTAAACGGCGGGATGATCACCTGCTCGATGTCCAACTCCTCGGCGTAGCCACAGGCGTGGGTCGGGCCGGCGCCGCCGTACGAGAGGATCGAGAAGTTCCGCGGGTCGTACCCCTGCAGCGATATCTCGTTGAAGATCGTCTGTGCCGCCTTTGAGTCGACGATCTGTCTGGCGGTCGCCGCCGCCTCCTCGACACCGACACCCATCGGATCGGCGAGGTCCCGGCGGACGGCCCGCTCCGCGAGACGCTTCTCGAGTTCGAGTTCGCCGCCCCAGAAGTAGTCCGGGTTGATGTAGCCCAGAACGACGTCGATGTCGGTGACCGTCGCTCGCCGACCGCCGCGGTTGTAACAAGCCGGCCCGGGGTCAGAGCCGGCGCTCTCCGGGCCCACGCTGACGATGTCCTCGGCGCGCTCGTACCCGAGGACCGAGCCGCCGCCCGCGCCGATGGTTTCCATGTACACCATCGGGATGTTGATCAGCCACCGGTCGATGATGGGCTCGTACTCGTAAAGAGACACCTCGCTGTCGGTGATCGCACCGATGTCGAAACTGGTCCCGCCCATGTCGGTGGTGATCAGGTTCCGGTTTCCGAGTTCCTCCGCGAGTTGCTCGGCGGCCCCGAGGCCGGCGACCGGTCCGGCGTGCATCGTCTGGATGGCGTAGGTCTTGCCCAGTTGGGCCATTCCGGAGGTGTTGTGGACCATCTGGAGAGGCTTCTCGTAGCCGTTGTCCCTGAGTACGGACTGCATGTTCTGGAGCCCCTCCCGCATGGTACGGTGGAGGTATGCGTTGATGATCGTCGCGTTACTCCGCATGTACTCGCCGTTCTTGCCGGTCACCCGGTGCGAGAGCACGACCGGCGTCGCCCCGAGCACGTTGCTGGGGTACTCCTCCTGGATTATCTCCTCTACCAGCAGTTCGTTTTCCGGGTTGGCCGTGCTGTTCAACAGGACCACCGCGATGGCCCGCACGCCATCGTCGACGAGTTCGTTGACGATTCGACGGATCTCCTCGCTGTTCGGTTCGATCAGTACGTCGCCCTTGTAGTCGACCCGCTCGCGCAGGCCGTAGCGGTACTTCGAGGGAACGATCGGCTCGGGACGGTCCGCTCCGGGGATGTCGTTCTGAGCCTCGATTGGCAGACCGTCGCCGTACTGCCGGCCCCGCCCGATCTTGACCGCGTCCTCGTGGCCCTCGGTAGTGATCAGGCCGACGCGCTCGCCGGTCCGCTCGATCAGTGCGTTGGTCCCGAGCGTGGTGCCGTACCGAACCGAGTCGACCTCGTCAAGAACGGTCTCGACGGGGCGGTCCAGTTCGGCAGCCGCCGCCTCGAGAGCGTCCATGAACCCCTCCGTGAGGTCGTGGTGAGTGGTCGGAGCCTTTGTCTCGACACGTTGGTCGCCCCACGCGACCACACAGTCGGTGAACGTCCCGCCGATATCGACGCTGACCCGCTTCATTCCTCACCCTCCGTCTCCAAGTACCGCTCTCTCAGCCAGTCGAGGTCGGGTTGGATCTCGTTCTCCGGCGGGTGCCCGGGCGGCAGGTACTCCGTTTCGATCTGGACGGCACACTCCGGACAGTAGTACTCGAGAATGCGACACCAGTCCGGGTCCGGCGTGTAGGTGTACTGGTACTCGTCGCCGATCAGCGGACGATGGATCTCCTCGGGTTCGCGTTCGTTGACCAGCAGCCCGTGTTTGAAGTTCTCCGTTGCGTCGTCCAGCGTCTCGCCACACCGCCGACACACCCAGCGTTCCTCGTTTAGATCGATACCTAGGTACGGCGTGACTGGAACGACCGCCTCGTCGTCGACCCCGACGTCAGCTTCGATTCCGTCCGCCTGACTCTCTCGTGTCGGATCACTCTGTGCCATTAGCTGTCCTCCATTGTGATGATCGTGTGTCCGTGTTCGTTCACCGCGGCAGTCCACTCCGGCGGGACGGCGTACGTCGTCGCCGTGTCCCGGAGGACTGCCGGACCGTTGATCGTGACCTGTCCGCCGATCCGGCGGTTGTCGTACACCGGCGTGGATTCGCTGACCGGGCCCTCTGAGGTCGCCCAGCGAACGGTCGTCTCGCCGGCCGGTTCGGCGCTTTCCTCGGCTGGTCTCCGCGTCGCAAAGGAGTGCTTTGGCAGGTGTGCCCGAGCGGTCAACTGGAGCGACACCTGGTCGTAGTTCCCGAGATGGGTCTCCACCGCCGTCACCGCGTCGCCGGGGCTGACCTCGTCGACCGTCTCGGCCTCGTCGCCGGTGACACCGACCAGCGACCAGGTGCGGTCGACCTCGTCGTCGTCGAAGCCCTCGCCCTCCATGTCACGGCGGGCGCGCTGGCGGAGCCGGCCGATCTCGTCAGCGAGCCCGTCGAGGTCGCTCCGGTCGGTGACGGTGACCTCGTAGTCGTGGACGACGTCGCTGAACCCGACGCTGTAGGCGCTGAACACCGACGGGAACGCCGGGACGACGATCCGCTCGACGCCAGCCTCGCGGGCCACCCCGCAGGCGTGGGTCGGCCCTGCCCCGCCGTAAACGACCAGTGAGGCGTCACGCGGGGTGACTCCTCGCCGTTGAAGTTGCTTGGCCACGGACGCACCGATCTGTGACTCGAGCCGGCTACGAACGCGGAAGGCTGCCTCCTCGACGGAGACCCCCAGCGGGTCGGCCACCTGCTCCTCGACGACCGCCTCCGCTCGGTCGGCGTCGAGCGCGATGTCGTCGCCGGCGAAGACGTCCGGAGACATGATGCCCGAGACGACGTCGGCGTCGGTGACAGTCGGATCACGACCGCCCCGACCGTAGCACGCCGGGCCGGGGTTGGCACCCGCGCTCTCTGGCCCGAGTTGGAGTGTCCCCTCCTCGACGGAGGCGATCGTTCCGCCGCCGCCGCCGACGGGGTGCAGTTCCCGCATCGGGAACGACACCTCGAGATCCTCGATCGTGCCGAACTCGTCGCGTGCGATGTCACCGTCGTGGACCAGCGCGATGTCGGCACTGGTCCCGCCGATGTCCAGTGCGACAGCGTCTGGGCTGTCGTACAGGGAGGCGACCTCCGAGGCACCCTGAATGCCGCCCGATGGGCCGGAGTTGTACGTCCGGATGGCGGTCGTCTTTGCGACGCGATTCGAGGTGCCGTCGTTACAGAAGATCAGCAGTGGGTTCTCGTACCCGTGCTCTCGGAGGAAGTCCTCGGCCTTGTACAGGAACTCCCCGACCGATGGATTGAGGTAGGCGTCCACCACTGTGGTGGCGATCCGGCGGGTCGCGTCGGTGTCGCTGGTCAACTCGTGGGACAGGTGTAGCGGGACGCTCCCGAGGTAATGTCGCGGCTGCTCTCCGAGCAGTATCTCTCGGACTGCGCGTTCGTCCTCGAGACTTGCCATCCCGACGACGATGTTGTCGCTCAACTCCTCGGCGAGTTCGTTGTAGCGTTGAGCGACCTCTCGAGCGTCCGAGACGGTGTCCAGTGACCGCCGCGCACCCTGTGCGAGGACGTCACGGAGTAGGTCTGCGTACCGAGTTTCGAGATCCCTGAGCAGCGTCTCCGGCGCGAGGACGCCGACGTTTGCACCCTCTCGCTCGATAACAGCGTTCGTCCCGATCGTCGTCGAGTAACGGATACAGTCGACCGACGTGAGAAACTTCCGGAGGTCGGCCTCGAACAGGTCGGCCGCCTGGTCGATGATCCGCTCGAAACAGACTGTCAGGTCGTGAGGCGTGGTCGAGGTCTTGAGCGTGTGCACTTCGTCACCGCGCCGCACCGTCCCGTCGGTGAACGTTCCACCCGTGTCGATGTCGATTGTCGTTTCCATTGTTAGGCCACCCGTCGTTCCTTTTCCTCCCAGTGCGGCTCGCGAAGCGCCTTCTTGTCCACCTTCCCGTAGGGAGTGGTCGGCAGTTCGTCGGTGAACTCGACGCTCTTCGGTTTCTTGTACTCGGCCAGCCGTTCGTCGGCGAACGCCCGCACCTCGCCCTCGGTGAGCGGAGTGTTCTCCGGCACGACCACGGCGTGAACGGCCTCGCCCCACTCCGCGTCGGGGACGCCGATCACCGCGACGTCGTTGATCTCAGCGTGTTTGATCAGTTCGTCTTCGACGACCGTGGTGTAGACGTTCATCCCCCCGGTGATGATCATGTCACTGTCCCGGTCGAGGATGTAGAGGTAGCCGTCCTCGTCCATCCGACCGACGTCACCGGTCCGGACCCAGCCGTCGACGATCGTCGACGCCGTCTTCTCGGGCAGGTTGTGGTACTCCGTCATCCGGTACGGGCCCCGGAGCAGGATCTCCCCCTCCTCTCCCGGCGGGAGCGGACCGGTGTCATCCTCGTCGTCTATCGGGGCGATGCGGGCGTCGACCAGAACCGTCGGCTGGCCACAGGAGTCCAACTTCTGTCCACCGCCGACCACGTGGTCGTGTTTCGGCAGGGTCGTCCCGACGTTCGGAACCTCGCTTTGCCCGTACAGTTGGATAAACACCTGCCCGAACGCGTCGAGAGCCTCCTCGAGACGCTCTCGGGCGATCGGCGCTGCACCGTACACCAGCGTCTCCAGCGAGGAGACGTCCGTCTCGGCGAGGCGGTCGTGGTCGAGGACACGGTAGATCATCGTCGGGACCATCCACGACCAGGTAATCTCCTCTTTCTCGACGCGCGTGAGAAACTCCCCAGCGTCGAACCCCTGCGTGATCGTGGCGTGGGCACCCCGGAGCATTCCGGCCGAGAGGGCGTACCCGGCCGAGTGGGGTAGTGGTGTCATCAGGAGCATTCGCTCACGCGGGGTGACGTCGAGTTCGACGACGTGTGCCAGCAGGTCCATCGCGAGGCCGTATTGGGTGTGTTTCGCCCCCTTCGGCTTGCCGGTCGTGCCGCCGGTGTACTGGAAGAGGGCGGTGTCCGTCGGGCCGACCGTCACCTCGGGGGCGGTCCCACCGTACTGCTCGACGAGCCGGTCGGACGCCCGCATCCCAGCCCGCGTCTCCTCAGCGAGGACGACCACCTCCTCGAGCGCCGGTAGGTCGTCACGGAGCCCGTCGATCGTGTCGACGAACTCCTCACCGACGACAACGGCGCGCGCCCCGGAGTCCGAGAGGATATGTTCGTACTCGTCCTCGGTCAACATGTCGTTCATCGCTACCTTCGCGAAGCCACCGCGGACACAGGCGAGATCGGCGGTCACGTAGCCCAACTGGTTCGACATCATCAGCCCGACCCGGTCGCCCTTTTCGAGCCCGTGCTCAGACAGCGCACTCGCCAAGGCGCCACCGCGGTCCCAGGCGTCGCCGTACGTGAGCGTCTGGCCCTCGAAAGTCACCAGTGGCGCGTCGTCGTACTTCTTGCACGCGCGGCCGACGACATCTAACACGGTCGGCTCGTCGGGAACGAGTGTTTCAGCAATACCCATGCATGCAAGATGTTAACAAAAGAGACGGTCATTAGACGTTTGCCACTATAGTTCGTGATAAATATCGAGTATTTATAAGTGATATAAGTGATCGTGGCCTGGACCGGGTGCTCGGGGCCAGTGAGTCACGCTCTGCGATGATGCCGGAACCGTCGTTACGGCGGTATCGAGACGAAAGCAAACGACTGGGTAACTGTCCACACCCGTGGCCACGGCTGGGGCTGGATGGTTCGGTCGTGTGGCCAGGTGAGTGGGGGCATCCTGCCGAGGTCACTGGCCGTGGGAGGACGTCAGTGTCCGACGTCACCGAAGATGATCCCGAACACCCGGTCCTGCGTCCGGCGGAGCCGCTCGCTGAAGGTCGGTTGACTGATCTCCAGGGCGGTTGCGATCTCCTCGCTGGTGGTCCGCTGTGGAACGTCGAAGTACCCCATCCGGTAGGCAGTCTCGAGGAGCTGCAGCCGGTCGTCGGTGAGCTTCTCGCGGAGAACGTGTTTCACCGAGTCGAGACCGATGGGGTGACCCCGGTGTTCGGTCGGAGACGTCCCGATGAGTTCGAACGACTCGAATCGCTCCTCGAGCTCTGTCGCGAGGCTCTTCAGGTGGTCCCAGTCCCTGACGACGGCGATGGCCGTCAGGTGGTCGTTCACCGCGAACAGGCGATGAGGAACGGCATCGTTTCGTGAGAGCACCGTGAGCGCGAACGGTTCCGCCTCGTGGACGAACCCGACGAGGTGGTGTGTCTCCGAGGCCGTGGAAACGGGCTGTAGCTCGAACAGTTCCATCTCTGGCACTGACCGCAGGGCCTTCCGGACTGCCGACTCCGTGCCACCCGAGATGGTGAGCGATTCGATCCACTGGCCGGACTCCTGGTATATCGCGTTGTCCAGTTCGACGCCGTCGACGCTGTCGACGAGGTCCATCGGTGTGGTGAACGTGCCCGACCGGTTCAGTTGGATCTTGATTCGGAGCACGCCTTTTTTCCGCTCGTCAGGACGTTCTGTGAGCGTACGCTCGTCGAGTCTTTTGTGTGGTGTCTCGGAGGCGAGTCGCTGTAGGGTTCCGGGTCGGGACCCCGCCATCGGCGAGTGCCTCGTGGCAGAACCTGGGTACCTGGACGGTGTCACCGTCGTGGCCCGAGCGCGGAACGGCGGCGGCATCGGCTACCGGTCCGGTGTCAGCGGGTCGTCCAGGGTCTCCGCTCATACTCGATCGGGGTCCGTACCGCGGTCGGTCACACTTAGATGCTCCTGCACTGTGTGTAATGTTATTATATTACATTAATCCGCCGGACGGTGTGGTCGGGCAACGCAAAGCGGGCTCTGTCGAGATCCACAGAAAATTATGGGCCAGCTCGGTAGCCTGATCGGGTCGAGACCCTCCCGAAATCGCGGGTACTCCGGTTCGTTGACCAAGCGATGTAGTTGGGTCAACGAGTTATCACCAGTCAGTTCTTGGAAATGTGAACCAACTGTCGTAACAGGTTCGAACGTGGTGGACCACCCGTGTTCGGTCACCGGGGCCCGGAACTGGCTGACGGACACGCCTGGTGAACACGGGCCGAATTCAGCAGTCCGGTGCGAGGGTCCGTGACCAGTTTACGGACTCGGACCGGAGAGAAGGGTCACAGTTCCGGCTCGATGTACACTAGCTTCACACGTTTGTCGATGCTGTTGAGTGTCCGCTCGATCTGTTCGACGTCTTCGTCGATGTCGCCGGTCACGAGTTCCGGGTCGAAGCTCACGTCCGCGGTGACGAGCACCTTTCCAGTGCCGATGAACATCGTCCGGAAGTCGTCGATACCACCGACGCCGTCGTGAGACTGAATGGCCCCGCGCAGTTTGCGTTCGACGTCCGCGGAGAGACTCTCCCCGAGGATGAGTCGCTTGTTCTCGATCGCCAGGCCAACCGCGAACACCATCAGGAGGAGCCCGATCACGACCGCGCTCGCGGCGTCGTACGAAGGGTTACCCGTAGCCCGTGTCGCGACGAGCCCCACGAGCGCCGTCACGAGACCCAGCAGTGCGACAGTGTCCTCGGTGAAGGCGGTCAGTGTCGTGATGTCACTCGTCCGACTGAACGCCTGGCGGTAGCCTGACCAGCCGTACTCCGCCATCTGCTCTTTGAGTTCGGCTCTGGCCTTCAAGAAGGCGTAACTCTCGAAGGCGACCGCCCCGAGCAGGATGGTGACTGCGATCCAGAACGGGTCGACCGGCGCCTGCAGGTCGATCGTGACCCCGAGAAACTGTGCGGGACCCTCTTCGAGTTCGTGCCCGCCGGCGCGCAGTTCGGAGACGCCGTGTGTGAGACTCTTCCACCCTGCGGCGCCAAACAGCAACACCGACACGAGAAAAGCATAGAAGAACTGGGCCTTTCCGTGACCGAAGGGATGGGCCCTGGTCGCATCCAGTTTGCTGTTTCTGATGCCGATCAGGAGCAGTACCTGGTTTCCCGTGTCGGAGATGGAGTGGTACGTCTCGGCGAGCATCGACGGACTCCCCGTCAGCAAGAACCCACCGAACTTCAACACGGTGATACCGGCGTTTGCGATCATCGCGGCGATAACGACGCCGGTACTTCCAGCAGCCATACCAGTACTTGTCAGACCACACGGTAGTCACTTTCCCCTTAGATGTGTAACATTTATCGATAAGTATTAGTACATTTATACTTACGTCCGGGAGAGAACCAAGCTCGCGGCGAGCGGGAGAGAACGTCGGTCAGTGAGGCGGTGAGCAGTTTCTTCGTTGCGTCATAGCGAGGTTTCGGACGGTTCAAAGAAGTTGTGACGAGAGTTAGAACACTCTATCTTGAACGTCGAGCCGTACCGAGTGGCAGCCCTGTCGGGCCGTTCGATCACTCGCTCGACGAACCCAGGGAGTTCGTTATCGGACGGCGGGTCCTGAATCCGGGCGCTCTCCGGGGGTTTTCGTGGGATCATCGACGGACAGATCAGCCCAGAGACCACTCACACCGCCTGGACACGGCGGACTGGGGCCGCCAGAGCAGTCATGCACGTCGTTGGTCGGACCAGCACGTGCCACAGTGCGCAGACGTTTCGAAAGCGTTATACTGTCAGCGAATATGAATTATTACGCAATATGAACACACAGATCCGGATCGGCCACTACAGTCCCGACGCGCCCGACGTGAACGTACTCGTCGACGATGACCACATCATCGAGAACGTCTCCTTTGGCGAACTCACCGAGTACTTCAACACTGACCCCGGCAGCCACGAGATCGAGGTCGTCTCGGCGAGAAGCGGCGACCCGGTGTTCAACGCCAATCTCGACCTGGAGAACGACACCGAGTACACGGTGCTGGCGATCGGCGAGGGTGGCTCCGTTCGACCGCTCGTCCTCGTGGACGAGAACCGCTCCGTCGAAGACCGGACACAGGTCCGTCTGGTCCACACCAGCCCCGACGCACCCGCTGTCGACGCCCGCGTAGTGGACGCTGACGGCGAGGGCCCCACCCTCTTTCGCAACGTCGCCTTCGGCGAGGCCAGCGACTACATCGGCGTCGACGCCTCGACGTACGACATCGACGTGATGCCGACTGGCTCCGACGACCCTGCCCTGTCGCTGTCGGATGTCACCCTCGACGGCGGCGGCACGGTCACCATCTTCGCGACGGGTATGCTCCAAGACGACACGCTCGACGCCCAACTGGTCACCGACTACGCCGCCCGCGACGCCGCACCCACCGGAAGCCACTGAACCCCGGACCCGTAGCGACTCCCCCTCCCAGCAGGCCCCGGCGACACAAGTCGTCGATCGAACAGTTCTTTCGGACCGGTCGAGGCCCCAAGCGTGAGGTGACACACCGTCGGGGGGTTCTCTCTAGAATTCCGAAATGTTATCCCCACAGACACGTTACATTACTAACATCACTCGGCTAAGTCTCATACAGCACCTGAGACGGTTACAGGACTGGTTTCCTCCCGCGACGTACAGTGGACGACTAGGGTTCGTCCGGTGGGTCCTGCTAGAGGGAAACAGGCTCGTCGTCACGGGTATCATCCTCATGTTGGTCTACGTCACCCTTCTGGCGACCGGGCTGGTCTGGACCTCCGACATACAGGCGATTCTCACCGAGACCTCGACCATTAAGAACATCCTCGACACGTTTATGAGTGGCATTATTCTCCTCGTCTCGATAGTCGTCTCCATCAACGCGATCGTCCTCTCACAGGACATCGCCTCCGTCCAGAACGAGGCGGACCAGACTCGTGGCACCAGGGAGTTCCGGGGCAATATCGGTAACATGACCGAGTCCGGTGAGAGTCCGTCGGACCCGAGGGCCTTTCTGCAGTTGATGGCCACGGTGATCACCGACCGCGCACAGACGCTCGCGGATGAGGCGAGTGGAACCGAACAGGAGTTCGCTGACGAGATGGAAGCGTACACCGCGTCGATCCTGAGCTCCATCGACCATCTAGAGACCGTCGACAACGAGAAACACGGAGACTTCGACGCCCTCTGGACGGCACTCGAGGTCAACTACGGCGCCTTTCTGGAACGGTCACGGACACTCCGGAACGACCACCGCGGGGAGATAACGGAGTCGTGTGGCGAACAGTGGGACGAGCTCGTCGAGTCGATTCAGTTGTTCGCCATCGGGCGGGAGAACTTCAAGACACTGTACTACTACAAGGAGGTGTCAGTGCTGTCTCGCACGCTACTGGTCGTCTCGCTGCCCACGATCCTTGTCATCGCGATGGCCGTCTTCGCGTTCAGCGCCAGTCGTTTTCCGGAGTTCTATGCGTTGGGTATCCCCCCGCTGCAGATCTTCGCAGCCACGGTCTTCACCGTCGCGCTCCTCCCGTACGTCGTTCTCACGTCCTACATGCTCCGGCTCTCGACGGTCGGGATCCGGACAGCCTCCGCGGGGCCGTTCTCGCTCAACGACTAGTCCCCAACACCCGGACGAGCAGAGTCACACACGTCGGACCGCGGTCGTCGCCGTTGCCGTCCGGCTCCGTCAGCGGCCACCACACCGACGACCACACCGACTCACGGGGTCTACCCGCGAGAGTTCCTGTCCGATGTGGACCGACCCGTCCGTACAGCCCGGGCTAAGCGAAACGTCAGCCGGACCACGAAAGCGGCGCCGTCTGGACACCCGTCACCACTCACGCCGATATCCAGGCGTACGTCTGGACACCGCCGAACAGCACCGCCAGGACCGCGTTCTGGACGACCAACAGGCTGTTCTCGCCCGTCGTCACCCGGGCCCCGATTGCGAGCACACTGAACAGCGTCGTCAACACCAGATTGTACTTCGCGACCGCGAGCCAGCAGTCCTGATCGAGGTCGATGAGACCGTCGCTACCCATGCCACTCGTTCGTGACGCGACAGTAACAAACGGTCGGTCCTGCCAACGCTCGACCACAGCCTCCAGACGGCGCGCTCTTCGCGCCGGAATAGTGGACCAACCGTCGCGTCCAGCCGTCGAGGACCCCGGCACCACGGGGCACGTTCGAGTCGACAGGCAGCCGACAAGGCTCGAACGCCGCGGCCTCCCCGCCGCGGGGGTCTCGCCAGTGGTCGCCGGTGTCGCGGCCGGTCTCACCGTCGGGGTGCGCACAACGGCCCCTGGAGTGAGGCGAGTGGTGTCAGAGGGCCGACCGCCAGTTCCCGGTCGGACTCAGACCTCGAAGATACCCTGGCGCTCACAGACCTGTTCGTAGCGCCCGTCGACGCCGGCCCACCGGTACACCGTGTAGCCCGTTGCTACCCCCGCGCTACGGCTGTCCGACTGCAGGTAGACGGCGGGGTGGCCCTCTGTCTGCTCGCGCAGCAGTCGGTCGACGACGACCATCCCGGTGACGCCCGCGTGGGACAGTTGCACGTCGGAGTCGTCTGGCTCGGCCGCTGAGTCACCGGCTTCGCCGTCCAGGTCGGCGGCGACCGCGTCGACGACCTCGGTCGAGAGCGAGGGCAGCCAGTCGCCCGCCGTGGTGTTCGGGTCGGCAGCGGCGTACTCGCGGGCGGTCGCCACGTCGAGGTCGACGGGCCGACGCACCTCGGGAGCGACGCCGTACTCCAGAAACACCGCCTCGGCGCGCTCGACCACGTCAAGCAGGGCGTCGCGGTCCACGGAGACGAGGTGGACGGTGGCGCTCGGGGGCACGCCCGGATTCCGCCCCGGATCCATATAAACGCCGTACGTCCGGCCGACGACGTCCGGCGCTTCCGCTCACTGGCCCCGCAGTCAGGCGTCGTCGTGGACCTCGACGTGGGCGGCGGCAGTCTGCGCCCGTTCACGAGCAGTCTCGACGTCGTCGCCGGTCGCGACCGCAACGCCCATTCGCCGCCCCGGGTACGCGTCGGGCTTGCCGAACAGGCGCAGGTCGGACTCGGAGACAGACAGGGCGTCGCCGACCCCCTCGAAGGCGGGTTGGTCTATCGCCCGGTCGGCCCGAATCGCGGCGCTCGCTCCCGGGCGGGTCACCTCGACGTCGGGGACCGGGAGTCCGAGAACCGCCCGGAGATGGAGTTCGAACTGGCTCAGCGTCTGCGAGGCGAGGGTGACCAGACCGGTGTCGTGCGGCCGTGGAGAGAGTTCGCTGAACAGTACCTCGCCGTCGCGGACGAAGAACTCGACGCCGAAGATCCCCAGCCCACCGAGTTCCGCCGTCACTGCGCGAGCCATCTCCTCCGCGGTCGCCCGCGCTTCGGCGTCGAGGGCCAAGGGCTGCCAGCTCACGGTGTAGTCACCGCCGTCCTGGACGTGGCCGACCGGCGGGCAGACCGTCGTCCCGTCGGCGTGTCGCACCGTCAGCAGCGTGCACTCGGCGTCGAACGCGACCAGTTCCTCGACGATGACACGGCCCGTGTCCGAGCGAGACCCCTCGCTGGCGGTCGTCCAGGCGGCCTCGACATCCTCGGGGTCGCGGACGACCGACTGGCCCTTTCCAGAGGACGACATCGTCGGCTTCACAACGGCGGGCAGGCCGACGGACTCGACGGCCGCCTCGTAGCTCTCACGGTCGTCGGCAAAGGCGTAGGCACTCGTCGCCAGGCCCAGGTCCTCGGCGACCACCTCGCGGATGCGCTGGCGGTCCATCGTCAGCCGTGTCGCCCGGGCGGTCGGCACCACGTCGTAACCCGCCGACTCCAGGCGAGCCAGTTCCTCCGTGGCGATGGCCTCGATCTCCGGGACGATCAGGTCTGGCTCTTCCTCGGTGACGACCGCCCGGACCCGCTCGGCGTCGGTCATCGGCAACGTGTGCGAGCGGTGGGCGACCTGCATCGCCGGCGCGTTCTCGTACCGGTCCACCGCGACGGTCTCCACGCCCAACCGCTGTGCGGCGAGCAGCAGTTCCTTTCCGAGTTCGCCGCTGCCGAGCAACAGCAGCGTCGTTGCGTTCGGTGCCGTCGGGGTACCGAGTCGCTCGCCGTGCAGCGATGGCGTGTCCATACACCCCCCTTGCCCGGCGGCCACAAATCATCCCGGGTCGCGGACACCGTCGACTCAAACTGGACCTGTCCATCCCCGGACACGCCGCCGGCAACAGCGCCACTGGCTCCACGGCTCCACCCGCTCTCATCATCTCGGCACTCTCCCGGGCACCCTGCCGAGTTCTCGGCGGGAGACTCACCCGTCACAGACCGCACTCAGTCGATTTTTGTCAGCCTGGTACGCTCGTGAAACAGGTCGACAGCGCCGTGCCCGCCGTCGTTCTCGGCGAACTCAAATCGGACCTCGCGTTCCATGCCGGAGGACTCCACCGTCGTACAGACCAGCCGGTCGTCCTCGACTCGCTCGGGCGTGAGCAAGATCTCCTGTGTCCCGATCCCGCTACGTTTCTCGAAGCGCAGGCTCCCTCCCACGCGCTCGACGGACCCGGAGACGATGTCGCGGTACCCCTCGTACTCACCGGTGACCCGCTCCAGAGCGTGTAGTAGCCGGTAGTGTGGCTCCACCTCGGCGGGCTCTTTGCCGTTTAAAAGCGCGAGCAGGGCCTTTCCCACGTCCGTCGGGTGCGTCTCGGGGCCTGTCGTGCAGGCCAGGACGACGCCCAGGTCCGCCGCCTCCAGGTAGCCGAACCAGGCGTTAGAGACGGCCACCGACCCGCCGTGGCCCACCAGTCGGTCGCCCAGGTACTCCTCGGTCATCAGTCCGTAGCCGTACCCCACGTCCCGGCCGTCGAGATACGTGCCGAACGTCCCCTCGGGCGTCGTCATCGCGGCGACGCTCTCGCTCGACAGCACCTGCTCGCCGTCGACGGCGCCGTCGTTCATGTACAACTGGAGGTAGTCGGCCATCTCTCGGACCGAACTGACCAGGCCGCCGGGCGCCTGGATGAACTCGTCGAACGGGAACCCCGAAGATGTCGAGGACCCGTCCTGCTTGACGTACGGTGTCATTCGGTCGTCGTCGCTCTCGAAGGTTTCGCGGTCGAACGTCGACCGCTCCATGCCGAGGGGCGCGAGAATCTCCGTCTCGACGTACACAGCGAACGGTCGGTCACTGACCCGCTCGATCAGTTGGCCAAGCATCGTGTACCCCGAGTTGTAATAAAAGAAGGTCTCCCGGTCGGTCACCCGACGGTCGACAGATCCCTCGACGTGGCGCCGGAAGTCCCCATCGCCGGAGAGTGGCACCTCGACGTGACCGAGACCGAGCGGGCGAGTGATGAGCGGCCCCGCCGAGCCGTCGCTCGGTAGTCCCGAAGTGTGCGTGAGCAGTTCCTCGACCGTGACCGGCTCGCCCGGTGCCTCGGCCAGGTGCGGCAGGTAGTCGTTCATGCGGTCGTCGAGGGAGACGGCGCCGTCCTCGACGAGTCGCATGACGGCGGCAGCGGTGAACGACTTCGTGCAGGACCCGATCCCGAACAACGTGTCCGCGGTCGCCGGTGTGTTGTCCTCCAGGTGGCGGGCGCCGAACCCCTCAGCGTACACCGCCTCGTCACCGTCGACAACGGCGACGGCAGCACCGGGGATTCGCTGGTCCGAGAGCCACTCCGTCACGTGTTCCTCGACAGCGTTGCGACTGTCCACGGACAACCCGTTTTTCTGCATGGCATCTACCTACTCAGCCGACAAATAAAGTCTGGCCGTCTCTGTTCGCGTTCGCCCTCCCACCCAGGAGCGCGCTCGGAGCAC
>CAZQHW010000004.1:21540-34138 GCA_964593395.1 uncultured Halobacteriales archaeon
GTCTGGCCGTCTCTGTTCGCGTTCGCCCTCCCACCCAGGAGCGCGCTCGGAGCACTCGACAGTCATCAAGCATCGTCACGGCCGGGAGCTATCCGCGACGGACTCCAGTCGACCCACCGTGTCGGACACCGTCTTCAGGCAAGGTGAGACGGGATCGCCGGGTTCAGGGACGAACAGAGCGAGTCGGTCACATGCCGATCAAAGCCGACGGGCCGGGGACGACACCTGCTTACGATTCCGTTGATGACGGATTCACCTGGATCGCTCATCCAGAGGAAACGATGCAGCGTGCGAGCCAGGCGCTCGTCACCGACGATGGGGTCTGGCTGGTCGACCCGCTCGACGCGGACGGACTCGACGACCGGATCGCGGAGTACGGTGACGTCGCGGGCGTCGCCATCCTCGTGGACCGGCACGAACGTGACGCCGCTGCGATAGCGACCCGTCACGAGGTGCCCGTCACTCGCCCGCCGGGAATCGGCCGAGCGATCGATGCGCCGACGCGGGACGTGACCGACGGCCTCCCGGGAACTGGCTACGCCTTTCTGACCGTCCAGAACGGGACACCGTGGCAGGAGGTCGGCCTCTGGAACGGGACGACGATGGTCGTCCCGGAATCGCTCGGGACTAACGCGTTCTCACGGGCCGGTGACGAGCGCGTCGGTCTCAATCCCGCCGCCCGTCTGTTCCCGCCGCGACACCTCTCCGAAAAGGACGTGGAGCAACTGCTGGTTGGCCACGGACGTCCCCTGCTCGACGATGTCACGCCGAGTCTGCGGGGAGCGCTCACGAACGCACGACGTCGACTCCCGAGGGCGCTGCTCGACACGGCAAAGGCACTTCTCTGAGGCGTCCCACCTCACGTTCCTCGGGAGCGAGGCAGCGCCATCCCGCCGTCGCTCGCGGGTGGTCGTCCGGGCAGCCTCGACTTCGACGGAGTCGCACACGACCGACGTTCCCGCTCGGGAGGGGACCGTCGTGAGACTGACCGCGGCCGGCAGTCCGGCCGACTCGACGGTCACCAGTCTCTCCAGGTCGAGAGAGTCCCCGACGACCCGGACCGTCCGACCGTCGTCGCCACCACCGCACACGAGTGTGCTGGAACGTGTGCCCGGCGTCAGAGCCATACTTCGAGCGTCCGAACGGCGGGCAGTGAGCGTCAGGACACCGAGCGCGTCGACAGGTGAGCCAGCGTGACCCGGGACTCGAACGGCGGCAGGCCCAGTGATGACGGCGGAGACGGTCGCGACCACGCCGACGACACCGCTTCGTCGCGCCGCCGACCACCGGCAGAGTCACTCACGCCGCTTGCGGGTCGCCTGCTGGACGTCGTGGTCCAACACGGCTACGACCTCACGGCTGCCGTCGAGGCAGTTGACGCTGCCGTGCCCGGGATCGGCGGCCTGTTCGACCCGAACACGAGTCGGGCGGAGGTAAACGGTGCCGTCGAGCGGGTGCTCGGCGACACGGCGCCGGAGACACTCCACGACCACTCGCCAGCGACGTCGCCCGGGACGGTGGTGCTGTACGTCGACGGTAGCGCCCGTGGCAACCCCGGTCCCGCCGGTGCCGGCGCGGTAGTCCAGACGACCGACGGCACCACACTCGCCGAACTCGGTCGCCCCGTCGGGTCCCGGGCCGACAACAACACCGCCGAGTACGCCGCCCTCCTGCTGGGGCTCGACCACTGCTCGACACACGTCACCCCGGACCGTCTGGAGGTGCGTATCGACTCCATGACCGTCATCAGAGACGTGTGGGGCGACGCCGACGGACCGGACGGCGTCGAGAAGTACCGCCAGCCGATCGGGAACCACCTGGCGGCGCTCCCGACACACGACTGGGTCCACCTCGTCGACAGCGACCCCAACCCCGCCGACGCGCTGGCGACCGTCGGCGCCGACGTGGCCGAACTCGGACCCGGCGCCTGAGTGCACTGGCACCCGGACGGCCCCCGGGTGCCGTGTGCCGAGCCACGGGGAATGGGGCACTGGCGACCGCCGGGCGTGGATTTATCGCCGTCGGACGCCTGCAGAAATCTATCACTCGAACACGACCCACGGCCCAGGGTGACGAGCGATCGACGGGGTCGACACCCGGGGGCGGTGACGGGGACCCGGACAGGTCGGGGCGACAGGGAGTGAACGGAGACCGCCGGTGTGAGCCACGCGCACAGAGTGCCGGGAGGACCGGCTGATGGGACCGGGGCTGTCGGTGATTCTCAGGTTCGACGGCAGCGTGCTGTACGGGCCGGACAACGCCACGCCGACCAGCGCCGCGGTTGGCTTCGTTGCCCGGGCGGGTGATCCGCTGGTCGAGGGGTCGCGGGCGCTGTCGGCGTTCGTCTCCAGCACACACGTCGAGTACCGCGCGCTCGTCGCCGGGGCACGCGCCGTCTCACGGCTCGACCGACACCGAAACGTCGCGGCGGTCCACGTGCAAGGCGACGCCGCCGCCGTCGTCGAGGCGACCGACCCGGACCACCCCGCCGTCCCCGGCGACGACGTCCTCGAGCGACGCGTCCGGACGGTGCGCCGACTGCTCGCGCCCGTTCCCACCGTCACCTACCGGGAGGTCGACCGCGGTCAGACCGAGCGCGCCCACGACCTCGCCAGGCGAGCCCACCCGTGGAACGGCTGACCCCGTCGGCCGACGACGGCCCGCGCGACCACCGGGCCGACCACACCCGACGCCCCTAAGCGCCGCCGGGTACTTCTCTGGACCGTGAGTTCGGCGGTGCTCGTGCGGCGCGACGGCCCCGGGGCGACACCGGAGACCGACGGGTTCGGGGCGGTCGTCGAGGCGCTCGGCCACACCGTCGAGCGGCGGGTCCGGACCGAGCGGGCAGAACACAACCGCTACGGCGTCGGCCCGGCGACCGTCGACGAGGTGGCGGCGGCCGTCGCCGAAACTGACGCCGCCCACGTCGCGGTCGACGACGACCTCCACCCCGGCCAACTGGCTGACCTCGCTGACGCCCTGCCCGCGGCCACGGTCCGGGACCGACGGGGCGCGATCACCGCCGCGCTCGCCGCCGCCGGCAACCCCGTCGCCGAGAACCGTGCCGAGGAGTGGACCCTGCAGGTCGAGCGACGCCGACTGGCGAACGAGGGCCGGGCCGCCGAGGGCGACGCAGCGGACGGACGGATCGCCGACACGGACCGCCAGCGTCAGGCACTCCACGAGGAGTACGAGACACTCCGGGCAGCGGCACGCACGCAGGTCGAGACCGGCCACGAGGACGCCGGTGCACGGGTGGTCCTCACGGGGACGCTCGGCGCCGACGGCACGGCCTGGAGCGTACTCGCCGGAGACGACGGGAGCGAGAACCCGGCGCAGACGGACGTGACCCCGCTCGCGCCCGGCACCCCGGCCACGGCGTCGGTCCCGGTCGCCGCCGGCACGCTCGCGCTGACGGCGGTCCCGTCACTGGTCGCTGGCCTCCCCGAGTGGTACCGCGAGGCGGTTCCCGGCGCGATGGCCGCACTGGGGCAGGCCGACGCCGTCGTCGTCACGGTCGGGTCGGGGGCGTCCGCGGCGGTGGTCGTCGACCACCTGCGAGCGATCACCGAGGCGCCGCTGATCGTCTGGCCACGGGCCGACAGGGACACGCCGGACACCGGACCACCCGAGGGAGACGACCCGGACGTCGTGAACGGTGACGTGCCGGAGGGGGTAACCGTCGCCGGCGGGTCGGCGGCGGCCCTGCGCGAGCAGGTCACCGGACGGCTGCCGACGGCACGACTCTCGGTGCAGTTGCCGTACGACGACGACGCCCACGCTCTCGTCTCCTGGCTCCACGAGCACACCCACGTCGCAGACGTCGACTACGACGACACGATCACCGCGACTGTCGTCGCGTTCGCGGCGGCGGCGGACACCGTCCGCCGGCGTGTCGACGCCGTCGGCGGGACACTCGACGAGGCGTGAACCCACTCCGACCGGGCAGTGTGGCGGGCGTCAGCGTCGGCCGGGCCGTCGGGAGCCGTCCCGCGGCCCGGAGTCGGGGTCACGCGGCGGAGTGTGATCCCGGAGACGCGGCGAGAGTCAGTCACTCCACGAGGTCGACGCCGGTGACCTCGAACCGGGCCCCGCCCTGTTCACTCTCGGTCACGGCTATCTCCCAGCCGTGGGCCTCGACGACCTGTTCGACGATCCGCAGGCCGACGCCCGTCCCGTCGTCCTGTGTCGAGTGACCGACCTCGAACACCGTTGTACGGTCGCTCTCCGGGATCCCCGGCCCGGTGTCGGACACGTAGAAGCCCCCGTCGGTCGCGCCGACGGTCACGGTCGGCTCCTCGCCAGCGTGTTCGACCGCGTTCTGGTAGAGGTTCTCGAGGAGTTGCTGGAGCCGACTCCGGTCGGCCTCGACGACCTGTTCGGTGTCGGTGTCGAGAGTCGCCTCGCCCGTGTCCACCGTGTGCCAACTGGTCTCCGCGACCTCGACGAGAGAGACCCGGTCGGGGTCGTCCACCGACTCGCCCTCCCGGGCCAGCGTCAACAGGTCGGCGACGAGAGCCTGGCACCGCTCGATCGCCTCGGCTGCCTGGTCGAGGCGGTCACTCTCACGGCTGTCCTGTGCGAGTTCGATCTGGCTCGTCGCCACGAGGAGTGGACTGCGCAGGTCGTGGCTGACGATGCTGGCGAACTCGTTGAGTCGCTCGTTCTGGCGTTTGAGTTGCCGTCGCCGCTCGGCCTGTTCGGTGATGTTCTGTGAGACTGCCATCCCGTACTGGACCTCCCCGTCGGCGTCACGGACGGGGACGGTCTGGATCCGGTACCGTGAGCCGGCGTACTCGTCCTCGTACCTGCGGCGTTCGCCGTCCAGTGTGGCCCGGTATGCGCGAGCGGTTTCACGGGCGTTCTCCTCGGGAAAGACGTCGTGTGGCGTCGCACCCTCGAAATCCTCGCGAGACAGTCCGACCGCGGCCAGTTCCTGGCCGCCGACACGGACGTACCGCAGGTCGCTGTCGAACAGGAACACGGCCCCGTCTGGGAAGCTGTCGACAAGCGTCTGGTACTGACTCTTTAGTTCCCGTAGTTCACGCTGACGGCGCTTGCGTTCGGTGATGTCGCGACTGTTGACGATGTAGCCCTCGACTGCAGGGTCGTCGAGTTGGTTGTTCCCGCGAGCCTCCCTCCAGCGCCAGGACCCGTCGGCGTGTCGAGCGCGGTACTCGACCGTCGACGTCAGCGTCGGGTCCTCGAGCCACTCCTGGAAAGTATCCTGTACTCTCTCCCGGTCGTCTGGGTGCATGTACTCCCACGCTGAGTCGTCGACCGTCTCCGTCGGGTCGTATCCCAAGACACGCTCGAGCGAGGGGCTCTGGTACTCGATCTGTCCCTCGGCGTTGACGACTGAGATGACGTCGTGACTCTTCTCGACGAGTGCCTGGAACCGCCGTTCGCGCTGCCGGCGCTCGGTCAGGTCGCGACCGATCCCGACGAGTCCAGTCGTGGTCCCGTCCACGTCGGTCAGTCTCGCGCCGGTGAACTCGTAGGGAATACGTTGGCCCTCTGCCGTGAGCAGGTGTCCCTCGACGGTCGCGGTGCCACCCGAGAGGATCGTCTCGATCGAGTCTCTGACCGTCTCCCGTTCGTCCTCGGGGAAGACGTCGGTCGCGGTCATCTCGTCGAGTTCCGACTCTGTGTAGCCCGTCACCTCGGCGGCCCGGGCGTTCCAGCGGCGGAAACTCCCGTCAGGGTCCAGCACGTAGAACAGGTCACTGAGGGCGTCGATCGCCTGCTGACTGAACCGTCGTTCAGCCTCGAGTTCCTTGTAGCGCTTGCGCCGCTCGGTCACGTCGTGAAAGGCGACGACCAGTTCGTCAACCTCGCCGTTGGACCTGACGGGAGTGACTCGACACTTCCGGACGACCCGGCCGACCGGCAGGTCGAGCGTGACCGTGTACGTGACCGGCGCACAGTCGTCGACACACTTGCGGTAGGCCCCGACGACCCTTTTGCCGTTCGCGGGCCCGAGCGCCGCGGGCGGTCGCTTGCCGACGATCTCGGACCTGTCGCGTCCGATGAGTTCGACGGCTCGGGGGTTACAGCGCCGGTAGCGGAACTCGTCGTCCTCGACGTCGACGAGGAGGAGTCCGTCGCGTGCGTTCTCGAACACTGCGGCGTACTCCTCGCGGGTCGCCCGGAGTTCGGACGCCGACCGGTACTGGGAGACAGCGTTCACGACGCGGTTGGCCAACAGCCCGTACTGTTCGGTGCCGGACTGCTTTTGCAGGTAGTCGGTCACGCCGGCCGACATGGCCTCACTTGCGACCTCCTCGCTGCCCTTGCCGGTGAACAGTAAAAACGGAAGATCAGGGTGTTCCTCACGAACCGCTCGCAGGAACTCGACCCCGTCCATCCCGGGCATGTCGTAGTCGGAGACGACACAGTCGGGCGGGTCGTCACGGATCGTGTTCAGTCCCTCGTCGGCGCTGTGGACCGTCTCGATGGCGAACCTGTCGTCCTCGCGCTCGAGAAACGTCGCGGCGACGTCCGCAAAGGCCGGGTCGTCGTCGACGTGCAGGACCGAGATCGTCTCTGGGCCGAGCGTGGACATTTCTGTTTGGCTAAGCATTCACCTGACATAAGATGAGTGGCTGTAGGCCGATCCCGAGAGCAACCCAGTCCGACGTGGTGGCCTCGCCGGAGAACACGAGCGACGCCCCACTCGACCGTCTACAGTCGTCTCCGGGCAACCCTTTAGTTGGGTCCGCACCGACGTGATGTATGGCACTATTTTGCGAGACGCCCCGGCAGTCGGTCGCCGTCGGAGTGGTGGCCGGACTCGTCGCCGGCGGCGCCGGCCTGTTCACCGGGAGTCTGGTCGTCGTCATCCTGACCGCCCTCGTCGCCGCCGTCGGCGGTGAACTCGCCGCCCACGAGTACGTCGGTGACGACCAGTACCGCGCGGCCAAGCGACGACTCCTCGGGTGGCGGCCGTAGCGCGTGCCCCGGTGTCGGTGACTCTGTTCTCCGCTGGTGACTCTCGGCGAACGGGGCCCGTCGAAACCCCCTCGCCCCGATGTTGACACAGACGGATCGCTGAACACGGAGAGTGTCGTCGTCAGAGCCCCGTCTGTCCGTTCACCACGCAAACGACGAGTCGGCCGGTAGGGGGGCGGGGGAATCTACCGGTGTGATTCGATTTTGATGTGGGGGTCCCCACGTTGGTTGGCGATTATGGTCACTGTCGCCCCGTCCGCCTCGAACGTGAGCGTCATGTCGAGGTTGTGTTGCTGGAACAGTCCGTTGAGTGCCTCCGCGTTGATATCTTCGCTGATGATCCACTTCTGGTCGAGAACCTTCTCGTCGTGCGCTTTCGCGACCGCCGTCACGACCTCTGTGCTGAGGTCCTGATCGGGGTCTGGTTCGTAGTAGAAATCCTGAGTGTCTCCCATCTACGCATATAGAACCTGAAACGATAACCCCATTATTACCATACAGTTGCCTGTTTGTTACCCGCGACTGCCAGTCCACGCCGACCGCGACAGTCCCTGTCCGTCAACGGCCTCGGGGTCAAGCCCGGGGGCGGTCGCCTCGCGCCGCTTGCCCACCTGCGCCGGGGACGTGAGGCCGCCGACTCCCGCCCCCCGTTCAGCACGGGCACGACAGACCACCAGGCGCCGCGGATGTCGGCAGGGCCGTCGGACGAGAGGGGCCGGGCGCCCCGGTCACCGCGGCGCGGTCAGGCGTCGTCGTCCCGTGCCCAGCCCTTTGCGCGCTCGACGGCGTCGTGCCACCGCTCGAAGCGAGCGTCGGCCGTCTCGCGGTCTAAGTCGGGGTCGAACGACCGGTCGACCCGCCAGTTGCGCCTGAGATCCGCCGTTGAGTCCCAGTAACCGACGGCCAGTCCGGCGGCGTAGGCTGCCCCGAGTGCCGTCGTCTCGTCCACCTCTGGACGGACCACCTCGGCGCCGACGACATCGGCCTGTAACTGGCAGAGAAAGTTGTTCTTGACCGCGCCGCCGTCGACACGCAGCGTGTCGACCGTCACGCCGCTGTCGGCCGCCATGGCCTCGACCACGTCCCGGGTCTGGAAGGCGATCGACTCGAGCGTGGCTCGGACGACGTGTTCGCGTCGTGTGCCGCGAGTCAGGCCGACGATGGTGCCGCGGGCGCGGCCGTCCCAGTGGGGCGCCCCCAGTCCGGTGAACGCGGGGACGACGTAGACCCCGTCGGTGGTGTCGACCGAGCGGGCGAGTTCGGCCGTCTCGGCGGCGTCGTCGATCAGCGAGACGTCCTCCAGCCACTCGACCGCCGCGCCGGTGACGAAGATCGAGCCCTCCAGAGCGTACTGCACCGGGTCGCCCGACCGCTGGAATGCGATGGTCGTCAGCAGGCCGTGGTCGCTCTCGACGGGGTCGGGACCGGTGTTCAACAGGAGGAACGACCCGGTCCCGTAGGTGTTCTTCGCGTCGCCGGCGTCGAAGCAGGTCTGGCCGAACAGCGCCGCCTGTTGGTCGCCCAGCGCGGCCGTGACCGGCACCGCAGCGCCCAGAACACCCTCGGGATCGGTGTGGCCGTAGCAGTCGTCGTCCGAGGAGGGACGCACCTCGGGCAGCACCGCCCGTGGGACACCGAACTCCGCGAGCAGGTCGGGGTCCCAGGCCGCCTCGTGAATGTCGAACAGCATCGTCCGCGAGGCGTTCGACACGTCGGTGACGTGGGCGCCGGTCAGGTTGTAGACGAGCCAGGAGTCGACCGTGCCGAGACAGAGGTCGCCGTCGGCCGCCCGCTCGCGGAGGTCGCGGCTATCACCGCGAGAGGTGGCGATCGGGTCGGCGTTCTCCAAGAGCCACTCGGCCTTTGTCGCCGAGAAGTAGGCGTCGGGCTCCAGTCCGGTGCGCTCGCGGATCCACGCGGCGTCACCGTTGTCCGCCAGGGCCTCGACGCGGTCAGTGGTGCGGCGGTCCTGCCAGACGATGGCGTTGTGGACCGGGTCGCCCGTCTCGCGGTCCCACAGCACCGTCGTCTCGCGCTGGTTCGCGATCCCCAGTGCAGCGAGTCGGTCGGCGTCGATGCCCGCGCTCCGCAGGCCCCGTGTGATCACCGTCTCGGTGTTGTCCCATATCTCGACGGGGTCGTGCTCGATCCACCCCGGCTTGGGGTACACCTGCTCGTGTGTCTCGTAGGCGTCGGCGACGACGCGGCCGTCCCGGTCGAAGGTCATGAACCGCGTGCCGGTCGTCCCTTGGTCGATCGCCCCCACGTAGGTGTCCGCCATCGAGGCAGGACTACTCGCGGGGACGGCTTGAACCCACCCGCTCGACCCGACCCGGTTCGGGGGGCGGAGTCGCACCGGAACCGGGTCAGGGGCTCCGTGGCGAGGCCAGCGTCGTTCGGCGACCTCCAGACAGCGACTCACAGTGAGACGGCCCGGCAGGACCGGAAAGTGCCGGTTGAGATCACAGTCCCTACAGTCGGTGACCGCGACCGCCTGGACGTGGCGCCTTCCAGTGCGGTGTTCAGGTACTACCTCTACAAGGCGACGGAGGCGGTCGAGTTCTACCGGCCGATCATGTACCTCTACTTTCTCTCCCAGGGCCTGTCCTTTACGCAGATCGTCGTCGTCGAGGCGGTGTACAACGTCACGACGGTGCTGGGTGAGGTGCCGACCGGCTACGTCGGTGACCGGATCGGCCGCCGGAACAGTCTGCTCGTCGGGTCGGCACTCATCACGGCGACGCTCGTGGGTATCGCGCTCGCCTCGTCGTTTCTGGCCTTCGCCGTTCTGTTCGCCTGCTGGTCGCTCGGCTACAACTTCCGGTCGGGAACGGAGGACGCCTGGGTGTACGAGACACTGACCGACGTGTCCGCGAGCGAGGCGTTCACCCGCGTCCGTGGCCGTGGCCAGTCGATCGCCCTGACTGCCGGCGTCGGCGCGTCGCTCGTCGGCGGCTACCTCGGCGGCCTCGACCTGGCGTACCCCTTTCTCGCGGCGGCCGTGTTCACCGGGCTGGGCCTGCTCGTCATCGTCACGCTGGACGACCCACGGACGTACGAGGAGAGCGACTCGAGCGAGATGGGACTGCGAGAGGCGTGGGACGTCGTGAAACAGGCCGTCGGACAGCGTCGGCTCCGGTCGTTTATTCTCTACTACTTCGTGCTGTTCTCGGCGGTCACGTACCTCGTGTTCATCTTCCTGCAGCCGGTGTTCGAGTCCGTCGTGACCGGGTTCGATGCGGCGCTGACCGTCTCGCTGCCGGTGCCCGGGCGAGACGGCACCCGGGCGGTCGCCGTCTCGACCGACGACACCGAGACGCTGTTGGGCGCCTTCTACGCGGCGGTCAACCTGGTCTCGGCGGCGGTCAGCTACCGTATCGACAGTATCGTGGAGTGGGTGGGACTGCGTCGGTGGTTCGTCGGCGTGCCACTGGCCGTCGGGGGACTCCTGGCGGCGATGGTGTTCGTGCCGCCAGTGGCACTCGTGGCGCTGTTCGTCGGCTGGGCGTCCGTCGAGCCGACGCGGGTGCTCGCCGGCCAGTACGTGAACGACCGCATCGAGACGCTCGGCCGGGCAACCGTACTGAGCGCGATGGCGATGGTGAGCGCAGTGACCGTGGTCCCGTTTCAACTCGGCAGCGGGGTGCTCTCGGACGTCGTCTCACCGATCGTCGCGCTCTCGGCGGCGGGCGTGGTGCTCGTCGTCGGGTCGGTCGCGATCCTGCTGTGGGAGCCGCCGATCGGGGCGTCGTCTACGCCACAGTAAGCAGTCGGGACGGCCCGTGTCGACAGCACGCCTGGTCCAGGAAATACCCTCAAGACCCGGCGTCGCCGGCGGGCCGGACGGTACGCCCCTCTCGCCCCGGCTCCAGTCACGGCGACTCGCGACGACACCGACGGCAGAGTGCGCCCGGTGTTGCCGGTGGACCCGACAGGGCTGGACCGCTGGCGAGTGACGCTGACGCCTCTCGCCGACCGCCCTGGGTCGAGGTGACGGCTACGAGCCGAGCAGTCGCCGGAGCGGCCGCGGCGTCAGGCTCGACAACGTCCCAAACAGGGATGCGAGCACGGAGACCGCGGCCCACGGCACGACCAGCACGACGGCGGCGGCGAACGCACCGGACAGGACCGCGACGGCGAGTCGGCGGAGCACACCGACGGCCGTCATCGCACTCGTCAGATGGTACGCGACGAGGTCCCGAGTCACGACCTGGGCGACGATCAGTCCGACGACGCCGGCCGGGATCGCGACCGTCGGGGCGGAACTGTTCGCGCTGCCGTCCTCGTCACCATCCCTGTTCATCGCGGCTGCCGCCACGGTGAGCAGCAACCCCCGTCCACCGGGAAGAAAGGACAAAAGAAGCGTCACCGCCCCGCCGACGATCGCCACCGTCCACACAGGTGTCGTCCATGCGGCGACGACTTCGGTGCCTTCGCCCCCGAAGCCCGCCTTCTGAGCGCCAACGTGGAGCCCGGAGAGCACGCCCACCGGGACCATCGCCCCCCACGGGACGTGGACCTCGCCGCGTGTGAGAACGGACCGATACGACCGCTCGACGTACTTGACGGCGTAGGCGATCGGCACGAGCACCGCAGTGGTGTAGAACACGCCACCTGCGGGGCCGACCCGACTGAACACCGACACGACCCCCCAGGCGCCGGCCACGGAGAGAATGTAGAGGACCACCACGGTGTACACGAAGACGGTCGCCCCGGCGACGCCGTCCCAGATGGACCTGACCGCGAGGATCAGCGGCTCGACGACGTCGGTCGTCCGGGACTGGTTGGGTGACGCGGCGACGTACAGGCCGGCGCCGATCGCGAGCAGTTCGGGGATGGGGTACAACAGCGACACCGTCGCCAGGACGACACCCACCCCGACGATGAGCAGCGTCCCGGTCGCCAGTAGTCCAAGCGGCGGGTCCAGTTCGTCGATCGACCGTTGCCAGGGGTCGAGCGTCGACCCGCCGTCGGGGTCCGTGTCACTGTCTCCGTCTCTGTCGGGCTCCAGACGCGTGGCGGTACTGCCGTCGGACTGCCGCCGTTTCTCGTCACCGGACGACATTCGTTCGGGCGTGGTCCCGAACCGGTCCCACGGGACCAGCAGGAGAACCGCCAGGCCGGCGGCGACGGCCGCGAGGATCCGCGTGGCGGACCAGACCGACGGCGTGACCGGGGTCCAGGACGGCTCGCCAGTGACGACGACGAGGATCGCCTCCCTCGCGTACAGCGCCACGACGAGCGCGCTCAGTCCGACGAACCCACGCACGAGGAGATTACGGCGCGAGGTGAGAAAGGCACGCGGAAACAGCGCAGGCGTGAGGTACGCGACGGGAGCAGCCAGCATCACCGCCCCGACGAGTGTCCCGACGACCGGAGAACTGACGATCGCCTGGGCCGTCACCCCGAGCAACGCCGGGATGACGATACTCTCACCGATGCCGAGTAGGTCCGGTGCGACCCGGAGACCGATGTCGACGGCGCCGAGCCCGCCGAGTGAAGCAGCGACCGCCAGCCGACCTCCAGAACCCATCACTACGAGGCGGTGGATGTTAGATATTTATAAGATTCGTTCCCGGCACATTCCGCTCGATCAGAGGGACCGACGGGGAGTGAACGCAGGGTAGATCGGGGGGAAACGCCGGCA
>CAZQHW010000005.1:0-33752 GCA_964593395.1 uncultured Halobacteriales archaeon
CCGGTTCTTTGCGGGCGACGCTGGAACTGGGACCGCGAGCGGCGAACACTGTTTTCGAGACTCGAGGAGCGAGTTCCCGGTCGGCAGTAGTCGAGTGGTCCGTGTCGTCCGGTCAGGGGCCGCTCACGTCCCCACGAGCGATCAGCAGCGTGGGGACGACGAGCACGACGACCAGGGCGACGGTGCCGCCGAGGAGAGCGGCGCGCGTGGTCCCAGGCGAACGCTCGGCCAGCGGGACGAACACTCGGAGGTCGACACCGACGACGACCAGGGCACCCACCAGGTCGAAGACGAGGTCCAGGGCGGTGTCACGGCGACCGTAGTACACCAGCACCGGGTCGACGTCGAGGCGGTCGCCGACCTCGCGGGCCACGAGTTCGACGAGTTCCCAGGCGACGCCGACCACCATCGTGCCCGCGACAGCGACCGTAGCGACCGCCACCGACCGAGGGACGACGCCGGGGTCCGGCAGCACGGCGACCAGGCCGGCGTAGACGAGTGCCGCGACGAGAGCCGCGGAAACCCCGTGAGTGAGGTGATCCCACCACCACGTCGACTCGTACGAGCCAAGCATCCCGACGGAGTGTAACACCCCCGCGGTCGCGAGCCAGACCGCCAGTACGGAACCGAGCGGCCAGTCAGCGACGACCGACAGTCCGACCGGGACCGCGGCCAGCAGCGCGGCCCCGATCGTGTTGACCGCCGCGGCCACATCGCCGCGGTACACGGCGACGCCAGCGAACGCCAGGAGGATCGCTTGAAGCCCGACCGCGACCGTCGTGAGCCCGGTCATCGGTCACGTCGTGGGGCACCAGTCGTCGCTGGCTCTCCCCGCGAGCGCCTGGTGTCACCGGTCACGGCTGCGTGACGCCGAGTGTCGTCTCGCACCCCGTCGGTACCGCGCCGGTACCCGGCTCAACACGCTCCGCGGGAGCAACGACCCGAACACCGCGACAAAGAGGGTGGCGAGGGTTGGCAGGAGTCGCCGGACGGCGGTGTAGACCGTCGCCACGACGAGACTCAGGACGACGACCCACGCGAGCGGGCCGTCGAGTGACAGCAACAACGGCACGGCAAGCGCCACCGACAACACGAGGTCGCCGGGCGACCCGTCGTACCCGACCCAGCGCCGGGGTGCGATCCACCGCTCGTTGTGGTGGTCGTACACCGCGCGGTCGGAGGTGGCCTCCCAGGGGCGCAACTCCAGGCCGCCCCCGAACGCGTCGCTGACGCTGTGGAGGGCGGCGCCCGCCAGGAGAACGGCCACGAACATCGTCGGTCCGGCCGGCACCAGCGTCGCCAGCAGACCCGCCGGGACCGCGAGCGCAGCGTAGTAGACGGGGTAGTGCAGCGTCCGCCGGTGGCCGACGTACATGTCGAGGTCCGGCAACACACCCCCGACCAACCCAGCGACGACGGCGACGGCACCGACCCCGGGCGTGACCAGCGCCACTACCAGCCCCAACAGCATTCCAGCGAGGGCGTGGGTGGGCAGCATCATTGTGTCCTTTTCCAGGGGACGTGACTGAATGAGTGTGTCGGTCGAGCGTGACCGTCGGAGACCCGCACCGGCGCCGGTACGGCGCCACGGGCCGGGTCCCGGATGGAGTACGCACTTGTGAGTGGCCAACGAGAGAGGCGCCATGGCTGATGACACCGTCCGGGTCTGGCTGGTCGAGCGGACCTACTCCGACGACGAGCAGAACATGATCATCCTCACCTACGCGACGCCGGACGGTGAGCGATACTTCCGGAAGGAACGAGCGCTCACCTCCTTTACCGACACCCGGGACACGACAGCCGCAGTGGACGTGGCGCCGAAGAACCTCGGGGCGGTGGGTGACCCGGACCGGCGCCAGCGCTACGCTGCCGAGGCCGAACGGGTGCGCGAGGCCCACGACCCGGCGGACGTGATCTGACCACGACGCCGTCGTGTCACGGTTTCTGAAGGTATTACCGTCCTACTGGCCTCTACGCGGTGTATAACTACCACTAACCGGGCAAAGAGAACAGATACCGCTCCGAGGGCAGATCTGCCCGCCGGGGTGGCTCCTGCTTCAGACACCATGGGACGCGACCCCAGTCGACGTCCCCCCTTTCCGACCCCCGACTTGAACCATCGCCACGTTGAGCGCCGAGTGTAGTCGATCCGCTGTCGCTCAGGTCGGGCGTGGCGACTCGTCCAGCCACGGCACGCTCGCTTCACCGGCGAGGGTGAGCGCCAGGGAGACGCTGAACACGACCGACCCGACGAGCCACAGCAGTCCGACGGTCACACCGAGCGCGACGCTGAAGGTGAGTGCGTAGACGAACACACACAGCGCCGCCGGTACGAACACCGTCTGCAACGACCACAGCAGAGCCGCCGAGGAGACGAGTCCCACCCTGGCAAGCGAGGTCGTCTCGGTCTGGTTCTCGGTCGCCCCGTCTCCCGTCGACGCCTCGTCCTGACCGGAGTCCTGGCCCGCGAGCGCGGCCCACACCGTCCCCGTGGCGTCGTCGCCGACGAGCTGGTCGAGGTCACCCGTGCCAGACGCCAGTCGCTCCAGGTCGCGGTCGTACGCCCGCTCGTCGTACGAGGGGTCGTCGTCGAGATACCGCTCCCGCGCCTCCTCCAGACTGTCGGCAGTCGGGTGCGTGGACGCGTCGCTCCCGGTCGCGGTCACGGTGGTCTCGACCACCGAGTCGTCCTCCTCCACGGTCGTCTCGCTAGCTGTGCCGTCCTCGTCCATGCCCCGACCGAACGCCTCGGGCGGATTAACGGTGTCGGCTGTGAGAGTGCGTACACACCGACGGTCGGGGAGGTGTCGGACGCCCAGGACACGGTCGTCTGCTCGGACTACCCCTGGCGACAGCACGAACGTACTCTGCAGGGTCCAGGCCGGGAGACCACAGTGCAGTGCCGGACGACTCCGCCCGTTCGCGTGCTCCTCGTCGTGACGTCCCGGTCGCTCTACGGTGGCAGTAGCACGCCGTCGATGACGTGGATGATCCCGTTCGAGGCCGGGATATTCGTCTGGACGATTTCGGCCTGGTCGCCGTTCAGGGTCGTGCCGTCCACGTCGATGAGGGCACCGTTCAGCGTGTCGACCGGCGCCGGGTTGACGATCGACGCCGCGGGGCGACGGCCAGGAGTGACGTGGTAGGTGAGTATCTCGACGAGGGAGGCGCCGACCACGGCCTCGAAGTCGACCGTACCGACGTTGTCGGCCGTGACACCGAGTGCGCCGAAGGCTGCGTCGGTCGGAGCGAACACGGTAAGCTGACGATTCCCGCTGAGTGTCTCGACGAGACCGGCTTCTTGAACCGCCGCCACCAGTACGTCGAAACCATCGGCTTTTGTGGCGACGTCGACGATAGTATCGCCCTCGCTCGGGGGATTCGCCGCCGCCGTCGTCGCGCCGCCGACCAGCGCCATACTTCCAGTCGCGATACCGCTCAGCACCGCTCGTCTATCGAAAGGCATGCGAACGGTAATTACAGGTAAATCGACAAAAATCTTCACTTAATTTTATATTTTCGAACAACATTTTCAGTTTCAATTGGGGCCGTGACGACGGACGAAAGTCTGGGGAGTGGTCACGGGGCAGGAGGGAGCGGGCGGTGTGGAGGCCGAGTCGGTCAGACGACCAGTGTCAGCGCGAACGGGGTGAGCAGTACCAGCAACCAGAGAATGGCCATCGCTGCGACGACGATGGGCCAAGTGTTGTCTTTGCGGAGCACTCGCTCTGGGTCGTCTGGGTCTGGCGTGTTCATCGTGTCACCTCGGCCATCGTGTCCACGTGTGTGTACGATACTGCGGCGTGGAGTGGGGAGTGTCTTTCGGTGAGATCGAGATCTGATAGGTCGCCCTCGCGACACTCCGCGCTGGTGGATCGGCCCCGGTAGTTCTGTCATCTGACGACACGATTAGAGCCGGGATATCACCGACGCCGGTGTCCGGCGTCGGGGGGGCTCAGTCCTCGAGGCGGTCGACCCACTCGCTCGTCGCCCGCTGGACGGCACCGGTCGTACTGCCGACGTGGAGCATCTGGTAGCCGCTCGCGGCCTTTTTCCGGACCGCCTCTTCGGTGACCGCGAGTCCGCCGAGGGGCACCCCCGCCTCGACGGCCGCCGAGCGCACTCGTTCGACTGCCTCCTGGACCTCGGGATGGTCGACAGCGCCCGGGTGACCGAGCGAGACGGAGAGGTCGTACGGGCCGACGAACACGAAGCCGAGTTCGGGGACGCTCAGGATGTCCTCGATCGACTCGACGGAGTCTGCCGTCTCGATCGTCACGCCCAACAGCGTCTCGCGGTCCTCGACGGCGGGATAACTCTCGACGGCACCCCAGCGACTCGCCCGCGGCGCCGCGAGGCCACGGTCACCCGGGTCGCCGTCGTACTCGAATCGGGTCGAGCGGGCCGCCGCCCGCACCGGTTCCGGGCCGTCCACCCGCGGGAGAAAGACGGTGCGTGCGCCGAGGTCGAGCGTCTTCCTGACGAGCGCCGGGTCGGTACCCGGAATCCGGACCACCGGCTCCACGTCGGTCCGTTCGGCGGCCCGCAGGAGGTCGGCGAGGCGGTCGCCGTCAAGGGGGCTCGGTCCGCCGTGTTCGAGGTCGAACCAGACGAAGTCCAGTTCGCCGTCGCCGTACACCTCCACGAGCGTCGGGTCGCAGGCGTCGTCAAGCACGCCAAGCGCCACGTCGTCGTCCTCGAACGTTCGCCTGAGGTCGTTCGTCGGCCGTGAGACCATGTGCGACCTGAACCACGGGGCGACAAACCCGCGTCGACTCGGTCGTGTCCGGGGCCGGCGGTCGGGCGACGCCCGGTCCGGGGTGGCGGTGTGGAGGGCGGCACCGACGGTCCAGGCCGGTGGTCGCCGGGCACTGGGGGTCAGGTGTCTCGGAGGGCCCGGGCGTACACGTCCGTGTCATAGCTTACCCCGCCAGTCTCGAAGGTCCCCTCGTCGACCCGCTCGAAGCCCCGGGACTCGTAGAACCGCTTGCCTCGCTCGTTGACCGTGAGGACGGCGAGTCGAAGCCCGGAGCGGTCAGGCGGCAGTCGCTCGATCACCGCCCGCAGGAGGCGGGTCCCGACGCCCTCGCCCCACGAGTCGGGGTGGACGTACAGCGACTTGAGGTAAGCCTCGCCCTCGGGGACGTGGTCTGGACGGTCGTCGCCGTGCAGACACTGGACGAACCCGACGAGCGCACCCTCGCGTTCGGCGACGAGGTAGACGACTCCGTCCGCAGTTGCGACACTCTCGAGACGGTCGGCGAGCGTATCGACCCGTGACGGGTCGTTGACCACCTCCAGAAACGTCTGATCGTCGAGAACGTCCTCGTAGGCGGCCCGACACGAGGCCACGGACACCCGGTGGATCGCCGCCGCGTCCGCCGGTGCCGCCGACCGGACCTGCATGGTGTCGTGTTTCCGGGCGCGGGACAAAAGCGCTGGCCGACGCGAGCGGTCCGTGACGCCCGGAGAGAACAGGGGTCTCAGTCGTCGGCCCGGGTCGGACTGCCGACGGTCGTGGTGGCGCGGTCGCCGTACAGCGTGCGGACGACGAGTAACCCGACGACCGCCAGCGCGGCGGCACACAGCAGGTACTCGACGCGAAAGCCGACGGCGGCGACCAGCGGCAGCGCCACCAGCGGGCCAAGCGTCGACCCGAGGTCGCCGAAGGTGTTGTACACGCCGCCGAGTTTGCCCACGTCGTCGTCGGGGCTGATGTCCCCGAGGTACGCCAGGAGTGGGGGGTTCGACCCACCGACGCCGACGCCGATCAGGGCGACGGCGAAAAGCGTCGCCACCAGAACGGGCACGAACGCCAACACGACGAACCCACTCGCCAGGAGCCCCAGCGCGGGCAAGGTGAGCGCGGCCCGGTTTGAGAGCCGGTCGGAGTAACGTCCCACGGCGACGGTCGTCACGCTCGAGGCGACGACGCTGACCGCCATCACGACGCCACTGACGCCGGTCGCCGACAGCACGCCCACCCGGATGTCGTTCGCGTCGGCGTAGAGAACGACCGTCGACAGCAACACGCCGGCAAACAGAAACCGCACGGTGAAGTTGACGGCGCCGACGGCGAACACGCGGGCGTCCGACCGGACCATCCGGGGTAACTCCCGCAGCGAACTCGTCGTCTCCACGTCGGTTCGCACGTCCGGAAGCAGGAGCGCGGCGACGACGGCGGCGAACAGCCCCGCGACCCCGGCGACGACGAACGCCGCCTCGTAACTGAGGGCGTCACTCACCAGTCCGCCGACGACAAGCCCCGCGGGGAAGCCGAGTGACTGCCCGCCGCGCATGTAGCCGATCCACTTTCCGCGGTTCTCGGCGGTGGTGACGTGGGTTATCGTGGAGAAGGCGCCGACGAAGACGAAAGCGGTGCCGATTCCCCAGGCGACCCGCGCCACGAGAAAGACCGTCGCGGCACCGACCGGCACCGGCACCAAGTCGGGACGGAGCCCGAGCACGTAACAGAAGGGCACCAGCCCCGACAGCAGGAAGCCGGCGATCATCGGCCGCCGGGTGCCCACCGTGTCGAGCACCTGGCCCGCGGGCGTGTTCATCAGCACCCGGGTGAAGCGGTTGACCGAGAGGATCACCCCGACGACGAACGGGGAGACGCCGATGACCGGTCCCAGCGCAGGCAGCGTCGGGAACGCCACGCCGCCGCCCATCCCGGTGAAGAACACGCCGGCGACGAGACTACCCACGACGTAGCGAACCGACGGGTCGTCGCCGCCGAACGCACGGCTGGTCTCCTGCTCGGCACCCTGTGACGACACGCTCGTTCGTTGTAGCCGCTTGGCCCGTATCCGTTCTTCGGGGTGCTACGCTCGTGCCTCCAGACGCAGGTTCTCGTCGTCGACCTGCGCCTGCACGGCGTCGAGCGACCGGCCTCGGGGTCGAAGGAGAGCCGGACCAGCGAGGCTATCGGGGTGATAGCGTCGCCACAGGCGGCACCCGACGGGTCGCCGTACCGTGTCGACCGGTCTCGTGAAGACGATTTCAGTAACGCGTTCTACAGAAATGTTCTTCAGATTACACTTATGGGGGAGTGGCCCGTACGATCAGTTGCGATGTACGACAACACTCAACCGGTGACTCAGCACAGAGCCGACGACTACTCACCCCAGCAGACCGCGGCCGGCGCCGTCTTGGCGACCGCCGTCCCCCCTGCCGTCGTCGCGGCGATGGCGGCGCCCGTCGTGGCCGCCGTCGTCGTGGCGGCAGTCGTCGTCGTGGCCGCCGCCGCGACGGTCGCTCGCCGGAGCCGTGCGAACGCCCCCGACGAGACCGACCCGCCGGCCTCGCAGCGCCGGCAGACGACGACCCACGACCACGGTGCGCCCGCCGACGACTGATCGGCCCGGGGCACCCGAAGAGGGCAGTCGAGAACGGCGAGATGACCCACCGCCGGGCCCACCTCGGCCCGAACGGGGTCTCTTCTCACCCCTGCAGTGTGGCGAGTCCTGTGAGAGCGCGGTCGCCGCGTCTCATCGGTCGCCTCGCGAGCGCACGAAGAGGGACACAGGCGAGGTCACCAGGTGAGACCCCGGCGTGAACACCGCGAGGAGGATGTAGCCGATCACGAGACTGACCGCACGACGGTCGAGTCCGGTCCGTCGTTGCCACGCTTCGGCGTCGAACCCACGCGCCCGCCAGAGGTAGACAACGAAGTGCTCGAAAGCCAGGCAGTGGGGTCGCCAGCACCCTCCTCTCGTCCATCGCGGGGTCTCATCCCGATACACGTCTGTCGTCCGTCACGTCACGCCGGTCCGAACGCCCGGATAGTACGTGACGCTGAACGGGGCAGTCCGGTTGGAGAGGTGGCCGGGGGCCGACCGTTCAGCGCTCCCCGAACAGTTCCCGCTTGTCCCGGCCGGTGTTCCAGGAGGCGAGCCACTCCCGGACTGGAAGCCGGCGGGAGGGGTCCTCCTCCAGGTAGCCCGGCGTCTGGAAGTAGTTGGTGATGGTGACGAGGACGACCCCGCCCAGCGTGTTGCCGACGAGCACCGGGAGGACGAACCCGCCCATACCGGCGGCGAGCGTCGTCTCGCCGATGAACACGAGGTACATCACCTCGGTGCTGGAGACGACGACGTGGTACAGGTTGCCCAGCGGGATCGCGAGAAAGGCCATGTAGATGAGCGCGAACCGGGCGACCGAGGAGCGTACGCTGAAGTCGAGCCAGACGACGCCGGCGACGATGAAGCCGGCGAACGCCCCCTTGAACAGCAGCGGGATCGCGTCCGTCTCCAGGCCCGTCGAGGCGATCGAGATCGCCGCCGTCTGTTCGGCGCCGGAGAACACGCCACCGAAGGCAAGCGCCGCCGCTCCGCCCGCCGCCCCGACCAAGTTACCGGCGAGGATCAACAGCCACATCGCCAACAGCGCCGGCACGCTGGCCATGCGCTCGATTATCAGTGCCACCGGCGGCACCGTGTTCTCCGTGTACAGCTGGTAGTTGCCCATGATGATGTAGACGAACCCCATCGGGTAGAGGATCGCACTCAGAACGGGCGTCTTGTCGGTCGCCGACGACACCGTCACGTACAGCAACACCGTGATCGTGATCGCGAACCCGGCCGCCAGCGCGCTGAAGAACAACTCCCGAGGGCTCCGTGATATCTCCTCGTCGGCGTCGACGATGATCCGCTCGAAAATCTGCTCCGCAGTCAACCTGTCCCGCAACTGCTTGTAGTCTCCGTCGCCCTCAGTCTCCATATCAGGCGCAGTCGGTGCGGTCCAATCAACCCTTCGCCCCCGGCGACCGGCGCGGGTGCCGACTCGTCAGAGAGCGACGGACCCGCCGTTAGGGGAGGTTACTCCAGTTGCCCTCGCTGTCGCGTGCGGGTCGTCTCTCGTGGACTTCCGCGACCGGGACGGCAGACCGGGGCGAACAGTGAAGTGGTCGCTCCATTGTTTTCAGACGTGGAGAGGGACACACAGAACGACGACGGACGGGGACGGGGGGTCACGCGCCGGGCGGC
Organism: uncultured Halobacteriales archaeon; assembly: GCA_964593395.1. Classification (GTDB taxonomy): domain Archaea; phylum Halobacteriota; class Halobacteria; order Halobacteriales; family SW-7-71-33; genus SW-7-71-33. The sequence goes on from CAZQHW010000005.1 coordinate 8,991, forward strand.
GTTGCGGGCGCTCGCCGGCTCTGCCTGCCTCGGAGCCGGGATCGCCGGCGGGGCGGGCTCCGCGGCGGCGGACTCCCGAACTGGGGCCGCGGCACAGGCCAGTCTCAGGCGGACCGCGGCGGTCGTCGCCGGTGACGGTGACCCCGGCGACGGGTTCGGCTACGAGACGGCCGTCGGCGAGGGCGGGGACACGCTCGCGTTCAGCGCGGTGGCCGACGACGGGCCGAACGGTCCGCAGTCTGGGGCGGTGTACGTCTTCAGACGCCCGGACGCCGTCGCGCTCGACGGGACGGACGACCTCCTCGGCGACGTCACCCTCGACAGGAGCGTCGACCCCCGGGAGGTGGACCTGGTGTACCGGGGACAGTTGGTGGTCCTGGACGGGCTCACCAACGGGGAGATAGTCACGGTCAGGGACGCCGACTCTGGACTGGCGCTCACGGAGCGAACCGTCTCCGGAACGACCGCACAGATCGACACGAGTGCATCGGTGTTCGAGCAGTTCGTCGGCCGGTCGTTCGAACTCGAGAGTCCGAGTATCGGGACAGTCCCGTTCACCTTCGTCGCACAGGACTACGAGGTCGACACCGACCGCGTCACCGTCGACAACGGCGGCGCGGGGGCGACCGCCGAGGTGACCGTGGAGTCGGTGAACCGAGGGGGCCACACCCACGTCGTCTCCTCGCCGGACCTGACCGGCCCCGAGTTGGCGGCTCTCGTCCGGCCGACGGAGTACTTCGACGCGGCGCTCCGGGACGCCGACGGGGACGGCGACGAGGAACTGGTGCTCGCGGGCGGGTCCGTTCAGGACGTGTTCGAGGTCGACGCGACGGGGCTGTCGCCTGGGGAGTACACCCTCGAGTTCGGCGTGTTCGACGCGGTCGCCAGTGACGAGGTCACCGTCGAGGTGGTGGGCACCGGTCCGTACGTCCAGGAGACGAGGGTGGTCGCCGACGACGGGACGGGAAACGACTTCTTCGGCGACCGCGTCGCGCTGTCGGACGACGGCACCACCCTGGTGGTCGGGGCGAGGGCACACGGTGCGGACGGGGAAAGCAGCGGCGCGGCGTACGTGTTCGACCGGGACGGCCGGGCGTGGGACCAGACGGACAAACTAACCGCCGCCGACGCGTCGGGCGGGGCGTTGCTCGGGAGCGGGGTAGCGGTGGCCGACGACGGTTCGACCGCGCTGGTCGGCGCCCCCGGCGCGACTGACGCGGACGGCACCACCTCGGGGGCGGTCTACGCCTTCGAGCGTCGCGGTGCACTGTGGACCCAGACGGCGACGGTCACCTCGGCGGACGGTGACGGTGGGGACGGACTCGGGACGGCGGTGGCGCTGTCGGCGGACGCGACGGTCGCCGTCGTCGGGGCCAGCACCGACGACCCCAACGGCGAGAACAGCGGGTCGGCGTACGTGTTCGAGCGCGACGAGGAGGGGTGGACACAGGCCACGAGACTCACGCCTGTCGGCGGCGACGCGCAGGACTTCTTCGGCGACGCGGTCGCGCTGTCGGCCGACGGGTCGACCGCGCTGGTCGGGGCCCTGGACTTCGAGGACAGCGGGACGGCGTACGTTTACGGCCGCGACGGCGGCGAGTGGTCGTTCGAGGCCACGCTTCTCGGGTCGGGCGAGGGCGGGGGCGGTACCCCCGGCGACTTCGGCCGGTCGGTGGCGCTGACGGCCGACGGGGCGACCGCGCTGATCGGTGCCCCCGGCGACGGCGACGGGGCGACCGGCGCCGCCGTCCGCTTCGAGCGCGAGGGTAGCGGCTGGCGGCGCACGGCGAGGGTCGCCCCCGAGGACGGAGAGGGAGCCTTCGGTCGCGGAGTCGCGCTCGGCAGGGCGGGACGCGTTGGCGTCGTCGGTGACAACTCGGCCGACAACCCCAACGGTGTGGACGCCGGGACAGGGTACGTCTACGAGGCGGTCGAGAGTCTCTCGGACCGCTTCGACGACGGGAACGACGAGGTCGACGCCCGGGAGGTGCTCGGGATGATCGACGCCTACAACGCCGGCGAGGACGCCGTCGGCGCCCAGGACGTTCTGACGGCCATCGAGGCGTACAACGACGACGCCGGGTGGGACACCGTCGACGGCTGACCCGTGCGTGTTCGCTCGGTTACAGAAGGTGGGTTCGCCAAACGGTCATAACGGGGGCGCTCACAGTGTGGTGTATGCCCGAGTATCCACTAGAAGACCTGGCGAGTCTCCCGTCGTTCTACCACCCGGCGGCGTCGCCCGATGGCGACACTGTCGCGGTGTACTACGACGGGAGCGGTCGCAACGAACTGTACCTGCTCGACCCGGAGACGGGCGCGAAGACCCAGGTGAGCGACGGCAACGTCCCGCGAGACGCGAAGTACCCGTTCCGGTGGGCACCGTCCGGCGACGAACTGTACTTCCATCAAGACGACGACGGCGACGAGCAAAACGACATCCTGGTCATCGACCGCGAGACCGGCGCCGTCGAGACCCTGGTCGACAACGACAGTCAGTGCACGATCACCGACGTCGACGACGACCGGGTGCTGTACGCGAGCGACGTCGGCGAGCAGATGAACCTCTACGACCACGACCGCACGACGGGCGAGACCGTCCAGCGCACGCGGTACCGTCAGCCGGTGTGGGGCGGGCTGTACGGCCCCGACCGGGAGCGACTGGCGTACGTGACGAACGAGAGCGAGAACCTCGACAACCGGGACGTGTACGTCGCTCCCCTGTCCGACGACGGGACGGTGGACGACGAGGCGCGTACCCTCGACATCGGCGACCACGGCGCCGAGGCCGGTGTCACGGACTGGCACCCCGACGGCGACCGCCTGCTGGTGTCGGACAACTCCGCCGACAAGCCCCGCTGTGGCGTGTACGACCTCGCGACCGACGAGGTGGAGTGGTACACCGCCCCCGAACACGTCGAGTCACCGACCGCCTTTCTCGCCGACGGCAGCGGCTTTCTCGCGACTCGCCGGCGGGAGTGTGCCGTCGTCCCGGTCGTGTACGACCTCGACTCGGGCGAGGCACACGAACTGGACCTGCCCGAGGGCGTCGCCTCGTTCCCGGGCTACGGCGACGCCGCCCTGCTGTCGGACTCTGAGGTGTTGCTCACCCAGGAGACGCCCACCCAGCGGTCGGCGCTTCTGACCCACGACCTCGACTCGGGCGAGAGCCGCACCCTGCTCGAACCGGAGTACGGCGACCTGGACCCCGACGGCTTCGTCGACTGCGAGTACCACACCTTCGAGTCACACGACGGCACCGAGATCGAGGCGCTGCTGTACGACTCCGGCGAGCGGCCGTCGCCGGCGGTGGTGAAGGTTCACGGCGGCCCGCCCGCACAGGACGTCCAGCGGTTCGACCGTCAGACGCAGTTTCTCGCCACCCGTGGGTACAGCGTCCTGCAGGTGAACTACCGTGGCTCCACCGGCCGCGGCCGGGAGTTCAAGAACGCCATCAACGGTGACTGGGGCGGCGCCGAACAGGGCGACGTCGCCGAGGGCACCCGGTGGCTCGCCGAGCGGGACTGGATCGACGAGGACCGGGTCGCCGTCGTCGGCGGCTCCTACGGTGGCTACTCGACGTACTGCCAGATGGTCCAGTACCCGGACCTGTACGCCGCCGGCGTCGGCGTCGTCGGCATCACCGACCTCAAGACGCTGTACGAGGAGTCGATGCCACACTTCAAGACCACGCTGGAGCGGTACCTCGGCTCGCCCGAGGAGAACCCCGACCTCTACCGGGAGCGCTCTCCAATCGAGCACGTGGACAACCTCGCCGCGCCGCTGTCGATCGTCCACGGCGTCAACGACCCGCGCTGTCCGATCAGTCAGGCGCGACTGTTCCGTGACGCCTTGGAGGAGGCGGGCTACGAGGCGGGCGAGAACGGCGATTACGAGTACAACGAACTCAGCGAGGAGGGCCACGGCTCCTCCGACATTGGCCAGCGGATCCGCTCGTACCGCATTCTCGCGGACTTTCTCGAGCGTCGCGTGCCGGTTCGGACCGCCGAGGCGGCCGACTAGCGCGGCCACGAGACCCGCTCGGACCGACAACCGTGCCGGCTACCACTGCTCGCCGATCCTGCCGTCGTCGTCGGCACTCCCGAGGTTCCTGGTGATCGTCTCCAGGATCAGTTCGGTCTCCCGTGGCGAGAGGTCGGCGGTCACGTCGCCGACCTCGGCACCGGTCTCGGCGAGGTCATTCGCGAGGGCCTCGAACGCCTCGCGGTCGAGGTCGTCGGGGTCTTTCTCGCCCTCCAGGGCCGCCTGCGTCACCGTCTTGGCGACGTACTCGCGGGTCCGGTCGTCGACGGCCCCGAGTACGAGCAGTCGCTCGACGAACCGCCGCAACCCGTGCTTGCCGACGGGCTTGTTGACGTAGTCGTCGAAGCCCATCTCGATGACGTCCCAGTCCGGGGTGACCGCCGTGAGCATCCCGACGGGTTGGTCGAACCCGCGGTCGCGGATCTCCGCAAGAACCTCTGCCCCGGAGAGACCGGGCATCTTGCGGTCGAGCAACACGCAGTCGACGGTGTCGTCAACGATCTCGAGCGCCTCGTCCCCGGAGTACGCCGTCACCGTCTCGTACCCCTCGCCGAGTGCCGTCGCGTACAGCTCCGCGAGACCCTCCTCGTCCTCGACGATGAGGACGCGGGCGTCGTCGGTCACGACTGGGCACCTCCCTGGTCGTCGGGGGTCCACTCCCCACGGCGGTCCTCCGCGTCGAGCACCTCCGAGGTGATGTTCGAGACGTTGCCCAGGATGTCGTCCTTCGTGAGGACGCCGACCACCTCCATCCCGTCGACGACGGGCAGGCACTCGATGTCGGCCTGTTGGATCTTCCCGACCGAGAGCAACACGGTCGCGCTCGGGCCGATGCGTGCCTCGAGACCGTGACCGAACCCCGAGACAGGGATCTCGCTCAACGGGTCGTCGGTCTTGTAGCTCGCTATCAGAACCTTTCGCCGGGTGATCACCGCGGCCGGGTCGCCGTCGTCCGTGGCGACGACGTGGCCGACGCCGTTTTGCAGCATCCGCTCGACGACGGCGTCGAGCGCCGCGGACCGGGCGACCGTTTCAAAGTCACGTGTCATGATACGTTTGACGAGCATTGTCAGGGTGCGGCGAGGGGGCGGGCCGCCGGCAGGACCAACTGGACGACGGTCCCACGGGGGTCGTTGTCCGCAAACGAGAGACTGCCGCCGGACACCGACAGCACCCAGTTGACGAACCAGAGGCCGAACCCGCTCAGGTGTTTGAGTTGCTCCTCGCTGTCGGTGTCGAGCACCGCCACCTCCGACTCCGGGATGCCCGGCCCGTTGTCGGCGACCGAGAGAACGACCTCGTCGGTGCCGGGGCGGTGCTCGACGCTCACCGCGACCCGGGGCTGGTCGGTGTCGTTGTGCTGGACGGCGTTCTGGAGTACGTTCCGGATCGCCCGGCCGACGAGGTCGGTCGTCACGACCGGGGCACGGTCGGGCAGGTCCGTCGACACCGTCACCTCCGGGTGTTCGGTTTGCAGCGTGGCGACGTGTTCGCGGACCCGCCCGACGATGTCGACCGTCTCCGTGCTGGTCTCCGCGCGCTCGAACAGCGTTCGGGACTGCTCGACCTGCTCGGTCAGCGACAGCGTCTCCTCGACGGTGCGCTGGATCGCGTCCAGGTGCTCCGACAGCGCCTGGCCGTCGGCCTCGTCGGCCATCTGCGTGGCGAGCAACACCTCGTTGAGGTTGTTGCGGAGGTCGTGTCGGAGCACGCGCTGTAACACCGACCGGTGTTGGTCCCGACGCACCCGCTCGGTGATGTCGGCGCTTATCACCACGAGGCGGTCGATCTCGCCGTCGCGGTACACCGGCGTCACCGACCGGTCGACGGTGTACTGACCGCCGCTCTGGTGGTAGTTCACCGCCTCCTCGCTCACCGACTCGCCGGTGCGTGCGCTCTCGCGGAGCGCCGCCGGGACCGCACCGGTCTCGCTGCCGTCTAACAGCGCCGGCGTCGCCCCGACCGCCTCCGAGGCGTCGTACCCCGTCTGCTGGACGAACGCCTGGTTGACGTACTCGATCGTGCCGTCGGTGTCGGTCCAGTACATCGCGTAACCGGCCTGTTCGACCGCCCGCCGGAAAGTGCGCAGTTCGCGCTCACGGGCCTTTCGCTCGGAGACGTCGCGCCCGACGCCGACGAGACCGGCGAACCCACCGTCGGCGTCGTGCAGGCGGGTGGTCCGGAACTCGTGGGAGACCCGCTCGCCGTCGGCGTCCACCAGGTCGGCCTCGACCGTCGTCGACCCATTCGTCACGGTGCGCTCGACAGTGTCCGCGATCCGGTCGCGGTGCTCGGTGGCGAACAGGTCCTGGGGATCGACCCCCGCGATCGCTTCGTCGTCACGGCCGGTCGTCTCGGGGAGACGGTCGTTCCACCGCTCGAGGGTGCCGTCGGGACCGATGTGGTAGAAGATGTCCTGCAGACTGTCGAGCGCCTGGTCGATAAACGCCCGTTCCTGGCGCAGTTCCTCGCGACGGCGCTCGCGCTCGGTGATGTCGACGTAGGCGTGGACACTGCCCGGCGCGTCGCGGGTCGGGCCGTCGCCGTCGTCGATCGCGGCGGCGGCGACGATAAACGACCGCTCGGTGCCGTCGGCCCGCGTCCGCGTCACCTCTTTTTCGACGCGACCCTCGGTCCGGAGGCGGTCGTGCAGTGCCCGGGCGTCGGCGCGCTCCTCCTCGGGGACGATGCGCTCGGTCAGTGACTCGCCGGCGACGGCGTCCTCGGCGTACCCGAACGTCTCCTCGAAGGCGGCGTTCGTCGTGACGACGGTCGGGCCGTCGTCGTCGTGTCTGACCTGGACGACTGGGTGGGGCACTGCGTCGAACGTCGCGCCGATGCGGTTGCGCTCGCGCTCCAGGCGGGTCTCGCGGCGCTCGCGCTCGGTGACGTCCTCGACGGTGATCAGCCGCCCCGCGACGACGCCGTAGCTGCGTCGCAGGGGCGACACCGCCACGTCGTAGTGGCGTGTTCGCGTGCCGTCTTCGTGTTCGAGTTCGAGGTGTCTCACTCCTTCCTCGACGACGGCAGCAACCCCGGGAAAGGCCGTCCCGAGAGCACACCCGACGGGGGAGTCGTCAGGGTCATCCGCGCCGTCGGTGGTGTCGGCGAGCGCCCTCGCCGCGGGGTTGCAGTCGACGACGCGGTCGGTCTCGTCGAGGACGATCACCCCCGTCGACAGTTCGTCGAACACCTGGTTGCGGGCCATCTCGCGGGCGAGTGGCATCGCCTGGAGCAACTGGTCGCGGAACACGCCGCCGATGAGAACGGCGCCGCTGACGGTGAAGGCGGCGGGTGTCAGGTCGAGTGCGCCGGTGGCCCCGGTGAGGTAGAGACTGTTCGCGAACAGCGGTGCCGCGGCGGCGGCGGCCATCGCCGTCGCCTGCCCACGGTAGACGTTCTCCGAGAGCGTGACCATCTCGAGGACGATCACCGCGCTGGCACCGATCAGGACGTAGGTGTACCCAGCGTGGAGGTACCACAGCGGCCCGCGTGCGGCCTGGAGGTCCGACAACCCGCCGGCGTCCACCGCAGACCAGACGATCCCGTGGTACTCGTTCGTCGCGACGGCCAGCGCCGTCACCAGGGGAACGACCAACAGAGCGCCGAGTTCGCGGGCGGTCGGCGTGCGGAACCGCCCGGTGTACTGGACGGCGTACACGCACCACGCGACTGCGGCGGCGCCACCCGCGAGAACGGCGAGGGCGATCGCCACCCGCCTGACGGCCGGATCGGTCGTGCCGGCCGCGAAGAGCCGGGCCGCCGCCCAGGCCGCCGTCGCCACGACCAGCGCAAGCAGCGGGCGCGTTCCCGTGTACTCCCGGTACTGCCAGGCGACGACCGCGAGGACACAGGAGACGGTCGCCGCGGCGAGCATCGGCAACAGGTGCACCGACGGACGGAGTATCATTTCGTTCCTCCAGTTCGACTCCTCAGTTTCGGCCCCACCACGGTTAGGTCTGTGCCAGGGGTATCAGATCTGATTGTGCCCGTATTAACAACTCATCCGAGATAATTGCCAATCAGAGCCAAAACCACCCGCACCAGTAGCACCGGAGTTAATAACACCGGGCGCAGAGTGGGGGTAATGACTGCGTCGGAGGGCGACGGCGGCGACGGCGCCGGTCGGGCCGAGGCGTCGGCCAGTGGCCCGGGGGAGCCAGGCGAGGTGCGGCTCTCGGTGCCGGACATGGACTGTCCCTCGTGTGCCGACAAGGTCGAGGGGAGCGTTCGCCGACTCGACGGGATCGAGCGCGTCGACCCCCAGGCGGCGACCGGGCGGCTCACCGTGCAGTACGACGCCACCCGGACGGACGCCGCGGCGGTCAGGGAGCGTGTCGAGCGGGCCGGCTACGACGTCGAGGGCGACACGGGCGAAACCGACGCCAACGGGGTGTGGACCGGCCCCCGTGCGCTCCGGACTTGGGCCGGCGCCCTCGCGGTGGTCGTGGGCCTCGCCCTGGAGTTCCCGCTGTCGGGGGCGAACGCCGAGGTGGCGTCGGTGCTCGGACGGGAGTTGCTCGTCGCGGACGTCCTGTTTCTGGCGGCGACGGCGGTCGCCGGCGAGGTGATCCTCCGCAACGGCTACCGGTCGCTGTTGACGCGTAACCTCGACATCGACCTGTTGATGTCGGTCGCCGTTCTCGGCGCCGTGACCGCCTCGCTCGGGTTCGGGGCGTCGCTGTACTTCGAGGCGGCGACGCTCGCCGTACTGTTTTCCGTTGCCGAGTTGCTGGAGGAGTACTCGATCGACCGGGCGCGGCAGTCGCTGCGGGAGTTGATGGAACTGTCGCCGGACGAGGCGACCGTGCTGCGCGACGGCGAGGAGGAGACGGTGCCGGTCGACGACCTCGCGGTGGGCGAGGTGGTCGTCGTCCGCCCGGGCGAGCAGGTGCCCGCCGACGGGGTCGTCGTCGAGGGCGAGAGCGCCGTCGACCAGGCGCCGGTCACCGGTGAGTCCGTCCCCGTCGACAAGCGGGCGGGCGACGAGGTGTTCGCGGGCACGATGAACGAGACGGGCTACCTGGAGGTGGAGGTGACCGCCGAACCCGGGTCGGACACGCTCTCGCGGATCGTCGCCCTCGTCGAGGACGCCCAGGCCAACCGTACCGAGCGCGAGCAGTTCGTCGAGCGGTTCGCGAGTTACTACACGCCCGTGGTCGTGGGGCTGGCCGTGCTCACGGCAGTCGGGCCGCCACTGCTGATCGACGGGACCGCGACGGTCGGCGCGGCAGGCTACGTCTACACCTTCGTCGGCGCCTGGGAGACGTGGTTCGTCCGCGGACTCACGCTCGTTGTTCTGGCGTGTCCCTGTGCCTTTGTCATCTCGACGCCCGTCTCCGTGGTCTCCGGGGTGACCAGCGCGGCGAAACACGGCGTCCTGATAAAGGGCGGTAACCACCTGGAGGCGACCGGGTCGGTCGGCGCCGTCGCGCTGGACAAGACCGGTACGACAACGACCGGCGACCTGCGGGTGACGGACGTGGTGCCGCTGGGTGGCAACGACGAGGAAAGCGTGTTGCGGTGTGCTCGTGGACTGGAGTCGCGCTCGGAGCACCCGATCGGCGAGGCGATCGTCGACCACGCCGAGGACCGCTCGGTGAGCGAGCGCGAGGTCGACGACTTCGAGAGTCTCACCGGTCGTGGAGTGGAGGCCGAACTCGACGGCACACGGCACTACGCGGGCGTCCCTGGCCTGTTCGAGGAGTTGGGCTTCGACCTCTCGCACGTCCACGCCACGACCGACGGGGGCGTCGTCACCCGGACCGCCCGGGACATCTGTGAGCGCAACAACTGCCTCGATTTGCTGTCGGACACCGTCCCGAGACTTCAGGGAGAGGGCAAGACGGTCGTTCTCGTCGGCACCGAGGCGGAGATCGAGGGCGTGATCGCCGTCGCCGACGAGGTGCGGCCGGAGGCGAAGCGGGCGGTCGAGCGCCTGCACGAACTGGGCGTCGACAACGTGGCGATGCTCACCGGCGACACCGAGCGCACCGCTCGCGCGGTCGCGAGCGAGGTGGGCGTCGACGAGGTGCGGGCCGAACTCATGCCCGAGGAGAAGGTCGAGGCGGTGCGCGAACTGGACGAGTCCTACGACGGCGTGGCGATGGTCGGTGACGGGGTGAACGACGCGCCCGCCCTGGCGACCGCCACGGTGGGCGTGGCGATGGGCGCCGCCGGCACCGACACCGCCATCGAGACCGCCGACGTCGCCCTGCTGTCGGACGACCTCTCGCGGCTCCCGTACCTGTACGACCTCGCCGCCCGCGCCGACGGGGTGATCCGCCAGAACGTCTGGGCGAGTCTCGGGGCGAAGGCCGCCCTCGCTGCCGGCGTGCCCTTCGGTCTCGTCCCGATCTGGCTCGCGGTGCTCGCGGGCGACGCCGGCATGACCGTCGGCGTCACTGGCAACGCGATGCGACTGTCACGGGTCAGTCCCGAGGAGTCACACGGCGTGGACACGGAGCACGACCACGATCACGACCATCCTCACGACCACGACGCCGCCGACACCCCAGAAGTGGCCGCGGACGACTGACCCTGGCCCCGTTCGTCGTTCACGGATCGACGTGCTCACGCAGCAGCGCCGCCCGCCGATCACGGCCGAGACGCTCGTATGCCGCTGCCTCGTACGCGAGCGACAGCACCGGCACCCGCCGGTCGTCGAGGGTGACGTACTCGCGGTGTGCCTGCAGGTCCGTCGGCGGCTCCCACTCGTCCCCTGGGTCGCGCTTCTGCAGGCCACCCATCACCTCTACTCTGAGGTCCTCGACCGAGAGCACGCCGAGATGCGAGCGGATCCCGTCGTGGGTGGAGCGGGTCACCGGTTCCACGACGCAGTCGTCGAACTGCTCCTCGACCCGGTAGGCGCCGTGGGCACTCGTCTGGACGTCAACGTCACGGGGGTCGACGGGCACCCCCTGCAGGGCGAAACTGGTGCTGCCGGTGAGTGCCCACGTCACCCCGTCGAGGTCGTCCACGAGGCGGCGGACGACCGAGGCGTGTGTCTCCGGGAGAGACATCAGTCCCACGTTCGTCTGGCACGGACAAGTGCGTTTTCGAGGGACCGACCGCCAGGAGCTGGAGCCGTTAGCCTGGGATGTTCGAGACGGCTGGTTACTCCCCGTCGGGACCGGGACCAGTGTCGTCCAAGCCCAAGTGGTGCTCGACGGCCGCCAGTCGGTCGCGCAGCGCCTCGTTCTCCGCCTCGAGGTCGTCGATGCGCTTGGCCTGTTCGTCGATGCGCTGGTCCCTTTGTTCGAGTTGCTCGCGAGCGTCGTCCAGTTCCCCGGAGAGGCCCTGGATGGCGGCCAGCGCGACGCCGTCGGCGTCGACGTTGGCGATGTGGTCGTCGCGGGGCCCAAGCTCGAAGGCGTCGAAGAAGTCCTCGGCCATCGGCCCCATGTGGGTGACGCCGTCCTCGGTGTCGTACTCCCAGGTGCTGACGTCCAAGTCCCGCACCCGGTCGAGCACCGCCGGCGGGTCCACCGGGTCGACGTTCGACTTCGCGGTTCGGGAACTGAGTTGGCTCCAGGTGCCGCTGCCGGCGGCGAGTTGCACGCCGCTGTTGAACCCGCTGTCGCTCCAGAGGGTGACGCCGCCGTCGGCCTGGAACACGACCTCGTTCGCGGTGGTCGACTCGACGGAGGTCGAGGAACTGTCCCCCCAAACGAACGCGCCCTGGGCCCGTGCCTTTGCCTGGCGCCCGGCGGCCAGAGAGTTGTCGGCGGCGGCCTCGTTGCCAGCGCCGCCGGGGACGGTCGCGTTGACCCCCGACGCCACGTTGATCGAGCCACCGGCGACCGTGGCGCCGCCGCCGCTGGCCTCGTTTCCGATGCCGCCAGCCACGCTCGCGGAACTGCCCGCCGCGGTGTTGTTCGTGCCCCCGCCGACGGTCGCGTACCGTGCGGTGTCGGTGCCGAAGTCGTCGGAGCCGGCGACGTTCTCAGCGCCACCCCCGACAGTCCCGTAGGCGTCGTGGACGACGTTGCTCGTCGCGGTATCGTCGGGGTCGGACGGGCCACCGCCGCCGATGGTCCCGTACGGGGCCTCGACGAAGTTCGCCCACCCACCGGCGATGGTCCCGTACTGACCCTGAACAGCGTTAGTCGACCCGCCAGCGACCGTCGAGTAGTCCTCCTCGGCGAAGTTACCGGTCTGACCGCCCACGCCACCCCCGCCACCGACGGTCGCGCCGATTGACATTGCAGTGTTGTTCGCGCCGCCAGCGACGGTGGCGTAGTCACCGTCGACGGTGTTGTTCTCGCCGCCGGCGATCGTCCCCTCCTCGGCGGTGGCGGTGTTGTCGACGCCGCCGCCGATCACACTCGCTCGACCGTCGGCTGCGTTCTTGCTACCGCCACCGACCACACCGAGTTGGCCAGCAACCGCGTTTCCGCCGCCACCGGCGATCGTGCCGCCCTGGCCGCTGACACTGTTACCCTGGCCCCCGCCGACCGCCCCGTTCTGGGCATCGACTGCGTTCGTCGCGCCGCCGCCGATCGTCCCGAACGTCGACCGCACGACGTTCGACTCACCGCCAGCGATCGCCGCAGCGAACGCGTCCGCGTCGTTTGTGGTGCCACCACCGACCGTCGCGTACTGTCCGTTTCCCTGGTTTCTTTCGCCACCGCTGACGGTCGCACCACCGGCCGCGACGGTGTTCGAGTTCCCACCGCCGATAGTCGCCTCGTCCCCGTCACCCTCGGTCGTGTTGCCGTAGCCGCCGCCGATCACCGAGTAGTCGCCGCGAGTCGTGTGCTGTTCGCCGCCGCCGACCACCGCGCCGGTGACCGGTCCGTTTGCCGTGTTCGTCGGCGCGCCAAACAGCACCGTGACCGGCGAGACCCCGGCCGTTGCGCTCGCACGGGCGAGTGCGAACGTCTCTTGCCACTCGGTGCCGTCTCCAATTGAGACGACACCGGTGTCGGTGGCGAGAAACTTCGCGCCCTGTGTCGGTTCGTAGTTTGACCGTGCACTCGCCGCGTCACGAATCTCGATGTCCGTGTCGTACTGCCGGAAGTTCTCGTTCAGCGGGACGTGCCAGTCCTGTGCGCCCTCGTCGGGAACGTTGTATGAGTGGTTGGGTGTCTCGGGCATTGTTCTCGGGTGGCTACGGGCTGACCCCGCCGTAGCCGTGCTCGCCGTATGTCTGGTCGCCGTAGTCGTCTTCCGAGGACTGCGTCTGTGTGGTCGTCTGGGTCTGTGTGCCCGTCTGGGTCTGCGTTCGGGTCGACGTGGCCCCGGTGGTCGTCGGGGTGGCGGTGTCCGTGTCAGTCGTTGTGTCCGTCATCCGGGTGGCAGTACCGGTGACGGCGGACGTGGTGGCCACCGTCGTCCCCGTGCCACTGTCGGTGTCGGTGTCGCCCGTCGTCGGGGTGCCGCCGTACCCGAAGGTGGTCTCGGTCTGCTCGTCCTCGTTGTCGGTCCCGATCGCGCCACAGCCGGCCAGCGAGGCACCGACCGCCGTAGCCGTGATCGTCCGCAACAGGTCACGTCGCCGGGGCAGGTCGGTATCGGTCACCCGCACCGCGCCTCGGTCCGTGGCACCTCGTCCGGACGCGGTCCCATCGCCGTCCCGGGGCCATGCCGTTCGCTCGTTTGCATGAGTTACGACTGTTCAGGCGCCCATCGTATCACACTTTTGACCAGAACCTGACATTATTCGGGGCGACTGACGGGTCGGGAGCGGAGGAGGCGACGGCGTCCACCGGTGTCGGCGCTGGAGGGGACCACCACGGGCGGTCGACTCTCAGGGGGGCAAGGTTACTCCTCGGCGGGGGGGAGTGCCCGCAGTTCGGCGGGAGAGACGCCGAGAAGCGCGAACAGTCGGTCACGGAACGCCTCGCCGTCGAGACCGTACTCGTCGGCGACCCGGCGACAGGCCGCCGGCGTCGCACCCGTGTCGGCAAGCGCCCGGAGCGCGAGCGCCGGCACGGAGACCGCCGACGCCTCCCAGGCGGGCGGGACGTCGACCGCACCGGTCGCCATCGCGGAGAGTTCCTCCTCGCCGGCGAGTGCGAGCGGGTCGACGGAGTCGGGCAGGAGAGCACTCGGCGTGAGCTCGTCCTCGCGGTAGGTGTCGAGCGGGACGTCGGGGTCCTTGACCACAACGGCGTACGCCGGGGTCTCGGGGGACGCCTCGACGGGCCCGAGCGGGTCGTCGGCGTCGCGGTCCGTCTCGAGGGCGGCGACGACCACGCCGACGCCCTCGCGTGCGTTCACCGCGTCGCCGACGCGGACCTCGCCGGTCCCGGGAGCGTCGGGGTCGCCGTAGTTCGCCCCCCGCCGCACGGCCTCGGCCTCGGCCCTGAGTTCGGGAGCGATGTCCTCCATCGCCGCGTGGTACTCCTCCTCGGAGACGTCGAACTCGTAGTCGTTCGGCGGCTCTGGTCCTGGCACACCTGATCAAGGGACCTCCGGTCCATTGAAACTGTCGTACAACTGGTCGAGGTAGTTCCCGTACGACTGTCCGTCGAGTCGTCCGGCGAACGTCTCGGCGACCAGTTCTTTTGGACTCGTCGTGGCGTAGTGGCTGACCTCTTGCAGCGCCGCCCGTCCCTGTTGTGTGGAGAGAGACTGCCCGCTGAGGGTGCCGTACTCGTCCGGGTCGGCGGCGAAGTGGTGTGCGTGGCCGGCCTCGTGGTGGACGACACCCTCGACTGTGCCGTCGGCCAACTGGTTCGCCACCGGGTGCTGGTTGACACCCCCGTCGACGACGTCCGGGTTGAGGTACAGTTCCCGGTCCGGAGCGTGGTAGTAGCCCACTCTCGAGGACGACGGGTCCCGGTCGGTCGTCGTGACACGGTCGATCGCGAGGGCGTCGTCGAGTCGCTCGTGGTCGACGCCGACCAGAGCGTCGGCGACACGCTCCTGTGTGGCCTCGCTCAGTCCGTCGAGGTCGGCGTCCACGGCGCCGAACTCCTCGACTAAACGTCGCTCGGCCTCGGTCGCGTCGTCCGTCGCGGTCGGCCCGGCCAGACGCTCGCGCAGAGCCTTCTCGGATATCGGGTAGCGTGTGTCGTCCGGGGCACTGTACCAGTAGAAATCGTCGCCGCCGTCGTCGGGGGTCTCCTCGACCTCGACCTCGGTGTCGCCGACGGTCGTCGTCTCGCCGGCGTCGGGGAGGTCGACGTCGTCCGGTGACGGACGAGGGGCACCCGTGTCGGCGTCAGGGGCGTCCCCGGCGTCGGCCCCGTCGTCACCGTCGATGGCCGCGGCGGTCGCCAGGCCGCCGGTTGCGCCCGGCAACTGCCGTGCGCGGGCGTCGTTGCCGGCCTCGACCGCCGGACTCCACGTCGACTCGTCGCCGTTGGATCCCCCACCCACACGTCCTCTGTTTCCGTGTGACCGTCGTCGCGAAATAACTGTTTGGTACGGACGGAACGCGCCGACGACTCGTCTGGTCTGGTCGGCCCGCTGGTGGGGCCCGTCGGGCGACCCCCCCGGTGCGCCACGCCCCCCACGACGACCGGTCGTCGCCCACCCGCTCAGTCGGCAGGGTCCCGTGACCGCGGGATGCCACGGCCACCGTCACGAGGGCGAGTCCGACTGCCACGGAAACGAAAGTCGGGAGGGCCGACAGAGAGCGTGTGTCAGCGCCTGCGACTGCAGTCTCACTTGCAGAAACAGGACGGCCCGTATTACTTGGGTGAGCCGCCAGACGGTACCCATGAGCGATGGACGGATCGCGGCGGCGGTCGACCGAACGATGACCACCGTCACGACCTACAACAGGGCGGTGATACTGGTGATGCTGGTCGCGACCGCGCTGGTCGTGCCGGGCGTGCTCCAGCTGGAGATGGAGGGCAACAACGGCCTCGACGTCGAGGAGCAGACCACGGTCGCGGAGAAAGCCGACTACATCCAGGAGAACTACGGCGAAGACAACGAGAACGAACCGACGACGGCCACACGAAGCGTGTACGTCCGGGCCGACAACGCCCTCTCCCAGACGGTCATGCTGGACGCCTTGCGCTACCAGCGAGACGTGATAGGGGCTTCGGCGGTGAGCGACCGCCTGGCCGAGAACGGGATCACCGGCCCACCGACCCTCGTCGCGACGGAGTTGGCTGACACAGAGAACCCCACCATCGAGGAGCAGATAGCCGCCCTGGAGTCGGCGAGCGAGACCGAGTTCCAGGCGGCGCTCCAGGCGGCGTTCGCACAGGACCGGGAGGCGCTGCAGTTCCTTCCGCGGTCGTTCTCGCCGGAGACCGGCACCGCCGAGTCGTTCCGGATGTCGTTCGAGTTCACCGTCGACCAGAACGCCGACGCAAACGACCTTGCCGGGCCGTCCGTGCCGACCGCCGTCACCGAGACGCTGTACGGCGCCACGCAGGACCGCTCTACCGACGCCGTGGAGTACTTCACCATCGGTGATGCGGCACGGGAGTCCTGGACACAGCAGCGACAGAGTGACCTGATCGAACTGATCGTGGTGCCGGCGCTCGTTCTGATCCTGGCGGTGCTTGCGTTCACCTACCGTGACATCGTCGACGTGGTGGTCGGGTTCGTCGGCGTCCTGCTGTCGGTGTTGTGGATGTTCGGCGTGCTCGGCTGGCTGGGCGTGCCGGCGGGCCTGGCGGTCGTTATCGGACCGGTGCTCGTTATCGCGCTGTCGATCGACTTCGGGTTGCACGTGTTCATGCGCTACCGCGAGGAGCGCGGTCCCGAGGAAGCGATCCAGCCGGCGATGGACCGGGCGACTTCGAGCGTGGTCGTCGCCTTCCTGCTCGTGACCGTGACCGCGGCGATCGGCTTCCTGTCGAACCTGATCAGTCCGGTGGCCATCGTTCGCGACCTCGGGATCGCCATCACCCTCGGGGTGCTCTCGTCGTTTCTCATCTTCGTGACACTGGTGCCGGCGCTGAAAGTCAGCATCGACGGCCTGCTCGAACGGTTCGGGCTCGACCGCCGGAAGACGGCCCTGGGGAAGGGTCGCTTCCTGCGACCGGTGCTCACCGTCGGCGTCCGGCTTGCCCGCCGGGCGGCACCCGTCGTGGTCGTCGTCGCACTGGTCGGGGGACTGGCCGGCGGCGTGGCCGTCACCCAGGTCGACCAACAGGGTGTCCAGACCGACTTCGAGGTCGCCGAGTGGAAGACCGAACTGCCCGGACCGCTGGCCTGGGAGTCCGCCGACCTGCCCTTCCAGACAAACCTCGAGTACGTTCAAACCGAGTTCCAGCGCAGCGGCGGCGGCAGCCTCACCCAGATGCTGATCGAGGGCGACCCGACGGCACCGGAGACCCTGGAGCGGGTGTCGGTCGGGACCGACGCCGCCGCAGACACCGACGTGGCGTTCGAACAGGGCGGCCAGGTGCGTGTCATCTCACCGCTGTCGACGATGCAGCAGGTGGCCCAGCGCGACGAGCAGTTCGCCAGCGTGTTCGCCGAGGCCGACACCGACGGCGACGGTGTCCCCGACCGGAACGTCGCGGCGGTGTACGACGCCCTGTTCGAGGCCGCGCCCGACGACGCGAGTCGGGTGATAGAGCGCACCGACGGCGAGTACCGCTCGCTGCGGGTGCTGGTGCCGGTCCAGTCCGACGCCGACAGGGGCGACCGCGGCGACGCCATGCGGGCCGTCGCCGACGAGATGGAAACCGACGGCGTGACCGTGACCGCGGTCGGGTCGGCGACTCTGACGAACGCCGAGTTGGGCGTCCTCGCAGACGGTATCCTCCGGACGCTGGTGCTCGCGCTGGCGGTGATCGGGGCCTTGCTGACCGCGGTGTACCGCCTGGAGTACGGTAGCGCCACGCTCGGCGTGGTGACCGTCGTGCCCGTCGCGCTGACCGTCGGGCTGGTGTTCGGCAGCATGTTCGTGTTCGGCGTGCCACTGACGTTCGTCACCGCCCTGCTTTTGAGCATCGCCGTCGGACTGGGCGTCGACTACAGCATCCACGTCTCCGACCGCTACGCACAGGAGATCGCCGACGGCGTCGACTCGCTCACCGCACTAGAGACTGCAGCCACCGGCACCGGCGGCGCCCTGCTCGGCAGTATGCTCACCTCGGGGATCGCCTTCGCGACCATGCTGTTGCACCCCAGCCCGCAACTGCGCTCGTTTGGCGCACTCGTGGTGTTCGCCCTGTCGCTGGCGTTCCTGCTCAGCGTCGTGGTCCTGCCGAGTATGCTGCACCTGTGGAACAGCCGTGTGCGGTCGACGCCGGCGCCGGAGGGCCCTGCCGTCGCGAGCGACGACTGAGCACGCGCCTGGTCGCCGACCGGTCAGCCACTCCCGAGGACGCCGACGGCGAACGAGAGAACCAGGACACCCGTTACGACCGCTGTGCCCAGATACGTGACCCCCGTCCCCAGCAGCGCGAGACTGGTGCCCGGAACGCCCGTGTCGAACACCCTGTCCGCCACCAGTTCCCCCGCCGAGTCGGACTGGCCGACGACGGCAGCCGCGAACAAGAGGTACAGTCCGTCCAGGGGGCCGACGACCCACACCACGTCGTCGGGGTCGAGTGCGGCGTGGAACTCGCGGAGAAACACCTCCTCCGTGTCGAACTGGTCGAGGTCGCGGGGTTACCGGCCCAGTCGGGCGCCCACGGTCGTCAGCGTGCCGTCGAACCCCGCGGCGACCAACTGGTTTCGAGTCCGGCGCCGGGTCGATAGAACGGTGGCGGCGACCGTGCTCAGGCGAGCAGGTCCGGGTCGAAGTGGCGCATCCGGCCGGTGTCCTCGAGGTAGGCGGCGAGGTCGTCGTACAGGTCGGTGACGTCCTCGTGGTCGGGGTCGGTGCGGAGGGTGGACCAGTCGCCGACCAGAACGCAACAGCGCTGGGCGCGGGTCATCGCGACGTTCAGCCGCCGGGGGCCGTCCGCCGGACGCCCCAGAAAGCCGATCCTCCCGTCGTCGTTGCTGCGAACGAACGAGATGACGACGACGGGCCGCTCACTGCCCTGGAAGGCGTCGACGGTGTCGACCGTGGCCTCGCCGGCGTCGGCCACGCGGTCGGTGAGGTGGGCCTCGATCGCGTCGACCTGGGCGGCGTAGGGCGTGATGACGCCCACGTCGCCGGGGTCGACGCCGTCGTCACGCAGACGGTCGACGAGGTGGGCCACGAGTCTGGCCTCCTCGGGGTTGGCGTAGGAGGTGCCCTCGCGGCGCTGGGTGCCGCCGATGTCGTAGCCGACGACCGGTTCGCGGTCGGGCAGCGGGTCGACGTCGAGGCCGGTTCGCAGCGACCGCCCGTAGAACTCGCGGTTGGGGAAGTACGCGATGTCGCGGTGCATCCGGTACTGGGTGCGCAACTGCAGGCCGACGTTCTCGAACACGCCGCCGTCGGTGTACACGTGCTCGAACAGCGAGAGGCCAACGGCGGTGTCCGGCGGCGTCTCGGTGCGACTAAACGGCGGCAACTGGCGGTGGTCACCGGCGAGCACCACCGTGTCCGCGCTGGCCATCGGGATCATCGAGGTAACGGTCGTCGTCTGGGTCGCCTCGTCGATGATCGCGAGGTCGAACTGCCGGTCGATCGCGGCGGCGCTGCCGTTGGTGGCGGCGACCACGGCGGCGTCGCCCGGGGCTGTCCCGTACCACTTCTGCACGCGGTCGCTGTTCGAGCGACGAACGTTCCGGCGGTCGATCGTCAGTTCGCCGCTGCCGTGCTGGCCGTGGGCGTGCAGCGACCCCGGGTCTGGATCGCCGGGAGTGCTCTCGCCCACGAGGAGGTTGTCGACGGCCTGGTTCGAGTCCGCACACACGAGCACCCGCTCGCCGGCGTCGACCGCCCGGCGGACCACCTCGACGAGCGTGCGGGTCTTGCCGGTCCCCGGCGGGCCGTGGACGCAGAACAGGTCGTCCGCGAGCAGGGCGTACTTCACGGCCGCCCGCTGCTCTTGATTCAGCGCGTCGTCTTTCGGGGTGCTGTCGGCGGCCCGTGGTCGGGTGAACGTGAGCGGTCGCTGTCCGGTGAGCACCTCCCTGAACGTGCGGTCCCGGCGGACGTCCTCGATCGCCTGCGCCCGGCGGTCGAACGGGAGCGGGTTCAGCAGTTTCACCAGGCCGTAGCCCGCACGGTCCTCACGAAGGAACCGGCGCGTGGCGGCCACGCCCTCCACGTCGAGGTCCAGGGCGACGGACACGCGGCTGGTCGCCGTCTCGTCGACGGTACCGACCGCGGGGAGCCCGTCGGGACTGTGCTCATCGCTCGGCGGCACCACGAGCACGGGGTCACCCGGGTAGACTCCGAAGGCGTCGGAGACGAAGTGGTGTCGCTTGCGTGCGACACGTCTGCTCACGTCCAGGCGGTCGAACTCGATCCCGAAGGTGACCGTCGTCGTCCCTGGGTCGAACCCCTGGCTCCGCAACGCAGGCAGGGCGTCGTCACCGTTCTCGTACAGCGTCATGGGGTCGGCGTCCGCGACCGTCTCACGCCGCCGTTCGATGGCCGCAGTCCGCTCGCCCTCGAGGTAGCCGCGCACGTCGTCGAAAAAGGAGTCGGGGTCGACGCTCTCCCGAGGGGGCTCGCGGTCGTCGAACGGCGCCTGGTAGTAGTCCGGCTGGGGGTCGGGCACGTAGTCGGGGTGCCAGAATCGCAGGCGACGCGCAAGCGGCGTCTCGGCGAACTCCTCGACGGAAAGAAAGTCCCGGTCGTCGCCGTCGGCGTGGATCACGATCTTCCCGTGGACGTCGTGGTCGGTGTAGGCGACGTACTCGCCGGTCAGGGCGGCGCTGTCGGGGGCGTGCAGCGGGAGACAGGTCCAGTCCGGGCGGTCCGGCGGCGCGAGCGCGTCGTAGTGTCGGGCAAAGCGGTACACCGTCGCGAGCGAGAAGTCGACAGGCTGGTCACGCTCTACAGCCGCGGCGGACGGGTCGCACAGCGTCGCAGTCGTGCGGTCGAACGCCCGAATGGCGCTCTCGAGGACCAGCGTCATTCGCCTTCGCTCTACTCGGCCGCCGGCATATACCTTCGTGTCGGCCGGCGGCGACCGTCAGACCAGTCGGTCACCCGTCCGTACCGTTCATCAAGCGAAGTGCGGTTTATGCCACGGTGTGCAGGTGAACCGTTCGTCCCTGTCCGGGCGGCCGGGAGTTCGGGTCAGCCGTCGGTGACCTCCTCGGGAGCGGCGGCGGCGATCCAGGCCTCCGGGTTGCCGGGGTCGCTGGCGACGATGAACTCGACACCGTCGGCGGTCGCGACCTCCCACGCGAGGTCCGCTCCCGGACGGGCCGGAACCGACGGCGGGTCCATCCAGCCAAGCGCCTGCAGTTCCGTGCGATCGACCGGTTCGACGTCGAGACGGTCGCTCATACGATCGAGCACCCGACCCGGACGTATCAACGTCCACGCCGCGTCTCCGAGCGCGAGAGTCGTTCACTCTGTCGTCGACGGGATCGCTCTCCGTGAGACACCGAGACACCATTTAGATACCTCGGCGCACCACCGTCTGTCGTCCGGGGCTTACCCGACGGCCCCGGACTTCCCGACTGCCCTCCTCTGACTCGCCGCTGCTGTGGGGGGGCCGACGGGGCGGCCCGACAGGAAGCCGGGCCACAAACCGTCGTGACCCCCGGTTTCACGAGCCATTTCCGCGAATCCCGGCGCTGTACCGCGATACTACCGGCTACACCGTACGACGATCACGTCCAACTACGTCATCCGAGTGTACTCTCTACCGATAGTGTTCACCTGTACCATCCAACTATACCGTCTGAATGTACCGGTCACCTACATCATATAGCTACAATAGCTCGCTGCACCAGACAGGTCACTCGGACAGCACAGCGAGACCGTACAGCCGCATCCCATGACTGTACGCTCTCGTTATACTGTGTAGCTACAAAACATAAGCGAGCCACGAGATATAGCTATACTGTATAGGTGTACCGTTTAGCTATACTTCTCAGATATAGCGTCTGACTTAGGTTTATGGTCGAGGGTGAGAGAGGATGGCCCATGCTGACCTACGCACCAGTCTCGGAGGCGGGCGGCGTGGGCAAGACCACCACGGCGGCGACGCTGGCCGTGAGTCACGCCCGGGCGGGCCAGAACGTCCTCGCCATCGACATGGACACCCAAAACGGCAGCCTGACGTATCTCTTCGGTCCGGACTACGACCGCGGCGACCCGGACACTGACAACCTGGTGCGGCATCTTGTCGGGCGGCCCAACGGCGACTTCGACGACCTCACTCACGAGGTCGAGGCCGGCGTCGACCTGATCCCGTCGCACAACATGCTCGAGGACCTCCACGAGTTCCTGCTCAACGAGAAGGAACAGGCAGAGCGCTTTGGCGACTCATACAGCATGTACCGTCAGCTCCACCGCGTCCTCCGGGAGAACGACGTTCGTGACTCGTACGACGTGGTGATAGTGGACACGGCGGGCAAAGCCGGACCGATCCTCTACAACGCCCTCGTGGCCGTTCGAAACGTCGTCATCCCGTTCGAGGCGACCGCAAAGGGCCAGGAGTCGATCGAGGGCCTGGACGACCTCGTCGACGGCCTGGAGAAAAACGTTGACGTCGATGTCGGCGTTTTGTCGGTGGTCCCGATCGGGTACAAGGACACCCGCGACCAGCGCGCCGTCCTGGAGAATCTCCGTGACGGGGGGTTCCCCGTGCCGGTCGTCGTCGGGGAACGCTCCTCGCTGTTCGAGGGGTGCTGGAAACAGCAATGTAGCCCATACCGCTATATCGATCAGCACCGGAGTCGCGAGCGCGACTACGAACTCGAGACCCTGGAGCAGTTCGACGAACTGGCCCGCCACCTGGAGCGCGACGCCGGGCTCCTCAAGGAGGTGACCGCCTGATGGGGCTGAAAAGCGGCTCCCGCGACGCCGGTCTGGACGAGGAGGAGGCCGACGAGACCGACACGCCGGCTCCCGAGGAGACTGTCAAGGAGCCGGAGAACGACGACGTTGAGGTGTCGGATGGGACCGGCGACCCGCCGGGCGCCAGCGTGGGAACCGACGACCGCCCGTCGATGGAGTCGATCCCCTACAAGCTCCGCCGGAGCAAGGTGAACGAGGGCCGCGAGCAGGTGCCCTTCTTTCTGCGGGACGAGGTGATGGACGGCGAGGCAGACCTGCAGGACAGCCTGGAGGCGATGCTGGACGAGCAGGTGTACAAGTCCGACTACCGAGAGGCGGCGATGATAGTCGCCCAGCGCGAGCCCCAACTCGTGGCTGAGGTGTTACGAGAGTGGGGCTACGACCTGGACTGACCACGCCGGCGGGCTGTGAACCTCCGCTTCACCGGCTGAGCGTGAGTACGGACACCGCAAAGAACTACCACACTCAGGGAGCGATAGACCCACCACAGCCGCCGGCACCGTGGTGCGACCCCGTGTTTGTGTCGTCACTCGACACCGTCTCTTTGTCGTCCGGCATCTGTCGCGGGGGGACTCTCCCTGTCTCGGGGTTGTCGACGCTCTGGTAACTGCCCTGGTAAACGACCTCAGAGTCGTCCACAGTGTCGGTCGAGGAGTCGGCAGGACCGACACCGAGTGCGTGGGTCACGCCGCCGACGAGCAACAGTCCGGCAACGAAGACGGTCGCTCCTCGGAGCGGGTTCCCGAGGAAACTCGTGCCCGCACCGTACAGCGAGACGGTTGCAGCGGCCCCGAACACGGCCGTCGAGACGGCCTGTCCGCTCGAGAGCGCGACGACTGACTGTCCGAGCGCCGCTACTCCGGCGACCACGCCGACGAGTCCGACGAGATTCGCCGGTCGGACCGCCTCGCGTGCCAGAATGGCGGCGACGCTTCCAGCGTTGCGCCTGAGCCGACGCAAGAGTCGTGCCATGTTGTGTGTCACTGTGACGCACCGACACACATAGTTCCTGTGTCGCGTCTCGTCGGGGACGCACGAGCGTCACCGGTACGGAGTCGCCGACGACCGACGCGGGTTTCCCACCGCAGCGGTCAACTGTGGTATGACCGAGCAGGGAGTCGACCTCCACGAGTCGCTCGACGGGCAGGTGGCGCTCGTGACGGGCGCGACACGAGGCATCGGCGAACGGATCGCCACCGACCTCGACGAGATGGGGGCGACGGTGTACGCCGGCGCCCGCGACACCGACGACGTGACCGCCGAGACCCAGCGGGCCGTCCGCTTGGACGTCACCGAGGACGACCAGGTCGCACGGGCGGCCGACCGGATCCGCGAGGAGGCCGGCGGACTGGACGTGCTCGTGAACAACGCGGGAATCTTCCCCGAGACGGGGCCGCTGCACGAGGCGTCCACCCGGGACCTCGACCGCACGCTCGACGTCAACCTCCGCGGGCCGACGGTCGTCACAAAGCACTGTCTGCCGCTCATGCTCGACCGGACGGGGCCACGCGTGGTGACGCTGTCCTCGGACCTGGGACGGTTCACCGGCGGCGAGATGGGCAGTTCGTACCCACCCTACCGCCTCTCGAAGGTCGGCGTCGCGGGACTGACCGCTTACTTGCACGCGGAGTACGCCGACCGGGGACTGCTCGCGAACGCCGTCGTGCCGGGGTGGGTCCGGACCGACATGGGCGGGCCACAGGCGCCACGGGACCTCGCCGAGGGCGCTGACACTCCAGTGTGGCTGTCACGGTTCTCGCCCGGCAGTCCCGCTGGTCGACTGTGGAAGGACCGCGCGGCCGTGGAGTGGTGACCGGACGAGTCACAGCGGGTGCGACGGGGGCCGCGTCTTTAGGTCGTGGCGGGGCAACGAGAGCGTATGGCTGCTATCGAGACGGTGGGACTCCGAAAGGAGTTCGGTGACGTGGTGG
>CAZQHW010000006.1:0-5041 GCA_964593395.1 uncultured Halobacteriales archaeon
ACACCTTGCGGCCGACCTCGACGCCCACCTCAACGCCGAGATCGCGATGGGCACCCTCGACGACGTCGACGAGGTGATGGAGTGGCTGGAGACCACCTTCTACTACGTCCGGGCCGCCACAAGCCCCGAGCAGTACGACTTCGCCGGCCTGCGTGACCGGGTGAGTGCAACCCTCGAGTCGCTGGTCGACCGCGGGTTCGTCGAGACCGGCCCGGACCTGTCGGTCGACGCGACCCCGCTCGGGCGACTCACCTCGAAGTACTACCTCCGCCTGGCGACGGCCGAGGAGTTTCACGGCCTGACCGAGACACTCTCTGCCGGGCGCACGCCGTCGGACGGGGCGGTGTTGCGGGCGGTCGCCCGCGCTGCGGAGTTCGCCAGTGTCAGCGCCCGCAGCGACGAGACCGACGCCGTCGACGCCGTTCTCGGCAGCGAGGGCGAGGAACTCGCTCCCGGCGCCCGCAAGGTGCTCGCCGTACTCCGCTCGGGGATGATCGGCGAGACCCCGGAGGACCTCCGCGGCGACGCCTGGGTGATCCGACAGAACGCCCGCCGACTGCTGTCGGCGCTGCGGGCGTTCTGTGACCGCTTCGCCGGCGCCGCGGCGGCAAACACCGTCGCCCGCGTCGCCGCCCGCGTCGACACCGGCGCCGATGCCGACTGCGTCGGACTGACCGCCGTCGACGGTGTCGGCGCCGAGCGTGCCCGGCGACTCGCCGAGGCGGGGGTCGAGACCCCCGGCGAGGTCGTCGTTGCAGGCGTGGCGAGCGTGAGCGCCGCCGGCCTGCCCAACGGCGTCGCCGAACGCGTCGTCGAGAACGCCGCCGACCTCCCACGGGTCGCGGTCGACCTGGGGAGCGTCCCCGACGCGATCGCCGAGGGCGAGCGGGCGATGTGTGAGGTCGCGGTCACGAACGACGGCGGCGGTGACCGCGTCGGCGTCCGCGTCACCGTCAACGGCCGCGAGATGACCGCCGAGGACGCCTACCTGACCGACGAGCGGACCGTCCCCGTCGCCGTCTTCGGGGCGCCCGGCCACGACGAACTCACCTACCGGGTCCAGGTCTCCTTTCCCGAACTGCCGCTCGCGCCCGTCGTCGCCGAGCGGACGGTGCGCGTGGAGTGAGCGACGGCCTGCCTGCCCCTCGTTTCGGGCCCGCCGTCCTACCCGTCGCTCGCGTCGGCGCCGTCCAGATGTGCGAGGAGACGGTCGTTGACCGGCCGCGAGCGCTCGACGCCGACGAGGTGGCCGGCGTCGTGACCGACGACTGTTCCTCGCGGGAGCATGTCGGCGAGACGGCGCCCGTCGGCGACCGGCACGACACGGTCGCTCTCGCCGTGGACGACGAGCGCGGGGGCAGTCACCTCGTACAGGTCCGTCGCCTCGTATGCGTCCAGTGCGGCGTGTTGGCGGTCACAGACACCTGCAGCGGCGTCCTCGTTCTGGCGCCACTCGACGATCCCCCTGACGACCTCGGGTTGAGCCTCGCGGAACCCGGCCGAGAGCAGCGCCCCGAGCGACGACCGCAGCGCGTCGGTGTCGTCGAGCGCCACACACCAGGTCGGGCGCTCCGCGACCGGCGGCAGGGCGGCGTGTGGCCCGCCCGGTGAGGTGCCCAGGAGCGCGAGACTGCGGACCGGGTGGTCCTTTGCGTACGCTATGGCGACCATCCCCCCGAGTCCGGCGCCGACGAGGTGCGGGCGGCGCAGTCCGGCGGCGCCGACCACTGCCCGGAGGTCGGCGGCGAGTGTCTCGACGGACTGGTCGGCGTCGGTCCCCGTCGAGTGGCCGACGCCGCGGTGGTCGTAGACGAGCACCTCGTAGGCCCCCGCGAGAGCGCGGTGCTGCCAGCCCCACTGCCAGGCGCCCAGGCCGGCGTCACCGACGAGGACGACTGGCGACCCCGCTCCCGCCGTCTCGTAGTACAGTTCGACGCCGCGGGCCTCGACGGTCGGCACGCCCGGGACCGGGTGCCGTGACCAGTTGGCTCTTGGGGTCCGGGAACGCTGGGGGAGCGACGGATGGATTGAAGACCCACGCCCACCGGTATCGACCCGATGTGGCCCGATCAGGTGATCACGACGGCGGACCTCGACCGGGCGGCCGTCGAGCAAGTGCTCGACCGCGCGGCGACGATCGCCGACGACCCCGCGGCGGTCGGCGACCGCCTCGCGGGCCAGGTCGTCGCACAGTGTTTTTTCGAGCCGAGCACCCGAACCCAGATGAGTTTCGAGACGGCCACCCACCGCCTCGGCGGCGACGTCGTCGACATGGGCACCCCAGGGGAGTCGAGCGTCGCGAAGGGTGAGACGCTGGCCGACACCGTCCGGGTGATCGAGGGGTACGCCGACGCGATCGTGTTGCGCCACCCCCGCGAGGGCGCCGCGAAACTCGCCGCCGAACACGTCGATGTCCCATTGGTGAACGCCGGCGACGGCGCCGGCCACCACCCCACCCAGACGCTTCTAGACCTGTACACGATGCGGGAGTCCGCCGGTCTCGACGGCGTGACCGTGGGGATCATGGGCGACCTGAAGTACGGCCGAACCGTCCACTCGCTGGCCCGCGCACTCACCGCTTTCGACGTCGACCAGCAGTTCGTCAGCCCCGAGCGGTTGCAGTTGCCGGCCGGGGTGCGGTACGATCTTCACGAGGCGGGTGCGACCGTCCGCGAGCACACCGACCTCTCCGCCGTGCTGTCGTCACTCGACGTGTTGTACGTCACCCGTATCCAGCGCGAGCGCTTTCCAGACGAGTCCGCCTACCGCGAGGTCGCCGGCGAGTACCAGATCGACGTCGACACGCTTGCCGACGCCCGCGATGGGATGGTCGTGATGCACCCGCTGCCCCGTATCGACGAGATCGCCTCCGCGGTCGACGACACCGACCACGCCGTCTACTTCCGGCAGGCACACAACGGCGTCCCCGTCAGGATGGCGCTGCTCGACCTGTTGCTTCCCGGGGGTGACGACGAGTGACCGACCCCGACGACGGAGAGCCGGCGATGCGGGTGGCGAAGATCCGCGACGGAACGGTGATCGACCACGTCCGGGCCGCCCAGGCGCTGAACGTCCTGCGCGTGCTCGGCATCGACGGCACCGGCGGCGACACCGTCTCCGTCGGGATGAACGTCCCCAGCGACCGCCTCGGGCGCAAGGACGTGGTGAAGGTCGAGGGCCGCCGGGTGAGCGGGGCCGAACTCGACGTTGTCTCGCTGATCGCTCCCGACGCGACGGTGAACCTGATCCGCGACTACGAGGTGGTCCAGAAGCGCCGCGTGTCTCGCCCGGAGCGGGTCGTCGGCGTGGTCGAGTGCCCCAATCCGCGGTGTATCACGACCGGCGACGAACCGGTCGCGGCCGCCTTCGAGGTGCTTCCCGAGGGCCTGCGCTGTGAGTACTGCGACACCGTCGTCCGCGAGGACGTCGCGGAGCACCTGTCGGGGTGAGTCCGGTTTCCGACGCCCGACACTCGCGCCCGGACCGCCCGAAGGCGAACCTTCTTGTGGCGCCCGACGCGAGCGCGACCATGACAGAGGACGCCTCCGCGGGCGACAATCCCGACGGTGCCGCGGACGTCGGCGACCCGGACGGGCGGGCGGCGACCGACGGCGGAGTCGAGAGCGAGGTCGACCAGGTGACGATCGACCCCTGGGGCTCCTCGACGATCGCCGACTACCGGCGACTGTTCGAGCAGTTCGGCATCGAGCGCTTCGAGTCCGTGCTGGAGGCGGTGCCCGCGCCACACTACCTGATGCGTCGCGGCGTCATCTTCGGCCACCGTGACTACCGGCCCGTGGCCCGCGCCATGCGGGAGGGCGAGCCCTTTGCCGCGCTGTCGGGCTTCATGCCCACTGGCGACCCCCACATCGGACACAAACTCGTGTTCGACGAACTGATCTGGCATCAACAACAGGGCGGCGACGCCTACGGACTGATCGCCGACCTGGAGGCCCACTCCGCCCGCGGGCTCACCTGGGAGGCGATAGACGAACACGCCCGTGACTACCTGCTGAGCCTGCTGGCGCTTGGCTTCGACCCCGAGGCAGGGACGCTGTACCGCCAGTCGACCAACCGCGAGGTACAGGACCTGGCCTTTGAGTTGGGCGTCGAGGCGAACTTCTCCGAACTGCAGGCCATCTACGACTTCGACGGCGAGACGGACGTCTCGCACATGCAGTCTGTCGTCACCCAGATGGCGGACATTCTGTTCCCCCAACTCGACGAGCCAAAACCGACGGTGATCCCCGTCGGCCCCGACCAGGACCCCCACGTCCGATTGGCTCGTGACCTCGCCGCCAGGGTGCGATACTTCGGGGTCACGGAGGCGTACGCGAGTTTCGAACTCGACGGCGCGGAGCGCGAACTCGTCGCGATCGCCCACGAGAACCGCGCCGAGTACGCCGAGGACCCCGACCGTCCCCGGTGCGTGGCGGCGGCCGACTGGCTCGCAGCGTACGAGACGGCGGCGACCGACGCCCGCGACGGCGCGGTCGAGAAACTGGAAAACGCCGGCAAAGAGCCGCTCCGACCCCGGGTGCGGGTACTCGACCGCAACGCCACCGAGGCGGCGTTCGAGGCGCTCGTGGAGGCGGTCGAGGGCGAGAAGCGCGTCTACGACGCCCACGTCGACGCCTTCGACCTGTCGTACGGCGACGCCGTCGCGCTGGCCCGCGAGGTGGAGACCGACCACGGCGGCTACGGCTTCCAGGCGCCGTCGTCGATCTACCACCGCTTCATGACCGGGCTCACCGGCGGGAAGATGTCCTCCTCCGTCCCGGCGAGTCACATCTCCCTCCTGGACGACCCCGAGGACGGCTACGACAAGGTGAAGGCGGCGACCACCGGCGGCCGGGAGACCGCCGAGAAGCAGCGCGAACTGGGCGGCGAACCGGACGCCTGTCCCGTGTACGAACTGTACGCCTACCTCCTCGCCAACGACGACGACGAGTACGCAAAGCGCGTCTACGACGAGTGTGCCGGCGGCGAGCGACTGTGTGGCGGCTGCAAGGAGGAGGCCGCCGAACTCATGCGGGAGTTT
>CAZQHW010000006.1:5051-31103 GCA_964593395.1 uncultured Halobacteriales archaeon
GGAGAAACGCGCCGAGGTCGCCGACCAGTTGGCGGACCTTGATGTCGACTTGGACGTGGCCGCCGACCGCTGACCGCTCGTCCCGGCTGCTTTTTTCAACGCTCCCCGAACACGGGACATGGACGACCCGGCGGTCACGCGTGTTTCGATCCCGGCCGAGACCCGCGCGCTCGAGGGCACGACGAACGCCTACCACGTCGGCACGGCGCTGATCGACCCCGCCGACGAGAGCGACGAGATCGCCCTCGACCGCGTCGACCACGTTCTCGTCACCCACACTCACCCCGACCACGTCGGCGGGGTCGCTGCCTACGCCGCCGACGCGACCGTCTGGGCGCAGGAGGACCACCGCGACGAGTTCCACGAGGCGACGGGCGTCGCTCCCGACCGGGCGTTCGCCCCCGGCGACCGCCTGCCGACGGCACCACCGCTGTCGGTCGTCGACGCCCCCGGTCACGCGCCGGACCACGTCGTCTTCCGGCTCGACCCCGCCGACGCCGGCGCCGCACTCCCCCGCCCGGCGCTGTTCGTCGGTGACGTCGCGGTCGCGGAGGGTAGCGTCGTCGTCGGCGCGCCGAAGGGCGACATGCGCGACTACCTCGACACCCTCACCCGCCTGCGGGACGCGGAGCCACCGGTCGAGCGGCTGTACCCGGGACACGGCCCCGTGGTCGACGCCCCGGATGAGACCCTGCAGCGGCTGATCGACCGCCGCCTGGAGCGCGAGCGCCGCGTGCTGTCGGCGGTGCGGGCGGGCGTCGAGACCGTCCCGGCGATCACCGACGCCGCCTACGACCGTGACCTCTCCGGCGTGCGTGACCTGGCGGCGGCGACGGTCCGCGCCCACGTCGAGAAACTCGCGAGCGAGGGGCGGCTCCGCTGGGACGGCGAGCGTGCCCGCTCGCTGTGACTCGGGGCGCCGGTCGTCGCGACTCGACCACCTGACTGCATCGGTCGACACCCGAGCCACGCTCCTTTTGCCCGCCCAGGCGCTGGTGGTCGACGTGGAGTCACTGGAGACGGAACTGGAGCGGGCCCGTGCGCTCTCGGTCGAGGACCTGGCAGACGCAATCGAGTCGATCGGCTTCGAGTGCACCCGCTGTGGGGCCTGTTGCAAGGGGTACGAACCGGCCGAGGACGCCGAGGAGGCCGACTCCGGAGACGGCGACGGAAGCGACGAGTCAGAACCCCACACGGCGACGGTCTTTCCCGACGAGGTGCGCGAGATACGCGACGGTCTGAACGAGAACGGCGACGACGCGGCCGGAGACGGCGAGGCGTACGACTGGCGTGACGCGGCCCGCCCGATGCCGTACGGGCTCTCGGAGGGCGAGAACGGCCCGACGGGCGAGACGTTCGAGTGGGCACTGGCGGTCGACGACTGTGGGGACTGCACGTTCTACGACCCCGGCGAGGGGGACGCCGACGGCGCCTGTACGGTGTACGGCGACCGCCCGCTTATCTGTCGAACCTACCCGTTCAGCGTCGCGGTCGCCGGCGTCGGCCAGCCGATGGGCGAGGTCGTCGAGGAGTCCGGCCCGGTCCGCGCCCACGAGTGCGAGGGTCTGGGGCGGGACATCGACCGTTCGGAGGCACTCGACCTCGCGGAGACGTTGAAACAGCGTGCAGTGCGGGAGGTCGAGGAGGCACTCGCGGTGCGGGAGTCGTACGACCCGGTCGAGGCCGACGGCGTGGTGGTCCACGACTCCGAGGGAGCCAAGCGGCCCGACGGGTCGTCGCTCTAGAACTCCTCGTCGATGACCTCGGCGACGGCGAAGTTGGACTTGACCTCGGTGACCTCGATTTTCACCTGTTCGCCGACCTCAGCGCCGGGGACGATGATGACGTAGCCCCGCTCGACGCGAGCGATGCCGTCGCCTTGCTTGCCGAGGTCCTCGATCTCCACGTAGCGGGTTTCGCCCTCCTCGACGGGGGGTTGTGGCTCCGAACTCGGGACCGACCCGTCGTCGTCCTCGACCTCCTGTTCGATCAGTGCCACCCGGTAGGTCGTGCCCGGCTGGATCTCGCCGGTTTCGACCTCGCGGTTGGGCACCTCGATCGTGTACTCGCCGTCGCCGGTCACCTCGGCGCTGAACAGACAAAGCAGTTTCTCGGAGATCTCCACGGTTCTCACCGTGTGGACGCTTCGTGTCGTGCCTCAAATGTCTACCGAGGTCGGTCAGTCGGCGTCGGTCGCGTCCGGCCCCAGGTCCAGGTCCACGTCCACGCGGGCGTCGGGGTCGGGTGCCGGCCCCGGGTCGGGGTCGACGGCGACGGTCGGGTCGTCGGTGAGAAACCGCTCCAGGTCGACGCCCTCGACCGTCGGGAGGTCGGCGTCCTGCTCGCGCAACACCTGTCTCGCCCGCCGGTCGCCGACGCCGGGGATGGCGGTGAGTTCCGCCCGACTCGCCTCCTCTGGCGACAGCGGGTACGGCACGCCCGTCACCGAGCGGTAGCCGTGGTCGACGACGGCGACGTCTATCGCCTGCCCGAGCGGTCGCTCCCCCGGCACGCCCACAAGGAGCGGGTAGGTGCCGGGCTGGCGGCCGAACGTGGTGCCGTTCTCGTGGTACTCGAGGCGCACACCAGGCAGCACGGTGCCCGGCGGCGCCACCCGCTGCAACATTGGGTTGTCGATCTCCTCGCGCACCTCCTTTTTGTAGCGCTTGAACTGTTTCTTGTGGTCGTGGGCGATCTCCGCGCCGGTGTCGGACATCTCCGTGCCGTCGAAGGCCATCACCTGCCGGATGTTCACCCGTCGCAACACCAGCCCCTCGTCGTACACGCGCTGTAAAAAGCGCTTGTTGTGCTCGAAGGTCTCCTCGCGCTCGCCCATCAGGCCGTGCAACAGGTTGATCCCCGGCAACAACTTCGGCAGGCGACGGGTGGCGTCAGGCCCGAAGTTCGGGGCGCGCTCGGTATCGGTGGGCGCTCCGTCTCGCGGGTCGCCATCGCCGCCGGGTCGCCAGCCGGCTTCCTCGTTGACGACGCGGACCGCCTCCAGGCACTCCTCGGCGCTGACGAGCAGGTTGTTCTGCTCTTGGACCACCGGGTCTGCGGACTCGAGGCCGAAGGCGGCCACGTCGCCGGGCGTATTGTGCGCTGCGATCACCCGGATCGCCTCCCGGGAGCGCTCGGGATAGTCGACGATCGTCACCGGGTTCATGTTGTCCAGGTGCAACGTCCGTACGTCCGGCGCGACCGAGCGAATGCCGCCGTACAGCCGCCGGAGGGCGTCGGGATTCGGCCGTTCGCCGTCGCCGCCAAAGGCGAGGATGTCGGCCTGCCGGCCGAGCCGGAAGTGTCGGACCCCTCGCTCGTACAGCGCCTTTACCTCGCTGACGACCGACTCCGCCGTGCGGAAGGCGGGGTCGCCGTACAGCGGCTCCGTACAGAACGAACAGCGGTACGCACACCCCCGCGAGGTCTCCAGTTCGGCGATGAGGTAGTCCGGGTGGTTCGGGTGAGACTCGACGACGAAAGCACCCTTTCGTGCCCACCGTTCGACCTCCTCGTTGTCTCGCATCCGGTCGCCGAAGCCCTCTAACTCGCTGCGGACGAGGTCGTGGGCGGCCGCCTCAATGTCGCCCTTTGCGACGAAGTCGTAATCGAGGTCGTCGCGTTCGGTCTCGACGGCGCCTTTGTTCTCGTCGCCGACGCCGAAGCGGACCGGCCCGCCCAGCAGGGTGGTGCCGTCGGCGACCCAGGCGATCTCTCGCACCTCGTCCGGTTCGGCGGGCGTGCCGCCGACGTACTTGCCGGGGACAGTCATCCCGCCGACGTACACGACGAGGTCGGCCTCGGCAACGTCGCGCCACCGCTGGCGCTCCTCTCGCAGTGCGTCGATCGTCCGGTAGGTGATCGCCGTCTCGGGGACGCCGGCGTCGACCAGCGCACCCGCGACGTACCGCGGGTACGTCGACACGTACGGCGGCACCCCGAAGTGGGCGGGTTCGTCGACGTACCCGTCGACGATCGTCACGGAGAGGTCCGCCGGGTTCATACCCGCGTTCCGGTGCCCAGCCTCAAAACCCGATCGCTCGCCGACTCAGACGTACACGTACCCCTCCAGGGGGTCGTAGCGGTCCGCCTCGACCGCAAAGCCCCGCCGGACCGCCCGTGCTGTCCCGACCGCGGCGACGAGACTGTCCAGCGCGTCACCCCCGTCGTCCGACAGCGCCCGCTCGCGGTCGTCCCCGTCCACGACGACCCGGGGCGTCGCCTCCGGGTCCCCCTCGTCGGCCGCTCGTCTGTCATCTCCGGGCGATCCCCGCCTTTCGAGTCCACGCAGGATCGTCGCCCGCCGCTCCCGGGCGGCGTCGCTCGTCGACTTGTAGTTCTCGTCGGGCAGTTCGAGTCGCCGGAGCGTGCCCGCGGGGTAGGTCTCGATGACCGTCGGTCGGTCCTCCGTGGCGCCGTCGGCGTCCTCTCTGGTCATCGGCGCGACTGTCGCCCCGTCGGCGAGCAACGGTTCGAGTACCTGTGTCGTCCCGTGGTACGCCTGCTTGTAAGTGAAAAAGTGGTACGGCGACTTTGCGCCCACGGGGTCGTCCGTCACGCGACGGAGGTACGTCCGGTCGCCGCCGGTCGCCGTCCGCGCCGCCTCTTTGCAGCGGTCGGCGAACGCCCCGGCGTCGCCGAACGTCCCCCCGACCCACGCGACCGTCGCCCGCCACTGCTCGGGGCCGACCAAGTCCTCGACCACCGCCCGCGGCAGTCCGAACGGGAAGTCGAGGCCGGCGACGTCGGCCCCGAGGACGCGGTCGACGAGCGCGTCGAGCACCGTCTCCCGCTCCCGGGCGTCGAACGCCGCCCGCGCGGAGTGACAGCCCTCGACGACGAGGTCGCCGTCAGACAGTCTCGCCTCGGTGATCCAGACGGCCTCGGCCGGGCGGTCGGCCCCACTGAAGTCCACCCCGACGACTCCGGTCACATCGCCAGGTACGGCCGCCCCCGAAAAAGAGTCTCCGCTCCGCGACATTCAATAGTCGCGCCCGCCAACCGGCGGGTATGCCAAAGACAGAGGAGATCAAGTGTACGAACGACGACTGCGAGTTGGACATGTTCGAGAACCACTACACCTACGACGTGGCCGACGACCTCGCGGTCGACGATCTCGCCTGTCCGTACTGTGGGCACAGCGACAGTCTGGAACTGATCGTCCTATGAGCGAGGGGATCGGACTCGGCGACTTAGGCGACAGCATCCAGAGCGCCCTGCTCGAACGGGCGGGTCGGGTGGCGGCCCGCGTCCAGGAGCGTCGTGGACTGGAGGCGGACTTACTCGAGAGCGACGACGAGTACCTCGTCGTGTTCGACGCGCCGGGGGCGGTCAGTACCGACGTACAGGTGCGCTACGTCGAGGGGGCCGTCCGCGTGCGTCTCGACCGCTTTCGGGACTACCACGAGGGGTTCGAGATGCGGTTCCCCGGTCGCGGACTCTCCCTCGACGGGCGGGTCGACCTCCCGGGCGACGCCATCGTCGACCCCGACGCCGCCGAGGCCACGCTCACCGAGGACGGCACCCTGGAGATCGTCCTTCCAAAGCGCGAGGACGCCCCCGACCGTACCGTCGACGACAACGACGATGGCCCCGTCGGCGTCGACATCGGCGAGGGTACGGGCGACTCTGACGCCGACGCAGACGACGGTGGCGACCACGACCACGCGGACGACACCGAGGACGCGGACGACGCCGACGAGAACTGACCCGCGACCGGCGCCGAGGCGGCACCCCGACTACTCCTCGATCACCATTCCCTCGCGTATCTCGACGGACTCGTTCCCGTCGAAGCGCCGAGGGTCGTACGCCTCGACCGGCGCGGGATCGTTCTCTCTGACTGCCCGGGCGACCGCCTCGCCGGTCGCCGGGGCGCGCATGAACCCGCTGCCCTGCCACCCGCTCGCGACGTACACGCCCGGCGCGACCCGCCCCACCAGCGGGTCGCGGTCCGGCGTGGCGGTGCACAGTCCCGCCCAGGCCCGCTCGACGGCGACGTCCGTCGCGAGCCGCCACCCCACCCGCTCCGCCAGGTCTGCCGGGAACTCGGGGTTCGCCGCGCGGCGGTACGCCTCGGGGTCCGCGGGCCGCTCCTCGGTGCCGTCGCCCGCCAGCACGCCCGCCGGGTGTGGGCGGCAGTAGAACCCGCCCGTCGCGTCGTACACCATCGGCCCCGGGTACGCGTCGTCCCGCGCTGCCGTCGCGTCGGCAGCGTACGTCCCGTCGCGACTCCCGGTGTCGTCGGTGCCGACCCGCCCGACGAGCGCCTGCACCCGGTACGGCACCACCGGGACGGCCACCCCCGCGTCGTCGAGGACGCTCGCGGTGTGCGCCCCGGCGGCGACGAGGACGGTGTCGACCGACAGCGGCAGTGTCCCGGACGCTTCGCCGTCGGGGTGTGCTCGCACCGTCGGCCCGTCGTCTCCCGACTCCGTGGTGATCGTCGCCCGGGTCCCCTCGTGGACGACGGCGCCGGCGGCGGCGGCGCGGTCGGTGACCGCACGGACGTACGCCGCGGGGTCGAGACGGCGGGCGTCCCGGGCGACGGCGGCGACCGCCACGTCCCCCGCCCGGAGCGTGGGAAACTCCTCCGCCGTCTCGCCGGGCGTGAGCAGGTCGACCCGGCGCCCCTGGTCGCGCATCCGGGGCACCTGCTCGCGAACCGCCGCCGCCCGGTGCTCGTCGCCGTCGCGGGCCAGCCAGACGTACGGGCACCGTCGCAGTCCGAGGTCCGCGTCGAGGCCCGCGAACCGCTGTATGGCGCGGGCGGCGAGGCGTGCGTCGGCCGGCCCGGCGTGGGCGTCGTAGCACAGCCCCGCCGCCCGGGCGGTGGCCCCGCTGTCGCCGACGGCGCCGCGCTCGAACAGGTGGGTCTCGACGCCCGCCCGAGCGAGGTCCAGGGCCGCGGTCGCGCCGACGGCGCCACCGCCCACGACGGCGACTCGCTCGGGACTCACCGGTGGGCTCGCGGCCACAGGTCCGCGGCGGGTCGCTCGGCCAGCCACTCGACCAGCGCCGCCAGTTCGTCACGAGCGGCCTCGAACAGTCGCTCGCCGGCCTCGGGCGAGGCGTCCGTGGGTCGCCCGACGGCGCCGCTCTCGCTGAAGTCCAGCGTGTCGAAGCCGACGTCGGCGCCGTGTACTCCCTTTCCCCACCCGTCGCTCGCGCCGGCCTCCGCCTCGTCGAGGGCGTCCTCGTCGACGTGTTCCCCGGCGACGTGCATCACGAGGCTGGACTCGCGGGCGCCGGCGTGGCCACCCTGCCCGTCGAACAGTTCGTTTGCGAGGGCGGTCACCGAGTTCCACCAGTTCCACCCCGGCGCAAAGCAGGTGCGGTCGGCCCGCAGGCGGCGTGCTGTCCGGCGGATCGCGTCCGAGTTGCCGCCGTGACCGTTGACGACGACGGCGCGGTCGACGCCGTGGGTCGCCAGGCCCGCGAGCGTCTCCTGGACGTAGTCCTCGAAGGTCTCGGGGGAGACCCACAGCGTGCCGTCGAACTGGCGGTGGTGCTCACTGACGCCGACGGGCACCGTCGGCAACACGACCACGTCGTCGCGGTCGTCGAACGAGCGAGCGAACGACTGTGCCGTCGTGAAGTCCGTTCCAAGCGGCAGGTGTGGGCCGTGCTGTTCTGTGCTGCCGGTGGGCAACAGCGCCACGTCCACCCCGGACAGCGCCTCGCTCGCTGTCGTCGTCGTGTCGTGTGCGAGTCGCATACCCGCCGCTTGGCGCCGGGCCACTTGTGTACTCCGCCGCCGCCGGCCCGGCCACCCTGCTCGCGGACCGCTGTGCCGTTCTCACCCCAGCAGCGTCTCGGGGCCGCGGGCGGGGTAGCCGACGACGGGGCTCACCCCCGCCGAGCGGAGAGCGGCGACGCGCTCGCGGACCTCGCCGGCGGTGCCGACGAGGGCGTAGTCGCGGACGGCGGCCGACAGCACCTCGCGGGCCCGATTCGTCGCCGTCGCGTCCGTCGCGGCGCCCTCGGGCAGCGCCTCGCGGACGGGCCGCCGGCGAGCGGCGTAGTCCCCGACGGCGTCGAGCAGCGTGTCCTCGTCGTCGGCGACGGCGACGGGGGCGTACAGGTACACCGGACCGTCGAAGCCCGCCGCCCGGAGCGCCCGCACGTCGCCTGCGGTCGACCGCGACAGCAACTCGTACTGCGGGCCGCCGGTCGCCATCGCAACCCGCTCGACGCTCTCGGTACCAACCCAGGCGTCGGGAGCACGCTCCAGGGCCGCGCCGAAGCGGGGGGCGACTGCCCGTTCGCGCTCGGTCTCGGTGAGGTACGCCGGGTGGCCGGCGACGAGCGCCCGCCCCACGCCGTCGGGGAGCCACTCGTCGACCAGCGAGTCGTCGCCGAGCGGGTCGAACCCGTCCGCCCGGACCGGCGTCGTGGCCACCACCTCACACGTCTCCGCGAGGGCCCCGACCCGGTCGGCCGCCGGCAGGTGGTCGCGACCCTCGTAGTCGACGACGACCGCCTCGACCGGCGACCCACCGAGCGTCCCGGCGAGCGTCGCCAGGTCGGACTCGGCGGGTTTCAGCGCCAAGGCGTCGATCCCCGTGCCGGCGACGCCACCGGCCGCGGTGCCGGCCGTGTCGCCGTCAGCGACTGTCGCGTCGTTCCCACCGACTCCCGCGCCGCCAGCGTCGCCGGTCACGCCGACGCCAGGGCCGTCGCTGGTCACCGTCGATCACCGTCAGAACACGCCACACTCCAGATGTTTTCAGTACCGTCCGGCCGGAACTCGACCCGCCGCGTGAGCGACTGTTTCCATACACCCGCCCTGATGTGGAGACGAACAAAAGTCTGTCCCCTCAGGCGCGACCGTCGTTGTGTGCGGGAGCCTGCCAGTCGGTGGCCGTCTCCAGCAGGTCGACGACGATCTCCCCGGTTGCGCCCCAGACGGTGTGCTCGCCGACGTGGAAGTAGTGGACGACGACCTCGCCGCCCTCCGGGTGGACGCGGCGCTCGAACTCGTAGTTGTCGCCGTCGAGCAGCCCCGCGACCGGGAGCACGGCGACGGCGGTCGCCTCGCGACCGTCCGGTTCGTACGGTCGGTCGGGTGCCCTGGCGACGTACGGCCGCACCCGGTAGTCGGTGATCGTGTGGATCTCGTCGAGTCGACCGACGACGGTCGCCTCGTCCGGCGCGAGCCCGACCTCCTCGTTCGCCTCGCGCAGTGCCGTCGCCTCGAGACCGGAGTCCACCGGTTCGTGAGCCCCGCCCGGAAAGGACATCTGCCCGGCGTGTTCGCTGAGGTCGTCGGCGCGGCGGATAAACAGCAGGTGGTGGCCGTCCGACTGCTCGAGAACGGGTGCGAGAACGGCCGCCGAGCGGTGCCCCCCGTCGACGGTACGGGACTCGCGGGCGGCGACGGCGGAGAGGTCCAACTGCACGCTACCCCTCCAGGGCGCTGTCGAACCGCTCGCGCACGTCGCTCACGTCGACCGGTGCCCAGGCCTCTACGTCGTAGCTCACGTCGAGCAGGCGGCGCACGCGGGTCTCGTCGCCGCGGTCGACCGCTCGAGCCGCCTCACCGCGCAGGCGTTCGACGACCGCGAGTCCGACCGCCTCGCGGTCTACCGTCCGCCGGTCGACGCCGAGAATATGCGGCAGGTCCTCGGCGCCCTCCGGCGACGCCGGGAACGCGGTGGGACCGACGACCAGCGGGTCGTCCAGGTCGGCGTCGACGGCGTCGGCCGGGGGCTCGACCAGGCGGTAGACCGTCACCGCGTCGTCTATCGCGGCGTCGACGCGGTCCTCGTCGAGGTCCTCGCCCCGGCGAAACGCGACTTCGGTGGCCGCCTGCCGGAGTTCCCTGCGGGTGAGCACGCCGAAGGGGTCGACCATCCCGGCCAGTTCGTCACCGTCGAACGTCACACCCCGACTGTGCGGCCGTGGGGCATTAGCCTTGTCCGTGCGGCCGTGGGGGTCTGCGAGCGGTCGTCCCGGGTCAGTCAGCCACAGCAGGGTCCGTGGTCGCGTCGGGACCGGGCCGGGCACCGCTTGGCAGGTAGCCGCCGCGGTGGAGAACGGCGAGCACCACGACGACGACAGTGAGCACGACCGCGAGTCCACGAAAGATCGTGTCGAAAGTGAACCCGGCGTCGTTCAGCGCGCCGACGACGACGCTACCGGCCGCCTGAACGAGCATCATCGTCGCACTGAACGTGGCGTACGCACTCGCCCGGTGCTGGTCGGGCAGGGAGTCGAGCAGGTACGTGTCGATCGCCGGAAACAGACTGTGGATGACGTAGCCGATGAGGGCACTCGCCCCGACGAGCGGCCAGAAGCCACTGCTCACCGTCAACACGAGCACCGCGACGACGAAGCCAGCCAGGATCGACAACAACAGCGGAACGTACGGCACCCGGTCGGCCAGCCGTCCCGTCACCAGAAAGGCCGGGACGCCGGCGGCAAAGGCCACGGTGAGGAGGTCACGCCCGGTCGCCTCGGCGACTCCCTCGCTGACCAGGTAGGTGACGTAGAAGTTGAACAGGCCGTTCCAGACGAAGCCGGTCAGCCCGATCACCGCGATCCCGGTGACGACGATGCGCCACTGTGCGCGGACCGCCCCGACGAAGTCGCGGTCGTCGCTGCCCGCCGCCGGCAACGTCGCTCCCCTGGCCGAGACGAAGATGGCGACCGTCGACGTCGCCGCGGCGACGGCGATCAGCCAGAACGTCGCCCGCCAGTCCGCGAACAACAGGACCCCCCCGACGAGCGGTCCGGCGCCGACGGCGGCGACTTGACTCGCGGTGCCGTGGACGCCGATCGCCCGTCCGACCCGCTCGGGAAACAACTCGCTCACGAGCGGGTTCGCCGCCAGAAAGTACGGCCCACTCGCCAGTCCCATCGTGAACGCGCCGGCGTACAGCCAGGTCGGCGAGCGGGCGACGGCGGTAAAGACGGCGGCGCCGGTCAACACCCCGCCGGCGCCGAGAACGACGTAGTGGCGCTTGACCCGGGTGAGCAGGTAGCCCGTCGGCAACCGTGGCAGGGCGCTACCCAGCCACACCAGCGTCACCACGAGCCCCGCCTCCGCCGGCGACAGGGCGAAGGCCCGTCGCAGCGGCTCCACCAGCGGCGCGAACACTACCCGCGCGAGGTTCACGAGAAAGACCAGTCCACACAGCGAGCCGAACAGTCGCAGACGACCGCTGGGCGGTCCGTCGCCCGCGGCGTCGCCGTCGCTTCCGGTCGTCCGTGTCGCCGTCGACTCACCGTCGGTCCGGCCGCCGCTCACTACCTACAGTACGCCGCTCGGCGGTTCAAACCTTGCGAACCCGGTAGTCGCAACCGTTTACACCCTCGCCGCGCAACGAGAGCGCATGAGCAGGCAGTCGGTCCGCAAGGGGCTCCGCGACGGGGACATCCAGAAGGACACCTACGAGCGACTCACCTGTGCCCGCTGCGAGAAGACCCTCCAGACCGAGGACGACCCCGACGAACTGCACACCGTGAAGCGGTGTCCCGAGTGCGGTCGTCGCTGGAAGCAACTCGGCTAGTCGAACACCCGGTCGAACGCCCGTGCCCCGAGCGGGTCGTACTCTCCCGCCGCCAGGTTCTCCCGCAGGTGTTCCGGCGAGTGCGTCCCGACGAGCGCCGCCGTCACCCCCGGCGCCGACCGCGCGAAGTTGATCGCCCGCTGGGCCGCCGTCTCGCCGGCCACTCGCTCGCCCACTGCCCCCGGCAGTCCGTCCAGTAAGGCTCCCTGCGCCAGCGGCGCGCTGACGAACGCGCTCAGTCCCGCCGCCTGGACGAACTCCAGGGCGGACTGCTCGCCGTCGGCCCCCTCGTGGGCCGCGACGGTGAACGCCCCGGCCATCGTCGCGTTGAACGGCAGTTGAACCGCCCGAAACCCCGTCACGTCGTTGCCGACCGACGCCGCCGCGGCGCGTGCCCGTGAGACGACCTCGGGCAGCGAGAGGTACGCCTCGTGGTCCGGCGGCACCCGGAAGGCGTCCCACGTCGCCACGCCGTAGTGGTTAAGATCGCCGGCGGCGACTCGCTCCTCCAAGGTCTCGAAGGCCGCCGCCAACTGGTCGTACACCGTCGCCCGCGACCGCTCCTGTAGTTGTGTCTCCGGTTCGTGGACGTAGAACAGGTCGACCGTCTCCACGTCGAGTGCCGACAGCGACGCCTCGACGCGGTGGTCGAGGTAGCCGGGGGCGATGCAGTGCTGACCCAGCGCGAGGTCGGCAGGGTCGACGAGTCCGGTCTCGACGAACTCCTCGTGCACGTACTCGGCGGGGTCGGCGGGGCGCTCGCCGTCGAACGGCAGGAAGCCGCCCTTCGTGGCGACGACGACCTCCTCGCGGTCGACGTCGGCGCGGTCGACGGCCTCGCCGACGACCCGCTCCGAGCGACCACACCGGTAGTTCGCCGCGGTGTCGACCAGGTTACACCCCTCGGAGAGCGCGGTCACGAGCGTCTCCCGGTAGGCGTCGTCGACGGCGTCGGTGGGGTCGTCGCGGTCGGTGCCGACGCCGACGGAGGAGACGACGCCGTCGCCAAACCGCCGGAAGTACGTGCGACCGAACCGGTCGCCGTGACGGTCGCGGTACGCCCAGGTCGGGTGCCGGTTCACGATTGCGCTACGGTCCCCACGAGTTAAGCCTACAGTTCGCCGCGCATGGCCTCGAACAGTCGGCCCTTCAGGCGGGTCTTCGTCAGTCCGCTCTGTGGGCCGATCCCCTCCATGTGCTCGCGGGGGACCTGTCCGCCGCCCATGCGGGCGTGACCGCCGGCGCCGGCGGTGGGGATCTCCTCGACGGCGGCGGCGAGGGCGTTGCCCATGTGGACGCGGTCGTCGCGGGAGCGCCCGGAGAGGTGGATCGTGCCGTCGACCTCGCCGTAGACGACGACCGCCGTGACGCCCTCCAGGCGGACGAGTTCGTCCGCCGACTGGGGGATCGCGTCGACGTTTCTCACGTCCTCCACGTCGGCGACGGCGTACGGTGGCTTGACCTCCCGCTCGCGGATCGCCTTCGCTTTCGTCTCGAGTACCTCGGCGTCGACGTGTGGGTTGGCGACGCGGTCGAGTATCTTCTCGTCGATCCCGGGAAAGAGGTAGCCACAGGCCTCGAAGTCGGCCTCGCAGATGCCGTTCGTGAGCCGGTCGGTGTCGGACTGGACCCCGTAGACGAGTCCGGTCGACAGTTCGGGCGACAGCGTGAACTGGTCGTCCGGCGCCTCCTCGCCGGAGGCGAGCACGACTGCACCGAGGTCCTCGAGGTACTCGGCGACGATACTCGCACACGCGCCGTAGTCGGTGCGGACGTCAGTGTGTTCGAGACCGGTCCCCTCGCCGGGATGGTGGTCGACGACGGCCAGCGGGTCGAGACCGTCGGCGCCGCTGAACCCGCGGGCCTCGTTGTGGTCGACGAGGACGACGCCGTCCCCGCGCAACTCCTCGACGGTCTCGACGTTGTTCAGGTCCAGGTCGAGCACCGTCCGAAAGGCGCGGTTCTCCTGGTGGCGGATCTCGCCGGCGTACCACAGCGTCGCGTCGACCCCGGCGTCGTCGGCGATCGCCGCGACCCCCATCGCCGATGACATCGCGTCCGGGTCCGGGTTGGGGTGCATCAGCACGTCAACGGTGTCAAGCTCGGCGACGGTCTCACGGAAGCGCACCCCCTGTGGGCGCCGCAGCCACCGGACCAGCCGGTACAACACGTACACGACCACGGTGACGACGAGCACCGTCACGGCGGCGACCGCCAGGACGACGGGGTCCTCGGTCGGTACGTTGGGCTGGAGTACCCCCCCGGTCATCTCACTCGTCCCCCACCTGGCCCCGGCGGTACACCTCGACCGCCGGGCGGTACCCCTCCCTGAACGTCGGGTACTCGAACTCGTACCCCGTCTCGTGCAGGCGGTCGTTCGAACACCGCTTCTGTGCCCGTGCGCGGCCACTCGCCGGCTCCGTCACCGAGGGCGGGTCGACGCCACACTGCTCTGCGAGCCACCGTGCCAGGTCCGGACGGGCGACCGGTTCGTCGTCGACGACGACCACCGTCTCGTTCCGTGCCCGGTCGGCCTGGAGCAGGTGGGCGACCGCGCCGGCGGCGTCGTCACGATGGAGCAGGTTGAGGTACCCAGCGGGCACCGGGCCGTCGAGGTACCGCTCCAGGCGGTAGCGGTCCGGTCCGTACAGGCCGGCGAAGCGGGCGACGGTCCCCTCGAGCGGACCGTCGAGGGTCGCCTCCTCGGCGGCCACCAACACCTCGCCGCGCTCGCCGTCGGGGTCCGGTGGCGTGGACTCGTCCACCCAGGCGCCGTCCCTGTCGCCGTACACCCCGGTACTCGACGTGTACACGAACCGATCGGGCGGGTCGTCGCGGTCGGCGAACGCCGTTGTCGCGGTCTGGACCCCGTCGAGGTACGTCTCCCGTGCCGCCTCGGCCGACCGCCCACCGGCGCTGGCGGCGAACACCACCCAGTCGGCGTCGGGCACCGCCGACAGCGCCGACCGGTCTGTGACGTCCGCCTCGACCGGGTCGAGCCCCGCTTTGGCAACCCGCTCCAGGCCGTCGGCCGACCGACGTACGCCGACGACCTCGTGGCCGGCCCC
Source organism: uncultured Halobacteriales archaeon (assembly GCA_964593395.1). GTDB lineage: Archaea > Halobacteriota > Halobacteria > Halobacteriales > SW-7-71-33 > SW-7-71-33. Next base: position 19,630 of record CAZQHW010000006.1, read on the forward strand.
CCGGAGCCGACGCCCGAGCGCGGTCCCCACGTAGCCACACCCCAAGATCGCGAGCCGCATGACACTAGACTTTTCGACCACCCGGTTTAATTCCCCGGCCGAAATTACACTTGAGTGACATCACTGCTCGGCGACGACGTGGTGCTGGAGCGCGACGAACTCTCCGAACTGCATCGGAGCACGCCGCTCGAGTTTCTGCTGGACCTCCTTCGGGTCGAGGTCGAGGTCGACCCCGGCGGCCAAGCGGTCCACGTCGAGGACCGCCGTCGACATCCCGAGCAGGAGGTGGTCACAGGCCATTTCGACGGTCGTCGCCGCGTCCGGTGCCTCCTCGGCGAGTGCCTGTACCGCGGCGGCGTCCTCGATCGAGAGGTCCGCGACCTCGCCGTCGGCAACCCGATCGACGACGGCGGGGTCGAGGCCCGTCTGTTCGACCGCCGCCTCGACGCCGGCGCTCTCGACGGCCGCCGCCAGGTCGGCGGCGTACTCCGCCCGCAGCGCGTCGACGTCGTCGGGCACGGACGTCCGCTGCTCGTGGAACATGGCCGGACCGAGCGGGCGGGCCGTCTTGTGACTGTCGACCCTCGCCTGCCGACGGGGCCGCGACCGGCACTCGTTCATTGGAGCGGTTCTCGGCGCCCTCGTTCGGCCACCCATCGGACACCTCGTGGGCGTTGCCGTCCCGCTCGCCGACGCCGTACTTCCCAGGTGGCACCGCGATCAGCACCGCAGTGTCCTGCTCGAACGACACCCGCGTCGCCGTCCCGAGACGCTCGACCTCGCCGTCACCGTCGACGTCGACGGTGACCGGCCGACCGTCGCGGGAGTACGACAGCGCGTCCTCGGGACTACCGGTCCGGGTCCGGACAGTGAACCGGGCGTACTCCCCATTTACCGAAACGTGCCAGACGTTCGTCGTCACGTACCACGCGCCGAGCGGCGGTGGCACCACCGGCAGCCCCGCAAAGACCGTCTCGTTCCCGACCCTGTCGAGCCAGCGGTCCTGGACGCGCTTTGTCGCGTTCTCGACGGTCCTCTCGACGACCTGTCTGACCTCCTCGCGGGCGACGCGCTCGACAGCCGTCGCCGTCCGGTCGACGGGGCCGTCCTCGACCCGCGTCGAGAGCCCGTCGAGGGGCACCTCGGACCACAGTCGTTCCGTGACGCGGAGCGTGAGTCGGAGACGGGCCGCCAGTTCGTCCTGCTTCCGCTCGGCGTGTTCCAGCCGCCGGGCGACGGTCGCGGCGACCGCCCGGACCGCCGATCCGTTCGACACCGCGAGCGCACGGTCGGCGGTCGTGTCCCACCGCCCGAACGCCGCCTGTACCGCCTCACTCGCTCGCTCCTCGTCCATCGCGGTCGAGGTGGCGACCACTCTCGTCGTCCGTTTTCGAGCCTGCGCGACCTCGCTCGCCACCTCGTCGTGGAGTTCCGGTCGCCGCTCGGTCAGCGTGGCGTTGTCGGTGACGCGTTCGACTGCCCGTGTCCGCTTCAACACCCCGGCGGCGGTGCGCAGACTGGTCGTGTTCTCGCCGTCGAACAGCGCGTCGGTGATCGCGTCGCCGGCGTCGCCGTACGGCACCGCGAACACGTTGACGTTGCGGGCGACCAGCGGCGTGAACGTCCGGCCCTCGCGCACCGAGGGGACGCGTTCGCGGTCGACGGTCTCTACCGTCAGGTACGACGGCGCCGCGTCTACGGTGAACTGCCGGTCGACGCGGTCGGGTCGTTCGCCGACCGAGGCGGCTCCCTGCTCGGTGAGGTCGCCGACCTCGTTGAGCGTGAACGACGTTCGCTCTGTGAGCGAGTCGTTCAGTTTCTCTCGGGTCTTCGACGCCGCCCCGGCCCGTCGGTCGAGTGCCGCCTGTACCCGTGCCAGGTACGCCGCCCGCGCTGCGACACGCGCCTTGTCGGCGACGCTCTCGTACTCCTGTGGCGCCGACAGCAACGTGTCACGCTTCGCGCGGAAGTGGTCTGCCAGGGTCTCGTGGGCCGCCGCGCTCGTCACGAGTTCGTCCCGGGGCGCCGACACCGAGACGTTGCGTACCTCCTCCCGCAGCGCCGTCAGGTCGGCGTACACCCAGTCGGGGAGCCCGGACGGTGTCTCTCCCCCGATCCGGATCGGCTTCTCCTCGAGCGTCCCCGCCGCTGCTCGCCTGACGACAGCGTCTGGACCGCCGCGGTCGCCCACCAGTCGCTCGACCGCCTCCCGCGGTGTCTCCCGCAGGTTGTTCCCGTCGAGCGGTCCGCCGCGCTCGTGTACCGTCTCGATTCCGCGGTCGGGTACCTCTGCGGGAACGTGGTCGTCGACGACGCTGAGGCCGACGCGAACGGTCCGTGTCGCGGTGGCGCTCGCCGTCGTCGTCTCGCCGTCGCGGACCCAGGTCTGTGTGATCGTCCACCGTTCGATCACGTGACGGGTGTAGGTCTCGTGTTCGTGCCACCCGTCCGGGGTCGTCGGACTCGGCCCGTCGCCCGGGACGACGCTGCGCTCGACCGTCCGCGTACGGTCGACGTGCTCCCATCCCTCGCCCGGGGGAGTCGGTGTCGGACTCGGCACCGGTTCCGGTGCCCGCACCGCTGTGACGAGTTTCGCGCGAGCGGCGTACTTCTGTTTGATTACTCCGCCGAGCCCGCCGTCGTACACCAGCGCCCCGAACGCGAGGTCGGCGGTGTGGTCGACGCCGACCTCGACCGGGTCGTCGTGGGCTGGCACTCCCGCCGTCGCGCTCGCGGCGTCGGTCGCGTTCGTCTCGTCTCTGTCGACCGGCGACACCGGGTCGGGGTCCGGCGGCGCTGCACCCGCTGGCGGCGCCGCGTCAACGCCGACGACGTAGTCGGCCCACTCCGTGCGGCGGTCGCCGGCGGCGAGCAGGTCTTTCAGCCCCACCTCCACGGAGGCGCGGCGTAAGGCCTGCCGTCCCTCGGGGTCCGCCCGTCCGATTACCGCCGCCTGCTCGGCCAGCACCGCACCGTTTGTCATCAACTCGACGTGGCGGTTCGCGAGGACGTTCTTGATCGGCGCCCCGCCGTACTGGGCGTAGCCTCTCGCCCAGACGACCGCGTACAGCCGCCCGGTGAGACGGAGTCCGAGCCCCGGCCCCTCCAGTGCGGGACGGTTCAGTGCCCGCTCGAACGTCTCGACGCGGTCGTGGACCGCGAGCACCGGCGTCTGCGTGCGGACGGTGAACGTCCGGTTCTCTCGGGCGATCCGTCGTCCGTCACGGGTCACGGTCATCGTGACGTTCCGTATCCGCACCCGCACACCGTCGTCGTCCTCCCAGACGGTCACGCGGTCGATCGCCTGGCGGGCGTCCACCGGGTCCTCGATCGGTGGCAGCGACGGCTGGACTCGCCCCGTCCGGACCCGCTGGTCGGTCACCGACAGTGCCCGCCGCGCGGCCAGGTAGATCCGCAACTCCAGGTAGTCGCGGAACGGGCCGTCGTCGTCGAGCAGGCGGCCGTAGCTGGTATTGCTGGGCGTGACCACTGGTTCGCGGGCGGCGGCACGGGCGGCCCGCTCTGTCGCCGACACCAGCGCGGTCCGGGTCCCCGACACCGCCCGGTCGACGGCAGCGTCGGCGTCAGGGTCGGCGCTGTCGGCCGGCCGGGCGTGCATCGTCGCCGCCAGTGTCGCGCTGCCCAACAGCAGTACCACCGCCACCAGCGCGAACGGTACGCGAGCGCGGTCGTCGACGCGCACCATCATGACGACCACGTCCGCACCGTGATTACAACCACGCCCGTCGAGACGTTCCGTGCCGCCGCTGTCGGCGTCTCGAACCGCCCTCGCATGTCGTTCTCGAACCGCTCCGCGAGCGCCGCCGCGAGTCGGTCGTTGGCGCCGACGACGTCGTACCGCTCGAGTTCCTCGTCAACGTCGGTGCCGAGGAGGTCCGCCGCCCGCCGGTACCGGTACACCAGCAGCGTCGACACCGGTTCGTCGCCGCGTAGACCCAGCCACGTCGCCTCGGGGTCGAACAGCCCCCGGACCGTGTGCTCGGCCACGACGGTCGCGACCGCGCCGTACCCCTCCTCTGCCGTCTCCGTCGCCCGTGGGCGGGCCGTGGGTACCGGCGCCGACACCCGTGTCGACGCCGCGTGGACGGTCACGCCCGGCGGCGGCCTCTCGCCGACGGTCACCCGCCCGGCGAGTGGTGCCCCCCGGTACGGTCGCCACACCGCCCGGACCTGCACCTCGGCGTCCGTGCCGGTGACCGTCTCGCCGACTGCCGCGCGAACGGCCCGCTCAAAGTCCTCGTGAGTGTGCGTCAACTCCCGCCACCCCTCGTCGCCCCCGTCCAGACTCGCGTCCCGGACCGCCGCCCTCGCGAGCAGTCCCGCGACCGACCCGTGTGTGCGGCGATGGTACTCCGGGCTCCGCTTCTCCTCCACCTCGACGTACCCCGACTCGTCTGCGTGTCCCGCGCCCGGTGCCAGCGTGTACCCCAAGGATGTCGTCGTCGCGCCGAGCAGTTCGGCCGACTCGTCGGCGGTGTCGGTGCCGTGGTCCGCCGGCACCAGCGGGTCGACGGTGACAACTACGACCAGCGCCGCGCTCACCAACAGCGCTGCCAGGCTCACGTCGACCGCCGTACTCACGCCCCTCACGGCGTCCACACCTCCACGCGGAGCCGTCCCGGCACCACCCGGTCCCCGGACCGGACGCTCACCCGCCGCGTCGCCGTTTGCGCCGACCGCGGTGCCTCCGGCCCGTCGGTCCAGGTGTACCCGTCGGCTCGCAACTCCACGCGGAGACGGTACCCCGGTGGCCGGACGTCCGTGTGCAGACGATCCGGCTCGATGACGCCGTTCACCCGAACGTCGTCGACGACCGCTCGCAGTGTCGACTCCGCGAGGTCTCGGTCTCGCTCCGGCGGCGTCGACCGCTCTAGTCCGACCGCGTACGTCGACAGCAGCAGGCCGACGACGAGCACGCCCGCCAGCGCGACCAGCGGCTCGACTGCCGCCCTGTCAGTCGCCGACGAGCGTGACATCCAGATCACCCCAGGTGAGTCGTCTGACGACGATACGGCCGTCCGTCTCGCGCCACTCGGTCCCCGTCCCGCGGGCGTCGCGCACCGCCGCCGCGAACGCCGTTCGCGAGTCGAACACCTTTCGCGGGTTGGCGCCGTGCAACACGCGCCGCAGTCGCTCACCCCGGACGGGGACGACACCTGTGACGAAGGTGGCGGCCGTCCGGCCGCCGTCGTTTCGGACCCCGACACGGTGTGTCTCGAGGCGGACCGCGTCCGCCCGCGACTGGTAGGCGCCCGTCGCGGGGTACTCGCTCGTGGCGACGGCGTCGACCGTGTCGGCGACGCCGGCGGCGTCCGGCGGGCGCTCGGTGGGCAACTGCACCGCGACAACAAGTGCGGCCACGCTCGCGAGGGCGAGTCCCACCCAGACGTAGAGGGCGTCGACCGGTGTCTCGAACATCTCGGGCCGCCCTGGTCCCGTTTCCGAATATAAACCTCCGGGCTACACGAGCAGTCCCGTCGCCCGGAACGCGACGAGGTACACCGCGGTCGCCGAGAGCAGTGCCCACCCGACCCGGTGGCCGACCAGCGCGCCGTCCAGCCCCCGCTCCAGTCCCGTCGACAGCGCCGTCAGCGCCGCCGCCAGAAAGAGCACGTACACGCCGACGGCGACCCCCAGCCCCGCGACCGGCAGCGGCTCTGCCGTGGCCGTCGCGTCGGCGGCCGCACTCCCCGCCTGTGAGAGGCCACCGAGCGCGTCCAGGCCAGCGGCGAGCGCCATTGTCGCGCCGGCGACCAGCGGGCCGAACACCGCGGCCGTGTGCCGGAGTGTCCCCGTCACGCGAGCGAGCTCGCGACGCCCCTCCCGCTCGACGCTCTCCAGGTCGTCGAGGTGGTCGCCGAGCAGCATCACCGCCCGCCCGGCGGGTTCGCCCTCCTCGGCAGCGACCGACAGCAGCGCCGCCGCGCCCCGCGCTCGCGGACTGGGCACCTCGGCGAGCGCCCCGTCCGGGCCCAGAAGCGCCGCCCGCAGGTCGACCCGCAGCCGCCGTCCCGTCCGCGCGGCCCGCCCGAGCACCCGCCCCGTCTCGTCGGACAGCTCCGTGGCCGTCCGCTCGACTGCCGTCTCGACCGCCTCCCCTTCGGCGACGCGGCGGCCGATCAGGTGTAGCGCGTCCGGCAGCCCCTCCTCGACGGACCGCACCCGCCGCTGAACGGCGACCACCGGGCGGTAGTACCACACCAGCCCACCACCGGCACCGAGGCCGACGGCGGCGACCGGCGCAGTCCACGCTGGGAGGACCCGCGGCACCGCGAGGAGCGACCCCGCGGCGAGCGAGACGGCGAGTCCGACGGCGGGCCAGCGCCGTGACGGTACCGAGGGGTGTGACCGGCCGACCGACGGCGGCGGAAAGGCCACCGGGCGGCGGACGAGCAACCAGGCGCCAGCCGCCAGAACGACTGCCGGCAACAGCAGGTCGTACACGACGACGAGCGGCCCGAGCGACAGTCCGACACCGGCGACACGGGCCGCGGGTAGCACCGCCACGAGCGCCAGCGGCAGCAACACGCCGAAGGCGTACAGCGCTGTCGCCGGCGCACGCACGTCGTCTGCAAACGCCGCCATCCGGTCGCGGGCCCCGTCGAGTACCGTCGCGGTCGCCCGGTCGAGCGTGTCGTCCCGGTCTCCCGGTGGGGCGTCGGCCGCCGCGACGACCAGCCCTGTCGCCCGCCGTAACGCCGGGAACCACGCTGCCCACTCGTCGGCGAACGTCGACAGTCCCGACCGCGGTGTCGCCCGCGACCGCCGGACGTGGTCGGAGAGACTCGTCGCCAGCCGCCCGCGGCCGGTCCGCGCCGCGAAGGCGGCGGCCGACTCGACGGTCGGCTCGATCCGCATCCGTAGCACCGCCCTGACGACCACGCCTGGCGCCTCGCCGAGCGCCGCCGTTCGGCGCACCCGCGCGACGCCGACCGGCCCGCGACGGACGGCGTGGGCGGTCATCACCCCGAGGGCGACCCCGACCGGCACCCAGGCGGGGGCGAGGACGACGGCGACGGCGGCGGCAACGAGACTCACTCCCACACCGGCCGCGTAGCCCGCCGCGACGACGGTCTCCGTGTCGGCGTCCCACCCGAGAAAGGCCAGTGCGCGCTCCAGTTCGGGCCACTCGCCGTCGACCGACAGCGGCCACGCGCCGGCGAGTCGCCCGATCGCCGCGCTCCACGGGTCGTCTGGGGTCCCGCTCATCGCTTTGCTCCGGTGACCGCGCCGTCGGCGTCCCACCCCCGTCCCCGGTCGCGGTACGCCGTCGCGAGGGACGTGGGGTCGGTCCGGCCCCGTTCCGCGAGGCGGGCCAGTGTCCGCTCGCGCTCGGCCAGCACCGACCGAAGGTCGGCGTAGGACTCCCCGGTGTCGGCCAGGTTGGCGACGAGACGACTGTTCCCTCGCTCGATCCGCCCGGTCGTGGCCGTCGTCTCGCCGCTCGACGCGTACAGCCGTTCGAACCGGACCCCGTCGTCGTTGACGACCTCGGCGATCGAGCGCACTCGCCGGCACACCCCCTCGTCGGTCTCGACGACGGCGATGGTCACGACGAGGTCGGTGTCGGCAAAGGCAGACGCCTGCACGCCGAGGTCGGTGACGACGCGCTCGCGGACCGCCTCGGGCCCGTCGCCGTGGACCGTGCCGAGGGTCGCCCCGTCGCCGGCGCCGACCCGCATCGCCTCGTACAACGTCTTTGCCTCCTCGCCGCGGACTTCGCCGACGACGACCGCCCCCTCGCCGAGTCTGAGCGCCGTCCGTAGTGCCTCCGTGGGCGCGATCCCCGGTCCGTCGCCGTCGCGGGACACCCGCAGCGACTGCACGTCGCGACCGCTCGACTGCGCCGCCGCCACGGGCAACTCTGGCGTGTCCTCGATAACGACCGCCCGGGTGGTCGGCGGCAGTTCCCACAACAACCCACCCAGAAGTGTCGTCTTTCCTGCCCCACGCCCGCCGGCGACCAGGCCCGCCGCCCCCCGCTCGACGGCGACCGACAGAAGCGCCGCCGCCGAGGCAGGGACGGTAGTGTTCTCGACGAGTGCCGGCAGCGTCCACGTCGTCCGCCCGTAGTCGCGGAAAGCAAAGGCCGTGCCGTCGCTCACCGGGTCGGTCACGCCCGTCGCCCGCACCTGCCCCGACGAGAGCCGGGCGCTCGCGTCGATCGTCGGACTCGCCCGGGAGAAGGCTCGCCCGCTCTCGCGTCTGAGCCGCGAGGCCAGGGTGCGCGCTCCCGCCGGAGTCAGGCGGACGTTCGTCGGCAGCGTCACTCCGTCAACAACGACCCGCAGCGGCGTCCGCCGGACCGGCGCCGTGGCGTACACGTCCGAGACGCGGTCGTCCGCGAACAGGTCCTCCAGTACGCCGTAGCCACGGGTGTGCTTCGACAGCACCCGGGAGAGCGTCACCGTCGGTTCGCCGTCGGCGACGGCCCGCACCGCCTGTCCGACCGCCCGATCCGGATCCACGTCGCTCTCGTCGCTCGCCAACCGCTCCCGGGCCGTCGCGAGCGTCGCCAGCGTGTCGTCCGCCAACCGCAGTGACACCGGCTCTATGTGGTAGCGCCGCCCCTCGGTCGTGTCGTACAGCCGCGCGACGGCGTCCGTGTCGAGTCGCCGCCGCCCCAGGAGTCGCGCGTCCGGCGGCGGCGCCGTCTCGAACCGTGCCCGGGCGACCGTCGGCGCGACGACCGGCTCCTCGAGCGCGTCGTACCGCCCGCCGGCGCTGTCGCGGCCGCCGTCCACCGCACCGACGACCGCGCTCTCGTCGGGGTCGCCCGCTCGATCGGCGACCGCCGCGAGTCCACTCTCGGCGGCAATCTCGGCCACGGGACCCGCCCTGGCGGTAGCGTCCCGAGCGGCCCGCAGAGGGTCCGCCCGGGCGAGGGCCGCGAGGCGCTCGTCCCGGTCGACGACGGCGTCGGCGAACCGCCCACCGGCGACCAGCAGCGCCGCGGCGGTGCCCTCGTACAGTCGCTCGACGCCCCCGTCGCGGACGAGGAGCCGCTCGGCCGTCCGACGCGCCAACGTGTCGACCGCCCGCCGCCGGCAGGCCGACCGTGCGATAGGGTCGCCACCCAGGCAGTCGCTCGCCTCGACGACCAGCGTCGCGTCCTCGACTGCCAGGTCGCACCCGCAGTCCGGGCGGTCGTCGAGCAGTCCACGAACCACGCTCATGGGCTGCCCTGCCCTCGGAATCGGATTTAAACCGCAGGGTCAGCCCCGTCGGACGACCACCACTCGCCGGCCGTCGACGCGGGCGACGCTCAACCGGAGGCGGCGCTCCCCCTCGCCGCGCAACACCACCGGTCCTTCGGGCGCGTACAGCGGCACGTCCAGGGTGATCCGGCGTGACTCGCCGCCGGTCACCCGGTAGACGATCACGCCTCGCCGCTGGAGGTCTCCAGGCGCGTCCGGCGGGCCGCCGACGGAGACGTACTCCACGCCGGCGTTCGCCGGCGATCGCGCCGGCAGGTCGACGTTGACGCCGCGGCGCGCCCCCGCTCCTGGCGTGTGCTCGTCGGTCTCCAGCAGCGAGACGGCCGCCCGCTCGACCGTCGCAGCGCCCTCGGCGACCGCGGCGGCGCTACGCCGCTCGCGAGCGTCCTCAACGACCGGTGCCACTGTCGCGACGATCACAACCGTCAGCGCGACCGCGAAGACGACCCGCAACACTCACAGCGCCCCCCGCAGTCGCTCCAGCAACCCGTCGTCCTCGTCGTGCTCCTCCGTCGCCACACGCGGCGGGTCCGGCACCGACCAGGGCTGGGCGCGCTCGACGTCTAGCCCCTCGGGCCAGTCCTCGCTCGCCTCCGGCCGCCGGTCGTCGACTGGCTCCGTGTCGTCCGGGTCGGGCCACCGGCCCGCCGCCGACGGGTCCCACGCTCCCTCTCCGTCCTCCGACCACCTACGGTCGCCCCTTGACGGGTCCGCCCGCCTGGTCTCCCGCCGGTCCGCGCTCGACTCCCGCCGCTTCTCCTGCTCGACGGTCCACCCCATCGACCCCCTCTGGTGACTCACCCCGTCGTCCGTCCGTTGCTGATGCTGTGGCCGGTCACTGGTGGCGGACCTCGCGCCCGCTTGACCCGACCCGCTACCGCTCGACCGGGACGCCGTTCGTCCGGTGACCTCGCCCGCCCGTTCCTGGCGCTCGGCGTCGTCGGGGGTCGCCTCGGTGGTCCAGTTCCAGTCCCACGCGACTGGTTCGCCCTCCGACCGCTCGTCGTCCACGCCGGTCCCGTCCACGCGCTCCTCGCCCGTCTCGCTCGCGCCCCCTGGCTTCGGGTCGAACCACCGGCCGTCTCTCGTCTCGGTCTCGTCGCGCCTCTCGGCAGGCGTGTCGTCGCCACGGTCCGGCCACTCGTCGGTGGCGTCCACGTCGATGCGGTGGCTGCCGTCGTCGCCACTCGCTGTCCGCGTGGGGGTCGCGCTCGTCACTGCCGACGGGTCGGACGCGCTGGTCTCGTCCTGGTGGTCGCTCGACCTGGGTGGGTCGTCGCTCGACCCGTCCCGGGGTGTCGTCTGGTCTGTCGCGCCGCCGGCACTCGGCGGGTCGTCGGCACTCGGCGGGTCGTCGGCACTCGGCGGGTCGTCGGCACTCGCTGGATCGTCGGTACTCGGTGGGTCGTCGGTACTCGCGCGCTCGTGGCCGACGTAGCCACGGAGTGCGCGGACGGCCGCCTCGATGTCGGCGAGACGCTCGGTGAGGTCGTCGGTCCGCTCCTCCAGACACTCGACGCGGTCGGTGACCTCCGCGGCGTCGACCAGGTCGGCGACGGCCCGGTCGTCGCCGGTGATCGCTCGCTCGACGGCGCTTAGCCGCCGTTCCAGATCGTCGGTCATGTGAGCGCCTGGCCGCGGCTTCACACTTGAACACTCGGCCGCCGTAGGTTGGGGCCGGCGAGAGACGGGAGTGGACTGTCAGTGTCAGGTCCTGGCGCCGACCAGCGACCCGCCGTCGAACTCGCCTCGACTGAACTCGAGGTCCATCAGGTCCAGTAGCGTCGGCGCGATGTCGAGGAGGTCGACGTCCGACCCGACACTGATGTCGGGGTCGTCGGTGATCAGCGTCGCGTTGTCGAAGGTGTGCATCCCGTTGCGCGGGCCGTCGCTCTTGAACACGGCGTCTTTCTGCCCGAAGCCGGACTTCAGGTCGAAGCCGTCGTTCGGGATCACAACGAGGTCGGGCGCGAGGTCGTCGTGGTCGCCGCGGAAGGCGTCGGCCTTCTCGACGACCCTGTCGGCGACGGGCGTGCCGTCTGGACCCTCCATCGCTTCGAGGTCCTCGCGGAGCTCGTCGACGGTCGCCTCGTACTCGTCCTCGGGGACGCTCCCGCGGGGCTCGCGGCCCTCGAGGTTGAGGTAGAAGCGCCCGGGAATAAACGAGAACGCCCGGGTCTCGTCGGCGATGTCGCCGAGTTCCTCGTGGTCGTCGTCCTCGTAGGAGAGCCAGCC
>CAZQHW010000007.1:0-30935 GCA_964593395.1 uncultured Halobacteriales archaeon
CGAGACGGCGGTCGAGGACGGACTCGTCAACGGCGGCGTGATGTACGAGTGCGTCACAAACGACGTGCCGTACGTGATCGCCGGGTCGATCCGCGACGACGGCCCGCTACCGGACACGATCACCGACAGCATCGATGCACAAGCGGCGGTCCGCGAGCAGGCCCACGACGCGGACCTGGTGGTGATGCTGGCTACACTGTTGCACTCCGTCGCCGTCGGCAACTGCCTGCCCTCCACGACGCCGACCGTCTGTGTCGACATGGACTCCGACACCGTCACGCAACTCTTGGACCGCGGGAGCGCCCAGGCCATCGGCGTCGTCACCGACGTTGGCATGTTCGTCCCCCGTCTCGCGGAGCGACTCGTCGAGGACTACCACGAGAACGACGGCGCCGTGCCGCCGGGCCACGGCCACGAGCACGGGCACGGTCACTCCGGTGAGGGCGGGCACAGCCACGCGGACGACGGAGACGGGCACGGCGACGCCGACCACGGGCACGACTGATGAACCACGTTCCGGACGGGGTGCTGTCGGCTATCGACGACCTCGGAGAGGGGCTGCTCGTCGGCGACGCTCGGCCGGTCGCGGCGTCGCTGCGCTCGGACCTGCGACTCCGGATTCCGGTCGACGACGCCGCGGTCCAGGCCGGACACGCGCCGGTGGAGTTCCACCTCCAACACGCGCAGGGCCACGACGAACTCCGGGCACACGGTTCGTTCGTCGCGACGGTCGTCGACGGCGTCGAGAGTCGACTGCGGGAGTGGGGCGTCGAACCGCCAGAGCGGTACGAACACGACCACGACCGGACCGAGGAGGGGACCTGGCGGGTGTACGCCGGCGAGGCGCGGTTGTAGCGGTGGTCGCGGTCAGAGCCCGGCTTGCTCGACGTACCACGACTGGAGGTCGTCGATCCGGTCGGCTGGTTGGCGGGTGACCACCTCGCCGTCGACGAGCACGGCAACGGTGTCGACCACCTCGGTGAACGCGCGCAACTGGTGGGCGACGAGCACCACGGCACGCTCTCGGGCCGCCTCGGCGACGAGCGAGACCACGCGACGACGGGAGTCGTCGTCCAGACTCGCGAGCGGTTCGTCCAGCAACAGGTAGTCGGGGCGCTTGCCGACGGCGAGCGCGAGGTCGAGCAGGCGCTGGTAGCCGCCGGAGAGGCGGTTCGCGCGGCGGTCCATGACGGGGTCGAGACGCAACTGCTCGGCGACGGTCTCCGGGTCGCCGTCGGTCAGCGCGCCGAAGGTGGAGAGGTTCTCGGCGACCGACAGCGTCGGGTGGACACTCGGTCGCTGGAAGCCGATCCCGACGCTACCCTCGCGGACGACGCGCCCGCGGTCGGGCGGGGTGACGCCGGCGAGCACCGACAACAGCGTGGACTTGCCGCTGCCGTTTGGCCCCGCGAGAACGTGCAGTCCGCGGTCGGGCACCGACAGCGTCACGTCCCGCAGCGCCCACCCCTCACCCTCGTAGCGCTTCCAGACGCCGTCGGCCGCCAGCCCCGCCGCCGAGACCTCGGGCCAGGCAGGGGCGTCGTCCGGCGGGTCGGGAGCCGTCCCGTCGCCGTCGCCGGGGTCTGGGACGGGACCGCTCCCGTCGGACGTCCGGGGGTCGCTCCGCGGCCGCTCGCGGGGCGACGAGTCGCCGGACGGCGGGTCGTCGCTCACCGGGGCACCTCCGTGACGAGGCGGGCCGTGCCAAAGAGCGCGACCAGCGTGCCAAGCGCAGCAATGGCGACGATCCCGAGTTCGGCCGCCATCGGGGCGAACCCGGAGTTCCGGAGCGCGCCGGCCCGGACGGCGACCGCGGCGTGGTGCAGCGGGATCAGGTCGGCGACCTGGCCCCGCACGACCGAAAAGAACCCCCGGGGGTACACCGGGTTGCCGGCGAGCAGCAGTCCGACGACGAGGCCGAGGTTCAGGACCGTCGCCGTCCGGCGGTCCAGAACGAGCGCCAGGGTCATCCCGAGCGCGGTGAGATGCACAACCAGAAGCAGGTATGCGACGACTGCGGTGGGGTTCAGCGGGTTGAGATCGTACGAGAGCAGGGTGACCGCGAGTGCCACCACCAACAGCGGCAACAGCATCAGCGCCACGCCGGCGATCAGTTTCGCCGCGAGAACGGAGGACAGCGAGGACTCCACCCGGAGACGGGGGAGCGCCTGGCGCTCCTCGGAGACGAGTCGGGGGACAAAGCCCAGTCCGACCAACAGCGCGAGCAACAACAGGGCGCCGGGCGCGAGGTACTCGCGGAGTTCGACCGACGGCGCCTGTTCGACGTGGTCGACCTCGATCGGTCGGGTGGCGAACTCGTTGAGGCCGTTTTCGAGTTGGCCGGCGATCGCCCGGCTGGGGGTGCGGTAAGGGACGACGGTGCCGGCCACCCGGTACTCGATACGGGCCGGGTCCGAGGCGTCGGCGGAGACGTCGGGTGGCACCGTCACGACGGCGTACACCCGCTCGCGGTGCAACAGCGTCTGCGCCCGGTCACGGGACGCGACTCGCCGGGGCTGGGTCGCCACCGAGACCACGTCGGTCACCGCCTGCAGGTCCTCCTCGGAGACGCCTTCCGACTCGGGGACGACCGCGACGGGAGTGTCCTCCGGAATCACGTCCTGGAAGGCGACGGTGCCGACGGCGAACGTCGCCGGTAACACCACCACCAGCAACAACAGCGCCGGCAGTCGGCGCCGCGCCCAGTAGACCTCCGTCCGGAGGTGGGTCAGCAGGTCGCGCACGTCGGGTTCTCGCGGGCGCCGGTGTTAACCGTGACGACGGTCCACGCTGGGGTCGACCGGCGTCCGCTCCGCGACTAAGCCCCGGAGGCGGTCGACCACCACCTCACCGAGGGCGACCACCGTGTCGACGTCGTCGCGGTAGGAGACGACGACCTGCTCGTCGGTCCGGCCGACGGAGACGTTCTCGAGCGCCGAGCGCACCGTCGGGTCGTCGACCTGGGGGCCGGCGAAGGTGACCCCGGCGCTCAGGAGTGCCCGGAGGTCCGCCGCGGCGCCGCCGTCGGGAGCGTACACGCCCACCCTGACGCCGAGGTGAGTGTCGTTGTACAGGTTGTAGCCGACGGCGACCCGGTCAACGGTCGGCGCCCGTTCGAGGCGCTCGTCGGCGCCGGCGAGCGCGTCGGTCGGCACTCGGGCAGCGACCCGGACCACCGCCTCGTCGCGCCGGTCCTCGAGCGCCTGGCGCAGGCCGTCGGACACGCGGGCGCCACCGCCCGTGGCGTCGACCGCGTCCTGGACGACCTGCTCGCTGGTCGAGAGCGCGTACGTGTTCGGTGCCAGCACGGCCACGTACACGTCGGGCGCCGGGGGGGACTGGCGCAGTCGGTACACCGGTCGGCCCGCGTACGTGCGCTCCTCGAGGTCGAGGTCGCTGTCCCGCGCGGAGTCGACGAGGGTGCTCTCGCCCCAGTTCGCCCTGACGACGACGCCGGCGTAGCCGTCGGCGACGTTCGGGTCGAACCGCGTCTGGTCGGGGTAGCGAGCAAAGGCGGCGGCCCACTGGACCCGGTCGGGCCGGAGTCCGATCCGCGTCTCGGCGGCGTCGAGCAACTGGTCGTACCGGTATCGAGCGCCCGAGCGCCGTAGTGTCTCGTTCGCGATGCGACCCGTCGTCGGATGGCTGACGAACTCGCCGTCGACGACCACGACGGCGTCGACCTCGGGCACGGTGTCGGTCGGGCCGGGGGGGGCGTCCTCGTCGAACAGGACGACCGCACCGGCGCCGGCGGCGATGAGCACCACCGCCACGACGATTACCCGCCCGTCGACGGGACTGTTCATACTCTCCCCGCGGCCGCGGTCGGCTAAACCTCTTGCCCTCGGGCCGGGACAAGGCTCTTGCCCGCCCGACGACGACCGGACGCCGTGCGACCGAGCGACCGCGTCGGCTCCGAGAGCTACCTCATCACGCTGGACAAGGGAGTGGCCGCCTGCGAGTTCCCCCACCCCGACCCCGATGCGGTGCCTGCACTGACCGGTGCACGACACGTGATCGAGGCCGCCGAGGACGCCGGCGACGACGACTACGCGACGGCGGTCCGCGAGCGGTGCGAACCGGTGCTCGCGCCGCTCGCGGAGTTCCAGTCGACGATAGCCGACCTCCGTGCAGAGGCCCCCGACGACGCAGCGGCGGCCTACCGCGAGCGACTCGACCGGCGCACCCGGACGTTTCTCGACTACCCCGAGCCGCCACACGACTTCGCGGAGGCGGCCGAACGGGCCGGGCGAGAACTGCGAGACGTCGACGTGGAGGCCGCAGAGGCGGACCACGAGCGCGAGCGCCGCCGGGTGCGAGCCGTCGTCGGCGGTGCCCGGGCGAACACGGACGCCTGGCTCGCGGCGGTCGGCTTCGAGAACGGGACGCCCGGCGACGAGGCGTTCGACCGCCGCGAGTTCGCCGTCGAGTACGAGTCGCCGGCGGCGTACGCCGACACCGTCGCGTTCAACATCGGTCTCGCGGCCGAGACGTGGCTCGCCAGAAACGGCGACATCCCCCGGCCCCCCTGAGCCGTCGGACGGGTATTAGCAGCAGTCCGACCGGCAACTGGTCGACCCGCCGTCGACCACCTCGCCGGTCACCGACCAGACCGGGTCGAGGTCGGCGATCGAGGCGTGGTACGCCGCCTCGACGGTCTCGCGGTGGTCGTCGTCGTACTCGCGGGCGTACGTGAGGTCGGCGCCGAACACCCCCTCGGCGTCGCCGTCGGCGTCTATCACGTCGGCGGTGCGCTCCGTGCGGGCGGGGGCGTCGGCCGACTCCGTCGTCGCGTAGTCGCGGTCGAGCCACTCCTCGAGGTCGACCGCGTACTCCTCCTTCAGGCGGTCGCGGTACAGGTCGGGCACGACGTTGTACACGTTGAACGGGACCACCTCACCCTCCGGGGTGGCGTACTGCACGTCGCACTCGCTGACGGCGTCGAGGTCGTACGTGTACGGGTCCTGAAAGTGTCGTACCCCGACGGGCAGCAGGTTGTCGTACAGGTCGTCGATGCCGTCGAAGGTCCGGGTGCGCATCGACTCGACGGCGATCTCCCGGAGACGGTCGGCCAGGCCACGGGGGTCGTCGCCCAGCAGGGCGTCGAAGTTCCCCAGCAAGCGCCGTGCGACGCGCAGTTTCCCCAGGCGACCGGGGCTGGTGCCGACCTCCTCGGCGAGGGCGACCAGTTCGTGCAGCAGGTACTCGACGTCGACGAGGTCGGTCAGCGGGTACAGGTCGTCGCCGTCGACGGCGACGGCGGTCACCATCCACGAGGAGAAACTCCCGGTGACGCCGTACAGGTGCTCGCCGGTCCACTGGCGCTTGAACTCCGAGATCGTCCGGTAGACGGGCAGCGGCAGCCACGCGTCCCGCGGGACGGCACCGTCGGTCTGGGCCTCGATCCGCTCGATCACGTCGGAGACGGTGACCCGCTGGCGTCGGCGGTCGTCGCCGTCCATCCGGCCGACAAAGGAGACCGGCTGGAAGTTCACCCCGCAGACGGTGTCCGCGTTGGCCGCGCCAAAGCGCACCACGTCCCCGAGTTGGTGGTCGTTCCAGCCCCGCACCACCGTCGGCACCAGCATCGCGCACATCCCCGTGTCGTGACACGCCGACAGCGCGTGGGGGAACTCCCAGTAGTTCTTCGCGTTACACGCCGGGTCGACGCCGTCGAAACTGGTGTACAGTCCACGGGCCCCCGCCTCGCTCACCCGGCGGGCGAGGTCGGGGTCGCGCAGGAAGCGTCCCCCGTGGCTGTTCAACAACACCTCGTCGGCGTGGTCGGCGGCGATCCCGACGACCTCGGCGATGTCCTCCCGAACGGTGGGTTCACCGCCGGTCAACTGGACCGCGCCGATCCCGTCGCGGTCGGCGAGCCGGGTGATCATCGACTCCAGGGTCGCCTTTGAGGGCTCGTACAGCGGTTCGCCGGACTGCGCGTAGTAGAAGCAGTAGTGACACGAGCGGTCACAGCGGTTCGTGACGACGACGTTGCCGATGCCCGACCCCGTGCCCGGCGAGTCACCGTCGTCCGCGGACGGCGAGTCGGTGTCGCGGTCGAGGGTGGGCGTCCGGCTGGCGGCGTCCAACTCGCGGGCACGGTGGTACAGGTCGGCGTCACGCCAGCGCACGTCGGTCTGGGTGCCGTGGCGGTCACAGCGGGTCCGCACCCTGACCTGGCCGTCGGCCTCAACGACGACCATCGGGGCAGTCATGCGGTCGTAGTCGCCGGCAGCGAGACAGTCGGGACAGAGACTCGCAGTCAGTTTCAGCACGGTTTCGTCGTCGAAGGCGAGGTCGGCGGCGAGCGAGCGCAGCGCCGCCGGTCCACCGTCGTCCAGAAAGTGCGAGACGTGCGGCGAGACGGTGAACTCGACGCCGCCGGCCCCCGCGGGGGTAGAGGGTCGCTCCGGGGGCCAGGGCGTCGTCGTGACAGCGGATCGTGACATCAGAGGACAACGTTTCGACCGACCACGTCATAACCGTTCCCCGGTCGTGTGCCATCAGAAGAAACCGCGACGGCGAAACCGTCATGTCCGGCCCGCCGGAGGGTGGGGGCGTGCGCGACGACGACGGTACCCTGGCCGTCCCCGTGCCGAACGACCGGGTGCGGGCGACGTACGACCGGACCGCCGACGTGTACGCACAGACCGTGGCCCGCTTGGAGGCGCCCTCCCAGCGGCGGGCGCTCGACCGCCTCGACCTGGGGGGCGCGACCGCCCTGGAGGTGGGCTGTGGCCCGGGGCGGGCGCTGGCGGCGCTCGCCGGGCGGGTCGGCCCGGACGGACGGGCGGTCGGCGTCGACGCCGCGCCGGCGATGGTCAGGCGGGCGCGGCGACACCTCCGGCGGCGGGGGCTGGCGACACGGGCGACGGTCACGCTCGGCGACGCACGCCGGCTGCCCGTCGCCGCCGGGGCGGTCGACGCCGTCTGCGCGTTCGACGTGCTCGACCTGTTCGGTCGCGAGGCGCTGCGGCGGACGCTCGCGGAGTGTCGCCGGGTGCTCCGTCCCGACGGCCGGCTCTGCGTGGTGACGATGGACCGGGCGGCGGTGCCGGACTCACCCTTTCTCAGGTGCTACGAGTGGGTGTACGAGCACCTCCCGGGCGCGGCGCTCGTGGGCTGCCGTCCCGTGCCGGCGGTCGAGAGCGTTCGGGCAGCGGGGTTCGCCGTCACGAGGAGCCGTGAACTGCGACGGGCGGGGGTGTGGCCGGTGACGGCGCTGGTGGCACGGCCGACGGAGTGACCCCGACGGCTGTGCACCGTGTGTGCAGAATAATAAATTTTTCAATACTTTTGCCGGTCACCACGGCAGTACGGTCGATGTCGGGAGACGGCAGCGACGGTACGAGCGCGAACAGCCGAGGACGACTGTCACGGCGTGAGACGCTGACGGCACTGAGTGTCGTCGGGGCCGCCGGCCTGGCGAGGTGTGCCGGCGTGGCATCGAGTCAGTCGACCACTGACATCAGCGAAATCTCCCTGCGTGCCTTTGTCACCGGCGCACGGGGGGACGAGCCACCGTTCGACGACGACACCATGGTGTTCGACCCAGGGCCGGAGTCCGTACCGCTGAACCGTGTGTACGCGGAGAACGCGTTCGACACCTCGCCGACAGGGCCGATAACGGACTCCCGGCGGCTCGTGACGCGGCCGTCCGAGGGGTGCGACCGCGACGCGGGGTACGACGGGTCCTGGGAGCCACTCACCTGGGGCGAGTTGAGCGCGGTCGGCGGCGAGGTCGAGATCGGCGAGGTGACCGGCGACGGCACCGAGGTGACTCTCGACGTCGAGAGCGCGGTCCCCAACGGCCTGTACACGGTGTGGGTGGTGAAGTTCGCCGAACTGCGGGACCCCGACGAGTACGACGCCTTCGTCACGCCGCGGGGCAACGGCCTGGTGGGCTTCCAGAACCTCGGACCGAAGACCGGCGGGTCGACCGAGACGGACAACATCTTCAGCCCCGACGACGACGGCAACGCCACGCTCACCCGGGTGAACGAGGGGGGGTCGCTGACCGGCGTCCCCGGGTTCCGCCCGCTGGACACCGACCCCGTGCCGTTCGTCGGCGAGACCGACGACTACCGCCAGTCCGAGGAGCGACTCGGCCGGATCGACGCGGACCTCAACGACGAGGACGAGATCCACTTCGTCGCCGCCTACCACTACGACAACCAGACGTGGGGCGTCTACCCCGGGCCGTACCACCTGAACCACTTCGACGCCCGGTTCGACCTGTAGGTCTCGGGGTCCCGTCGGCGGTCGTCCGTCAGCAGTCGGGTGTGCCGGTGTCCGCTCGGGGGGTCGCCCATGGCAGAGAGTCGCGCTGTCTCGGTCGTGGCGGGTGCTGGCGGAGTGGATAAACGGAGAACGGGTGTGTGGGTCAGGTCGAGGAGCCAAGCAGCGACGGGTTGCTGTTGACCACGTCGAGATTGTTGCGCACCCAGTTCAACAGCAGGAACGCGAAGACGTACTTCGCGAAGATGTCCAGCGCGGAGTACGCCCACGAGATGACGCCCGGGCTCTCGATGAGCGCCAGGCCCTCGACGCCGACCAGCCAGACGACCGGGTAGCCGAACCACAGCACCACCGTGAGGATCTTCAGCGTGCCGAAGATCTCGCTCGTGCCGGCGGCGGCGGCGTCGGCCGGCCACTCCGCGAGCAGGATGTAGACGACCGCGAGAAAGAACGCACAACTGATGACGTAGAACACCCACCGCAGCAGGTGGGACTCGACTATCAGCGCGGCGGCCAGGCCGGTGACACACATCCCGATGTCCATCGTGACCGCGGTGAACAGCTTCGTGAAGTCGGTGCCGGCGAGCAGGCCGAGTCCGACCAGGATCGCGGGCGTCGACAGCGTCCACGTGAGGTACCGTCCCCACGAGGAGAACACCTCTTGGCCGGCCAGCGCGTGGCCCTCAGGCATCACGATCGTGTCGACCGTCAGGCCCGACAACAGCGAGGAGTACGACGAGATAGAGACCAACGGCACCAACAAGACGGCCACCCAGATGAGCCGGGCGCGGCCGGTGATGTTCCGGCCCAAGTACAGAAAGACCAGGATCGACAGTCCCGCGAGGGCGACGTTGGCCCACAGTGAGGAGGCGAGCAAGGAGTCGTCCTGGACCATCTCGTAGGCTGACTCCTGTAGTGGTTGTAGAGACTGTACTATCGCCGGGTCGAGTGCGAGTGCGTGTTCGATCATAGTGTGGGTGGGCAGGTGTGTGAGCGCGCCGCGGCGTCGTCGCCCGACACGGGGCCGTCGCGAGCCGGGGAGAGCGGCGCACGATCGTAGAGTTGTGACCTCGCGTGAAAAACAAGTAACGGTCTCGCGTCGGAGAACGGGCAGTTCAGGGTCGCTCTGGTCCCGCGTTCACGCCCGCCGGTCCGCCAGGGCCGACAGCGTCGTCGCCGCCCGCAGGTCTGCGATCGTGCAGTACCACGCCCCCCGGACGCCCGTGCCGTCGTTCTCGACCGGCGTCGAGAGCGGCACCAGGTCGTCCAGCGAGAACACCACGACAACACGCTCGTCGGTGAACGGGTCGATCGTCGCCTGCCAGTCGGCCTCGTCCATCGGCCCGGGGTCGCCGCGGGTCTGCTCCGTGCGTTCGGTGACGGGAGCGTAGTGCGTGACCGCCGAGACAGGTGCCGTGCGGTAGAACGCCATGTAGTCGAACGGCTCACGGGTCCGGTCGTACGAGCGCGGCGCCGGGTACAGTCCGTCACGGCAGCGCTGGAAGGTGTCCGGTTGGGCCGCGACCACGCAGACCCGGCCGTCGCCGGGCGCGTCGTCGTCCGGCGCGTCGTCGGCGAATCGGTCGAGGTCCATCACCGGACCTCCAACGGGGACTCGGTCACGACACCGACCAGGAGGGTGTCCCTGAAAAGTCCGTCCCCGAGATCGACCGACGAGGCGACAGCCCCGCCGAGTCCGGGCGTCACCGGGAAGGGCGCGACCGGAGCCACGGAGCGGGAGATGCTTTCACGGCGAGTTTACCAAAGCGAACGTAGCGACGGTTTTATGAAATATTCTGTGGAGTGTACATCCGTACATGGATCCCAATAGACGGCGGGTGCTAAGGCTCGTTGGCACGGCGAGCGTGGCGGGACTGGCCGGATGTACTGGCGGTCCGGACGGGGACGGGGACGACGGAGACGACGGCGACGGTGGCGACGGCAGCGACGGGAGTGACGGCGGCGACACCACGACCGAGGACGACGGCGGGGACGGGAGTGACGGCGGCGACACCACGACCGAGGGCGACGGTGGCGACGGCGGCGACGACCCGACGCAGGTGGGGATGGTGTACGCGACGGGCGGGCTCGGCGACGGGTCGTTCAACGACCAGGCACAGCAGGGGCTGTTCCAGGCAGAGGAGGAACTCGGGGTGGAGTACCAGCAGACACAACCCGAGGAGGTGCCGGAGTTCGAGACGTTCCAGCGCCAACTCGCACAGTCGACGGACCCGGACTACGACCTGGTGTGTTGTATCGGCTTCCTGCAGACGAACGCGCTCGGGACGACCGCGCCGGAGTTCCCGGACCAGCAGTTCATGCTGGTCGACAGCGTCGTCGAGGAGCCAAACGTCGCGAGTTACACGTTCAAGGAACACGAGGGGTCGTTTCTCGTGGGGCAACTGGCGGGGGCGCTGACGACGCGAGACTTCTCCGCGGGGGGTGGGTCGACTGCGAGTGGCGAGTCGACAGTCGGCTTCGTCGGCGGCGTCCAGTCGGACCTCATCCGGCGGTTCCAGGCGGGGTTCGAGGCCGGCGTGGCCGCCACCGCCGACGGGGGCGAGGTGCTCACGAACTACGTCGGCGACTTCAACGACCCGACCGGCGGCCGGGAGGCGGCGCTGGCGATGTACAACGACGGCGCCGACGTCGTCTACCACGCCGCCGGCAACACCGGTACGGGCGTGTTCCAGGCCGCCCAGCAGCGCGAGCGGTTCGCGATCGGCGTCGACCGCGACCAGTCGCTCACGAAGTCGTCGTTCGCCGACGTCATTCTCGCGAGTATGGTCAAGCGAGTTGACACGGCGGTGTTCGACGCCATCCAGGCGGTCGACGAGGGGTCGTTCGAGGGCGGGTCGATCGTCTCGCTGGGGCTCGCCGAAGAGGGGGTCGGGATCACCTACGGCGACCAACTCGGCTCGTCGGTGCCGTCGGACGTGCAGGACGCGATCGCCCAGTCCCGCCAGCAGATCGTCGACGGCGACCTGAGCGTCCCGACCGACCCGGACGAAGTGTGACACCGGGGGGCACCGTGAACGACAGACAGACGCGGAGCGCGACCGACGACTGATGACGACCGACCCGGCCGTCGAGTTGCGCGGGATCACGAAGCGGTTCCCGGGCGTGCTCGCCAACGACGACGTCGACCTGACCGTCGAGCGCGGCAGCGTCCACGCCCTGCTGGGGGAAAACGGCGCCGGCAAGACCACCCTGATGAACGTTCTCTACGGACTGTACGAGCCCACCGCGGGCGAGGTCGTCGTCGACGGCGAGCGCTGTGCCTTTGACTCACCGCGGGACGCCGTCGCCGCCGGGGTCGGGATGATCCACCAGCACTTCACGCTCGTTGACACGATGACCGTCGCCGAGAACGTCACGCTGGGCTACGAGCCGACGCGACTGGGCGGACTGGTGGTCGACCGGGGGCGAGCCCGCCGCGAGGTGCGGGAGTTGGCCGAGCGGTACGGCTTCGACGTCGACCCGGACGCCGTCGTCGGCGACGTCTCCGTCGGCGTTCGCCAGCGCGTGGAGATCCTGAAGACGCTGTACCGCGACGCCGACGTGCTGATCCTCGACGAGCCGACGGCGGTGCTCACCCCCCAGGAGGTCGCGGACCTGTTCGACGTGCTCGCCGAGCTGACCGAGGCCGGAAAGACGGTGATCTTCATCACCCACAAACTGGGCGAGGCGATGACTGCCGCCGACCGGATCACCGTGTTGCGCGACGGCGAGAACGTCGGGACCGTCGCCGCCGGGGAGACGAGCCGGGAGGAACTCGCCCGGCTGATGGTCGGCCGGGACGTGTTGCTGTCGGTGGACCGGCCGCCGGCCGATCCTGGCCCGGAGACGCTGGCGGTCGAGGGCGTCACCGCGACCGACGACCGGGGCGTGCGTGCGGTGGACGGCGTCTCGCTGTCCGTGCGCGCCGGCGAGATCCTCGGGATCGCCGGCGTCGACGGCAACGGCCAGGCCGAACTGGTCGAGGTGATCACCGGCCTGCGCCAGCCCGAGGCGGGGTCGGTGCGACTGGCCGGCGAGAACGTGACGACGGCGTCACGACGCGAGCGGATCGCCGCCGGGCTCTCCTACGTTCCGGAGGACCGCCAGGAGCGGGGCCTGGTGATGCCGTTTGACCTCGTCGAGAACGGCCTGCTCGGGGCACAGCACAGTCCCGAGTTCGTCACGCGGGGACGCGTCGACTGGGGACGGGCCAGCGACCACGCCGAAGACCTCGTGCGGGAGTACGACGTCCGACCGCCGGACCCCGGCGCGACCGCTCGCTCGCTGTCCGGCGGCAACCAACAGAAGTTCGTCGTCGGGCGGGAACTGGAGCGCGACCCGACCGCGCTCGTCGCCGCCCACCCCACCCGCGGCGTGGACGTCGGCTCCATCGAGTTCATCCACGAGCGACTGCTCGCGCTGCGGGCGGCAGGGGTGGCCGTGCTTCTGGTCTCCTCGAAGCTCGACGAGGTGACTGCGCTGTCGGACCGCCTGGCGGTCGTTCACGACGGGCGTGTCGTCGACGTCGTCGACCCCGACACCGTCACCGAGGAGCAGTTGGGCCTGCTGATGGCCGGCGAGCGACCCGGAGCGGCGGACGCCGACGCGGTGGGGTTCGCCGGGGCCACGGAGGACGGAGAGTCGACGGCACCCGACGGGGGCACTGAGCACTCGGGAGCCGACGGGGTCGACCCCCGGGAGGACGAGCGGTGAGTCGAGGCGTCGGCGACCGGGTGCGGGCCGGGGTGCGTCGCCTGGTGGCCGCCTCGGCGGCCGAGCGGGCGCTCATCAGTCTGGCCTCGCTCGTGCTGGCGATGGCCATCGGGACCGTCATCGTCCTCGTCGCGGGGCGGACGACGACCTGCGAGGCGGCGGCGTTCGTCCTCACTCACCCCACGCCGTTCGGGCTGGAGCGGCTGTTCGCGGTCGGGTTCTGCTACGACCCGGTCGCCGTCTACGACCGGCTGTTTCTCGGGGCGCTCGGCGACCCGCTGTCGGCCGGGTGGAGTCCACTGCACCCGCAGGTCGCCGTGACCCTACGGGAGACGACGGTGCTCGTGTTCACCGGGCTGTCCGTCGCGCTTGCGTTCAGGGCGGGCGTGTTCAACATCGGCACCCAGGGACAGATGGTGGTCGGCGGGGTGACGACGGCACTGCTGACCCTGTGGGCGTCTCCGTACGTCTCCGGGCTGCTCGGGACGCTCGTGCTCGTCCCGTTCGGGGTGGCCGTCGGCGCCGTCGGCGGCGGACTGTACGGCGCACTGCCGGGGGCACTAAAGGCCTACGCCGACGCCAACGAGGTCGTCACGACGATCATGCTGAACTTCGTCGCGAGCGGGGTGGCGCTGTACCTCGTCGGCGACGTGTTCAAAGACCCCGAGAGCCCGGCGAACGAGACCGTGGCGCTGCCGGCGGACGCACGGGTTCCCGGCGTCGTCTTCGACTCGGGGACGTTCTCGCTGCTGGCGCTGGCCTTTGGCGGCGTCACCGCCCTGGCGCTGTACGGACTGTTGTTCCGGACTGCCTTTGGCTACGACGTGCGGGCGAGCGGCCTGCAACCGGCGGCCGCCCGGTACGGCGGCGTCGACGCCGCCCGCACGGTCGTCGCGAGCATGACCCTCTCGGGGGCGCTGGGCGGCGTCGCCGGCGCCGTCTACGTGTTGATGATCGCCGGCAACTACCAGACCGGGCTGCCGGCGTACGGCTTCGACGGCATCACCGTCGCCATTCTCGCCGGCAACAACCCCCTCGGGGTGGGCTTTGCTGCCTTCCTGTTTGGCGTGTTGAAAAGCGGCTCCACCGTCGTCCAGGTGAACACGAGCGTCCCGCCGCAGTTGGTCGGCGTGCTCCGCGGACTGATCATTCTCTTTGTCGCCATGCCGGAGTTCTTCCGGATGGTCGGGCGTCGCGTCGCACCGCCAGAGCGGCGGGGCGAGAACGCCGTCGCCGCCGACGGTGAGGACGGGGGCGGCGAGGGTGGCGACGACCGCGACGGACGAAGCGCTGGTGACGACGGCGACAGCGGGGAGACGGACCGGACCACGGGGCCGGACGGAGACCGCGGGGGTGATCCGGGATGAGCGTTCGGGACAGGTCACTCGGGCGGCGGGGGGTCGCCGCGGCGGTCATCGTCGCCCTGTTCACGCTGACGACGCTCGTCGGCCTGGCGTTTCCGGGGTCGCCGGCAGGCACCGCGGTCGACGTGGTGTTCTCGACGGGGGCACTGTCCTCGACGCTGCGGCTGTCGGTGCCGATCGCGCTGGCGGCGCTTGGCGGGATCTTCGCGGAAAAAAGCGGCGTCATCAACATCGGCCTGGAGGGTCTGCTCATTATCTCGGCGTTCGCCGCGGTGTACGCCACCGACGTCACCGGGTCGCTGTGGGTCGGCGTCGCCTGCGGCGTTCTCGCGAGTACGCTGCTCGCGGCGCTGTTTGCCGTCGTCTGTATCGAGTTCCGCGCCGACCAGATCATCGCCGGGCTGGCGGTGTGGCTCATCGCGCTGGGGCTGGGTCCGTTCGCCGCACAGGTCGTCTACGGCGGGCCGAACACGGACAGCCTCACCAACACCCCGCCGACGATCACCGACCTGGTCGCCGGCGTGCCGGTTCTGAGCGACGCGCTGTCGGCACTCGCCAGCGTGCGCTTCGTCGGCGCGCTGTTCGACGC
The DNA here is from genome assembly GCA_964593395.1 of uncultured Halobacteriales archaeon. Taxonomy (GTDB): domain Archaea; phylum Halobacteriota; class Halobacteria; order Halobacteriales; family SW-7-71-33; genus SW-7-71-33. The sequence goes on from CAZQHW010000007.1 coordinate 14,908, forward strand.
CGGCGTGTTCGTCTACGCCACGGTCGGACTGGTCGTCGCCTGCTGGTACGTGCTGAACCGCACCCGTTTCGGGCGGTGGGTAGAGGCAAGCGGCGAGAACCCGAAGGCTCTGGACACTGCCGGCGTGAGCGTCTCCGGGGTGCGGTACGTCGCCGTTGTTCTCTCGGGGATGCTGTCGGGGCTGGGCGGCGCCGCGCTGTCGCTCGAACTGGGCCAGTTCACCGGCAACGGCCCGACGATGGTCAACGGCAAGGGGTTCATCGCCATCGTCGCCTACCTGTTCGGCAACTACAATCCGGTCGGCGCCTTTCTCTCGACGCTCCTGTTCGCCGGGCTGGAGGCAGTCCAGACCGCCCTCCAGTTGCGCAACGTCGGCCTGCCGGCGCCGCTGGTCCGCACGATTCCCTTTGTCACCGTGATCGTCGTCCTCGCACTCGTCGGCCGCACCCGGCTCCCGGAGGCCGCCGGCGAGCACTACGAGTCGGGCGAGGACTGACCCGGACGACCCGTGCGCCGTGTGGCGCTCGCCCGTCCCCGTCCCCGTCGCCTTCGCGGGAGTGGCCCGCCGTCTGCGACCGGTGGTCGGCCCGAAGGTTGTTGTCGGCGTCGTGTGACACCGTTCGGGTGCGACGACTATGAGCGACCACGGGCGGCGGGCGGTGCTGGCGGCGGGCGCGGCCACGCTCTCCGCACTCGCCGGGTGCAGTTTCAGCGTCGGCAGCGAAGGCACGGGGGAGAAACTGGACGTCGTCTCGGCGTACCGGGACGGCGAGGACCGCGTCGCGACGGGCAGAGACGAGTACCGGACCGGCTCCGGCGCTCTCGACCGCGGCGAGAACGACGCCGCGGGCGAGGCGTTCGCTCGCGCGGAGACGGCCTTCGGGGACGCCGTCGGCCACTTCGAGAAAGCGGTGACGCTGCTCGAGGCGGTCGAGGGCGACGACGGGCGGGCGACCTGCGTCGAGGCGGTCGAGACCGCGGGACTGTACGAGTCCTCCGCGGCCTCGCTGGTGGAGGCGGTCGCCGCCGCCGACGCCGGGGACACGGAGCGGGCGAGCACGCTCGTCGACGAGGCCCGGACCGACCTGACAGCGGCCCAGAAACAGGGGATCGCGGACGCCGCGGCGCTGGAGACGGAACTCGGCCTGGACGACGGCGGCCCGCAGGGACCGTAGTCGACAGGGCACTCGCTCGGCCGTCGGCGGACGGCAACGGAAAGCCTATGCCGCCAGGTGCGTGGCACGTACCGTGTACGAGCCGATCCGGCGACGGGACCGGCGACGACCGGCCCCCGCCGTCACGACCCACGCCCGCCGATGAGCGGCGCCGACCCGTCCACGCTCGACCGACGAACGCTACTCGCGGCGGCGGCCGGCGGTGGCGTCGCCTCACTGGCGGGCTGTTCGCTGCTCGAGTCCGGTGACGACGCCCCCACCGGCACGGTGGACGACGAACAGGCGCGGTCGCTGGCCGAACGGTTCGCTCCGACGGTGTACTTCGACCGTCGGGAGGAGTGGTTCCCGACGGACCCTCGCCGGTACGAGAGCGAGCGTGACGACGGCACGGTCGTGGTTGACGGGTTCGACGCCCTGGAGGGGTACGTCACCGACGGCGGCGGCGACGACCCGCCCGAGCCTCGCGTCTTCTACAACGTCCGCCGGTACGACGACTCCCCGCTCGCCGTGGTGCAGTTCTGGCTGTACTCGGCGTTCGACCAGTTCACCACCAACTTCCACTGGCACGACTGGGAACTGCTGCAGGTGTTCGTCGACGTCGACTCGGGCGACCCGCAACTGTACGTCGCGAGTTCACACTCCAGGCGGGTGCCGAACAACGAACACCTCGACCCCGACCCCGACGGGCGGCCACGGGTGCTCTCCGAGTTGGGGTCGCACTCCAGCGGTCTGTCGGTCAACGACGACGAAAAGCAGTTCCAGCGGCTCCCGCCGGAGGGCGACGTGGCCGACATCACGAACCGCGTCGTCGACGGCCTGGAGGACGTGGCAGGGATCCCGCTGGCGTACGGCCTGCCCCGCGACGAGGGGGGCACGCTACCGTACGTGGTGCCCGAACTCGACGGCGTCCCGGTGTACGAGGACGACCGCCTGCCGTCGGTGAGCGCGGCGGACCTCGTCCCCGAGGAGGTGACGGTGCGGTCGTTCGCGGCGCTCTCCTCGCCGCCCGAGTTGCCCGAGCGCGAGACGGGGCTGCGCTACGAGTTCGAGGGCCGCGACGCCGAGGCCGACGAACTCTACGACCTCGTGCCGACCGCCGAACTGGAGCACATCGAGGCGTTCACTGGCCCGCAGTTGAGCTTCGAGTTCTCCGTTCCACAGGCCGCGGAGGACGCCGTCGCCGGCCACATCACCACGACCGGCACGCCCTGGAAGGACACCCGCTACGAGGCGCCCGCGAGCGACATCACCGAGGCCACCCACCGCCAGGCCCTCTCGGAGCGGTACGAGGCCGTCGGCGAACCGTCACCGGTGGGACAGGTCGTCGCCGGCGTCACCAGGGCGGTCACGAACGACGACGCGCCAGCGGGGGCGGGACTGGAGACCGTCACCGCCTCCGTCGAGTCCGTCGCCCTGTTGCAGAGTGACCCCGAGGCGGTGCCGACGTTCCGGGGCGTCGCCGCCGTCCAAGGCGTCGAGGCGGGCGAACACACCCTCACGGTCAACGGCGCCGGCGTCGCCCCGCACGGCGAGACGGTGCCCGTCTCCGGGACGGGAACGACCGTCGCCGGCGTCGACGGCGAGATTCCCCTCGTCGCGCGGGAGATGGCGACGAAGGTCGAGGTCGAACCGGCAGACGGCGACGGCCGACCGACCGCGGTCGCCGTCGAGGACGACTTCGCCGGGCGGCTGTACGAGTCGCCGGTCGACGGCCCGGACGCGGTGTACGTCCACCGCGGCGGCGCGTTCACGGCGGAGGTGCGCGACGACGACGACGACGTGGGCGCCTTCCGGGTGAACCCCGCCGACGAGAACCGCGTCCGCGTCGAGAACGCCCGTGCCGGGGTCGCCCCGCTGGCGCGGTACCTCGCGGACGTGGCGAGTGAGACCCGCGCCGAGGTGGCCGCCGTCGCCGACGACCATGACGATGACGATGACGACGATGACGACGACCGGGGGGACGGCAGCGACGGCAGCGGCCAGGAGAACGCCGTCCAAGGACTGGCACGGGCGCTGGCGGCGGTGGCCGAAGCCGCAGAGCGGGCGGCCGAGCGTGCCGAGGCCGGCGACCGCGGCGGCGCCGAACAGCGCCTCGAGGCCGTCCAGACCCGCCTGGACCGGGTGGCCTCGCGGCTGTCGGCGGCTCGTGAGTCGCTGCCGCCTGGCCTGGCACGGGCGACCGACAACCGCCTGGACCAGGCGACCCGCCGCGCCGAACAGGCGCGAAACGCCGGCAAACTGTGACTCGCCGGGTCAGGTGTCCAGCGGGACCACGACACCGTTTCCGTCGTCGGCGCGTTCGACCGTCGTCCCGAGGGCAGTAGAGCGCTCCCGAAGCGTCTCGCGAACCCAGGTCGCTGCTGTGCTCTCGGCGAGCGCTGCGGTCTCGTCCTCGATCACCGTCGGCACGGCGCGGAGTGCCCGCAGGTCGCCGTCGGCGACGACGAGTTCGAACAGCGCCGAGCGCTTGTTGACCACGTCCTCGCGGTCGACGTAGTCGTCGACGAAGTCGCCGGCGTCGTACACGATCGGGCGGCCCTGGTACACCTCGACGCCCTGGAGAACGTGGGCGCTGTGGCCGTGGACCACGTCGACGCCCTCGTCGACGAGCCAGCGGGCAAAGGCCTGTTGTCTGTCGTCGGGCGCGGTCTCCCAGTTCGGTCCCCAGTGCAGCGAGGCGACCACGAGGTCGGGGTCGTGGTCGGCAACGCGGTCGAGCGCTCCGCGGACGGTCGAGCGGGTGTCGGGGGTCCGGGGGTCCATCGGCAGGTAGGCGGTGCCCGGCCGGTCGCCGGCGGCGGCGGAGGCGACGTAGCGGTCGGTCAGCGAGAGTGTCGCGACGGTCAGGCCACCGACCTCGACGACGGCGGGCGCGAGCGCCGCCGACCGGGAGGGGCCGGCGCCGGCGTGGGCGACGCCGGCGCCCTGGAGGTTGTCGAGCGTGTCCCGCAGCGCGGCGGGGCCGAAGTCGAGAACGTGGTTGTTGGCGAGGGCGGCGACGGAGACGTCGGCGGCTGACAGCGCCGGCACCGCAAACGACGGGTCGGCACGGAACAGGTACGTCTTGTCGCGGGGGTCGCCGCGGGCCGACACGCAACACTCCAGGTTCAGGACGAAGCCGTCGAGCGCCCGCAACCGGGGCAACGTCGACCCCCAGACGCCGGCGGGGTCGGCGGTACCGGCCCAGTGGTCGGTGACGCTGCGCCCGAGCATCACGTCGCCGACGAGTCCGAGACGGGCGTCACCGGCGGCGTCGAGCGGCCCGCGGTCGGACGTGGGACGGTCGAGACAGCCAACGGTCGCGGCGCTAGCGCCGACGCCCGCGACCGCCGCCAGCAGGCCGCGCCGGGTCCGCATCGCCTCGCCAGAGGGGAGGGGTGGGCTTGAACGCTGTGAGGTCTCCCGGGCGAACGGGGACAAAGCGTGCCGGAGTCCGGCAGGGCTTAGTCCGTCGGGGCCGGAACGGGGGCGTGGCGACACACCCAGGCTTTCACTCGCTGCACGAGGAGCGCGCGGAGACGCTGTCGGTCGATGGGGACCTGCCGGAGTGGCTGACCGGGAGCCTGCTCCGGAACGGTCCAGGCGCCTTTTCCTTTTCGGAGGGCGGGTCGGTCGACCACTGGTTCGACGGGTTGGCGATGTTGTACCGGTTCACGTTCGACCCCGGGGGAACGGCCCGTGGCGGTGGCGACGCCGTCCACTACCGCAACCGGTTTCTCGACACCGACACCCTGGCGGCGGCCCGTGCCGGCGAGTTCGAGGGTGGGTTCGCGACCGGCGAGACGACGCTGCGGACCCGCCTCGCCGGCTTCCTGACCGACGCCTACGACAACGCGAACATCGTCGTCGAACGCGTCGGCGAGGAGTACCTCGCGCTGACGGAGTCGCCCCGGCACGTCGTCGTCGACCCGAACACCCTCGAGGCGACGGGCGACGTGACATACGACGGCGACCAGCCCTCCGGGCAGTTGGCGATGGCACACATGAAGCGGGACCCGACGACCGGCGCCCTGGTGAACGTCGAGACGGAGTTCGGCCGCACGAGTCAGTACCACGTCCACGCCGTCACCGGGCCGGGCGAGCGTCGACACGTCGGCAGCGTCGACACCGACGCGCCGGCGTACATGCACAGTTTCGCGCTCACTCCGCGGTACGCCGTCATCACCGAGTTCCCACTGCGGCTGGACCCGCTGCGGCTGTTGCGTCCCGGTCGCCAGCCGGCGTTTATCGAGCAGTTCGAGTGGGAGCCAAAGCGGGGCACGCGGGTCGTCGTTCTCGACCGCACCAGCGGGCAGGTCGTGGCCGACCCCGTCACCGACGCCGTCTTTGGCTTTCACCACGTCAACGCCTTCGAGCGTGACGGCGGCTCGCGGGTGGTGTTCGACCTGGAGACGGTGCCCGATGCCGAGTCGATCGACTCGCTGTACCTCGACTCGCTGCGGGCGGGCGAGTTGGACGCGATCGCCGGGCGTCTGGAACGGTTCACCGTCGACCTCGACGGCGACCGGTACGGCGCCGACGGGGCGACCGTCGAGCGGGAGACGCTGTACGAGAACGGCACCGCCCTGCCGACGAGTTCGCCGGCGCGTTGGTGTCGTGAGCACCGCTACGTGTACGCGATGAGCATGGACCAACCGGTCACCGAGTGGGCGACCGGCGTGATGAAGTACGACACCGAGACCGACAACGTGACCCAGAACGGCGTCGGCGGGGACTACTTCGGCGAACCGATCTTCGTCCCGGCGCCAGACGACGAACGCGAGGCCGAAGACGACGGCGTCCTGTTGACGGTTGCCCTCGACGACGGGGCGGACCGTTCGCGACTGCTCGTTCTCGACGGGCAAACACTCGAGGAGCGCGCCCGGGTGACCCTGCCCCACGCCGCCCCCTTCGACTTCCACGGGCGGTACTTCCCCGAACTCCGGGCGAGACGGTAGCCCACCCAGGGCACTCGCCGGCGGGGCTGTCTCGTGTCTCACCGCATCGTGCCGCTTATCTGCGCGCGCGTGCGCGTACGAGCATGAGCGAACCCCGTGGGACGACTGATGAGAGCGGTGAGACGGCTGGCAGCGACGCGGAGACCGCGTCCGGTCAGGGAACGGACGGCCGGGTCGTGAGTCGCCGAGGGCTTCTTGCCGCGGGTGGCACGACTGCCGCACTCGCCGTCGCCGGGTGTACCGGCGGTGGTGGTGGCGGGCCGCTGACGGTCTCGACGTGGAGCGGCACGAACCAGGCCGTCTTCGAGGAGACGATAAAGCCGATGTACGAGGAGGAAACCGGCAACAGTCTGCAGGTCGTCGGCAACTGGTCGAACATCCTCGGCAAGATCCGCCAGTCGCCGTCGGACGACCCACCCTTCGACCTGACCGTCGGGAGCACGCGAGACCACTACCTCGGCAACCAGGACGACCTCTGGGAGCCGATCCGCTACGACAACATCCCGAACGCCGAGACGGTGAAGCCGGCCCTCGACGAGAACATCGTGAGCGACGACGGCGTGCCGGTGGCCTACGGCATCATGGGGTACGCGTACGACGAAGACGCCGTCGACTTCCAGCCCGAGAGTTGGAGCGACCTCGTGACAGAGGAGGCCGCAGAGAACGTCGCGCTGCCGGGGAGTTACTTTCTCAACACGGTCCTGATGGGTGCCATCGTCGCCGACGAGGCGCCGATGGCCGGCGAACTGTACGACGAGAGCCAGCGCGACGCCATCTTCGAGACGCTCGCGGAGATGCCGGTGTCGAAGTTCTACAGCGGGGCACAGGACATGTGGACGGCGATCTCACAGGGGATCGCGGACATGGGCCAGTACTTCTACGCCTACACCGTCGCAAAGGGCCGTGAGACCGAGGAGATGAACGTCGGCGTCCACGTCCCCGACCGGACCGTCGGCTACATCGACCACTACCAGGTCGCCCGCGGGACCAGCAACCGCACGCAGGCCGAGGAGTTCATCGACTTCCTGCTGCGTGAGGACGTCCAGACGGCCTACGCCGACGCCTTTAATCTCGGGATGGCGAACGAGAACGCCAGTTACCCCGAGGCGACGAGAGAACAGGTGCCACTCGGAAACGACGAACTCGACGAGAACGTCGTGTTCAAGAAGTACGCCCGGATCGCCGAGGCCGCCCCCCAACTCAACGAGCGGTACAAGGAGTTCCAGAACGAGTTCTGATCTGGACGCGGACTCGACACGACGAGACACGAGAGGACATGACATGACACGAGGACACGCGCTGCCGACGACGACACGAGAGCCGGACACCCCGGACACCGACGCCACGAGGGCGGCACACGCACCGCCGGGTGGTGCGTCGTGACGGGTGTCGTCGACCTCGACGGTGTCCGCGTCGCGTACGACGGGGTGGTGGCCGTCCAGAACCTGTCGCTGTCGGTCCGGGCGGGGGAACTGTTCTGTCTGCTCGGGCCCTCTGGGTGCGGGAAGACGACCACGCTGCGGACGATAGCGGGGTTCGAGACGCCGGAGAGTGGCGCGGTCGCGCTCGACGGGAACGACGTGACGAGCGTGCCGCCGTACGACCGCGACTGCGCGACGGTGTTCCAGAACTGGGCGCTGTTTCCGAACAAGACCGTCATAGAGAACGTCGCCTTCGGGCCGAAGATGGCCGGCGTGCCGGCCGACCAGCGCCGGGAGCGGGCCCGCGAACACCTGGCGACGGTGGAGATGGCCGACTACGCCGACGCCCGGCCCGGCGAGTTGTCCGGTGGGCAGAAACAGCGTATCGCGCTGGCCCGGGGGCTGGCGGTCGACCCCGACGTGTTGTTGCTGGACGAGCCGCTGTCGAACCTCGACAAGCGACTCCGGGAGACGATGCAGTTGGAGGTGAAGCGGATACAGGAACGGCTGGAGACGCCGATGCTGTACGTCACTCACGACCAGGACGAGGCGTTCACCCTCGCGGACCGGATCGGCGTCATGAACGACGGCGAACTGGTCCAGGTCGGCGCTCCCGAGACGGTGTACAACGACCCCGTCGACCGGTTCGTCGAGTCGTTTCTGGGGAGCACGAACTTCTTCGAGGGCCGCGTCGCCGGAACGGAGAGCGACGCGGGCCGCTCGCTCGCCGACGTGGCGTTTCCGTCGCTCGGCGTGGAGCGGACGATACCGTTCGAGACGGCGCCGTCGAGCGGCGACGGCGTCACCGCGTCGGTACGACCCGAGACGGTCGACGTGACACCGGCACCCGCCAGCCCGGACGGCGGCACGGCACCGGAGCCGAACGTCACGGAGACCGACGAGACGAGCGCCGAGCGGGGCCTGACGCTCTCGGGGACGGTCTCGGAGGTGGTCCACCGCGGGTCGACCGTCCGGCAGTACGTCACCGTCGGCGACGGCGTCGACGTGTTCGTCGAGCGGCCGGCGACGCGAGCGCCGGACCTGTCGAGGGGGGACCGGGCGCGGCTGTCGTGGGACGTGACCGAGGCCTACTACTTCGGGCCGGACGACGGCCGGCTCCGGGTCCGGACATGAGCGAGGCGGACGCGTCCGGCCGCGAGACCGGACTCGGAGCCGCGATAGGCGCGCTCGACCCGGGGCGACTCGGGGCGGTCACCCGGCGACGGCTCCTGTTGGTGCCGCTCGTGCTGTTCGACCTGCTCGTGTTCGTCGTCCCGATGGGGTACCTGCTGCGGGTGAGTCTCGCACGGCGGTCGACCGGGCGGGCGCTGGTCCGTGGCACGTGGTCGGTCGAGGGGTACCAGTTCCTGCTGGACTCCTCGGTCGCCACGCGGGTGTTCGGGTTCACCATGGGGTTCGCCGCTGTCGCGACGCTGCTTGCGGTCGCCGTCGGCACGCTGTACGCCTACGCGGCCTGGAAAGGGTCGGGACTCGTCCGGACGGTGTTGCTCGCCGGCGTCGTCGTGTCGATGTTCACGACGCTGGTGGTGAAACTGTTCGCCGCGCTGGTGGTGTTCTCGCCCGACGGCGTGGTCAACGGGGCGTTGCTCTCGTCGGGACTGCTTGATGCTCCGCTGTTGCTCGTGAACAACGAGGTCGGCGTGTTGCTGGGGCAGTTGTACGTCGTCGTGCCGTACGTCGTGCTGTCGGTGTACTCGGTGCTGACGGGGCTGGACGAACACCTCGTCGAGGCCGCGAGCGACCTGGGGGCGACACCGGTGCGGGCGGTCCGGGAGGTCGTGTTGCCACACGCCGCCCCGGGGATGGCCGTCGGCGGCGTGATAGCCTTCGCCTGGAGTGCCGGCGCGTACGCGGCACCGCTGTTGCTCGGCTCCAGCGGGGAGCGGACCGTCGCCGTCGAGGTCGACAGCCTGCTCCGGCAGTTCGACTACCCCGCCGCCGCCGCGCTGGCGGTCGTCCTCACGACGGTCGTGTTCGTCGTGCTCGCGCTCGGGGCGTACGGACTGCGCCGCCAGGGAGGCCGGAGCGATGGTTGAGCCAAACGCCGACGCCGACGACGGAGACGGTGACGACCCGCCACGACGGGCCGACGGGGGCGAACCCGGAACTGTGACGGTGAGCGGTGACCGGTCGAGTCCCGCGACGCGGCCACGGGTCGACAGCGTGGCCGTGGGGCAGTGGCTGTTCCGGGCGAGCGTCGGCGTGGTGTTTGCCTTTCTGCTGGCGCCGATCGCGGTCGTCGTGGTGACCTCCTTTTCGAGTACGGGGTCGCTGTCGTTTCCGCCGGCGGGGCTGTCGACGCGGTGGTACGAGGCGTTCGTGGGCAGTCTCCGGTGGCGGCGGGCGACGCTGAACAGTCTGCTCGCGGCCGGCGGCACGACGCTGCTTGCGACGGTCGCCGGGACGACGGCCGCTCTCGGCGTGAGCGACCTGCGCGGGCGCCGCGAGGCGGCCGTTCTCGGGTTGGCGGTGGTGCCACTCCTGGTGCCGGGCGTGGTGCTCGGCGTCTCGCTGCTGGTCTTTCTCGGGGAGTTCGACCTCCAGCAGACCTACCTCGCCGTGGTCGCCGCACACTCGCTGTGGGCGATGCCACTTGCCTTCTCCGTGATGCGAGCCTCGCTGTCGCGGTTCGACCCGCGACTCCGCGAGGCCGCACTCGACCTCGGGGCGACCCCCACACGCGCCTTTGCCGAGGTGGTCGCCCCGAACGTGCGCTCGGGACTGTTCGCCGCCGGACTGATCGCGTTTATTGTCAGTCTACAGGAGTTCGTCATGACGCTGTTCGTCTCCGGGCCGGACACTCGCACGGTGCCGGTATTGGCTTGGAACTCGCTGCGCGGGAGTCTCGACCCGATCGTGAGCGTCGTCTCGACGCTTCTCGTGGTGGTCGTCGTTCTCGCCGTCCTCGTCGGCGCCGCCGTCGCGGGGCTCGAACGACTCGCGACGGACACCTGAGACGCCTCCCCGCCCGCGGGTCGGTGCTGGACGACGACACCCTCGCGCGGATCGGTGAGCGGCACGACAAGACCCGCACGCAGGTGGCGCTACGCTGGTTCGTCCAGCAGCCGAACGTCGCGGCGATCCCCCGCTCGTCCTCGCCGGACCACGTCGAACAGAACGCCGCCGTGTTCGACTCCGAGTCAACCGGGACGGAGATGCAGACGATCCACGACCGCTCCGGTGGACTGTCGGTCCGGTTGCGAAACAAGCGTCTGGCGTTGCTGCGGTCGTTTCCGCTGTGAGTCGCCGAAGGCGGGGCATCGAGTGGTCGACGCCGGCCACCGGACGACCCGGGCGCGGTCAGCGGCCGTAGGTGATCCTCGCGACGAGACTGTCGATACGGTGTTTCGCGCGGCCAAGGAGGACACTCGGTGATATCTTCCGGATGTCGTCCTCCTCAACCTCGATGCGTTCGCCCTCGAAGGGGTCGTGATCCTCCTCCATGACGCCGGAGACGGAACTCATCGCACACCGACCGCACGTCTCTGTGTCCTCCTCGCTGCGTCCCATGGGCACCACCCACGTACCAGTGAATCTTAATCTTTCCCCACGCGAACACTGTCCACACGGGGGACGGGGTCACCGGGTCGGGCGCACCCCGGTGGTGTTCGACCCGGCGACGGTGGCGGAAACTTTTGTGATCCAGTGATAGACTGTGCGTATGAGCGACGGCGACCGGCAAGACGGCGAGGAGGAGCCACTCGCGGGGGTTCCGGACTGGGACGACCAGTACGTCGACCGGGTGAGCGACCGACTCCTGCACAACTACGACCTCGAACGGGACCGGTCCGTCCGGGGACACCGGTTCACCCTCTACGGCCAACTGGCGATCCAGCGTCGCAAGCAGTTTCTCCACCCGTCGATCACGTACGGCGACCACGAGACGACACAGCACCTGTTCGTGAAACGCGACGACCGTGTCTCGGTCGCGGCGATGGAGCGTCTGTCCGACCTGGGCGACGAACTGGCCGACCGGTGGATCGAGCCGAGCGAGGAGCACTTCGGGACGGACTTTGTCTTCGGCGTGGTCTCGCCGGAGATCCCCACGGACGTCCGGGAGTTTGTCTCGGGGTACGAGTCACGGACGCTGCTGAAGTACGGGTACCACGGACACTACGCTGTGCGACTGTTCGTCGTTTCGCCCGAGAAAGAGGCGTCGGTCGCCAGTCCGGAGACCGACGTCGTGCGGGCGTTCAAGTTGTGGGACGACGGCGACGCCGAGGACCGGGGTGGCGTGTTCGAGCGCCTCCGGGGCGTGTTCAGTCGTCGCTCGTGACCGCTCCAGTGTAGCTGTTCCGGACCGACCTGATGTTGTTGTAGCCCATCCAGGTCAGTGAGAGCGCCAGTCCAGCGAGAATGAGCGCGATCACCGACTGGATGCCGGCAGAGACCATTGCCGCGGTGCTCTGGGCATCGAGAACGTCGGTCGGAGCGGTGTAGAGACCGATCCACAGCAGCGCCGTGACGGTGACGACGAGCATCAGCGCCATCGGCACGCCGGTGCTGATGAGTTGCTTCTGGTCGTCCCAGTTGGCCAGCCACAGCGTCGCCGCCAGCAGGGCGAGGGCGGCGAGGGTCTGGTTGGCACCGCCGAACAGCGGCCACAGTGTCGCCCACTCCCCGCTGCCGACCAGCAGGTACGCCGGAACGCACAGCAACACGCCGGAGTTGAAGTAGCGGTTGACCGCGACGTTCTGGACGCTCGTTTCGGGCGTGCCGACGATCTCCTCGAGCATGTACCGCCCCAGACGGGTGGCGGTGTCGGTCGAGGTCAGCAGGAAACTGACGAACACGAGCCCGATGAACGTCGTCCCGATGGCCGTCGGGAGGCCGAACCCGGCACCGAGCATGATGGCGCCGCCGACCGGGAAGTTCGCCAGCGCGCCCGCGAGTCCGCTACCGAAGTCGGTCACGGCGACCAGCGCGAGGGCGGCCACGGCGGTGGTGGCAAGCAGTCCCTCCCCGAGCATCGCACCGTACCCGATGGCGCGGGCGTCGGTCTCCGTGTCGAGTTGCTTGGCGGTCGTCCCTGACGAAACTAGCGAGTGGAACCCGCTTATCGTCCCGCAGGCGATGGTGACGAACAGGAACGGGAAGATGGGCCCGAGCGCGCTGGTGAAGCCTTTGAACGCCGGCAGGCTCATCTCCAGGCTGGTGTAAGTGTTCCCGCCGGTGGTGACCGAGAAGCCGCCGCCGACGAGCGACGTGACGGTGGCGGCCAGCACGCCCAGCAGCATGCCGCCGACCCCGACGTACAGCAGACTGGAGGTGAGGAAGTCCCGCGGCTGGAGCAACACCCACACCGGCAGGACGCTCGCGACGAACGCGTACACCACGACCACCGGTACCCACGCGGCCCGGTTGGCGTTCTGTGCCCCGGAGAGCGGCAGCCAGTTCCACGACGAGGCGTCACCCAGCAGGACGATCGTGTCCGCGGCGGTACCCTCCCGGGCGACCAGCGCGATGGGGTACTCCAGACCGACGAACACGCCGGCGAACACCATCGCGACGAACGCCACCGCACCGGGCAGGAACGGGAGGTTCAACTGGTACAGGTACACCCCGAACAACAGCGCCAGTGCGATGTAGATCATGCTCGACGTGGCCGCCGCCGGGAAGACGTCGAACACGACCGCCACCACCAGCGCGAACACCGCGATGACGAGGATGATCGTCAGAAAGGCGAACCACAGCAGCATGTCCTTTCCGCGGTCGCCGACGTACTCACCGATGATGTACCCGATCGACTTCCCCTCGTGACGGACACTCGCCGACAGCGACATAAAGTCGTGAACGGCGCCAAAGAGCGGGTTACCGATCGCGATCCACAGGATCGCCGGGAGCCAGCCAAACGCCGCTCCCGCGGTGATCGGCCCGACGATCGGCGCTCCACCCGCGATACTCGAGTAGTGGTGTCCGAGCAGCACCGGTTTCTTCGACGGCACGTACTCCTGGCCGTCGTTGTACTTGTGGGCCGGTGTCTCGGTTTCGTCGTCAAGTTCGACGAACTGCGACAGGTATCGGGAGTACGCGACGTAGCCGACGGTGAACGTGACGAGTGACAGTACGACAACTGTGGCAACTGAAACCATGTTACAACTCAACTGGTAGCAAAGGAACAAGTTATAGGTTTCCAAATATAACGGACGTTCGGATGGGTGAAAAAAACCACGGACGTTCGTGATAGACTCCGGACAGGGCCGGTCACCGCGGGTCGATGTCCATCTCCGTGGCGACGGCGTCGAGGAGGTCACCCTTTACTTCCCGCACCCGGGACTCGATCGTCGCGACGACGGGCGGGTCGATCGACTCCCGTGCCTCCCGGAGGCGCTCGCGTTCGGTCTCGATGCTGTCGCGCAGGTACCGGGCACCACGGCCGTTCTCGTCGGGGTCCGGTTCGGGAGTGAGACGGTTCATCACGAGGCCGGAGACGGTGAGGTCGTACTCGCGGAGTTGGTCGACGGCCCGGGCCGTCTCGCGCACCGAGAGTTGGTCGGGGTTCAACACCAGAAAGAACGAGGCGTCGTTCCGGAGCGTCTGGCCGGCGAACTCGAAGTTCTCCTTTCGTCGTTGCAGGCGGTCGATGATCGGGTCGCCGACCTGCGAGCGACGCGGCTCCCGGCCGCCGATGGCGGCCCGCTCGTACAGTTTGACGCTCTCCTGGCGTTTCTCGAGCAGTCGGTCGATCCAGCCGCCGAGGTACTCCGGCAGCGACAGCAGCCGGAGGGTGCCACCAGTCGGCGAGGTGTCGAAGACGACGCGGTCGAACGCCTCGGCGTCGCGCATCACGTCGATGAACCGGTCGAACAGCGCCGCCTCGTGAGCGCCCGGCGTCCGGTGTGCGAGTTCGATCTGGCGGTCGATCTCGTTGACGATGGCCGGGCTGACCTGGTCGCCAAGCGAGCGTCGGATGCTCATCAGGTGCTCGTCAACGGCCTCCTCGGGGTCGATCTCCATTGCGGACAGGGAGTCGTACCCCTCGACCGACTGCGGGTCGTCGTCAAAGGGCTGGTCGAACACGTCGGCCGTGCTGTGTGCCGGGTCCGTCGAGACGAGTAACACCTCCAGTCCGGCGCGGGCACACTTGTGGGCGTACGCACTGGAGACGGTCGTCTTTCCGACGCCGCCTTTGCCGCCGAAGAAGACGAATCGGTCCATCAGAAGTGGTACTGCTTGCCCTTTCGCTCGAGTGCCGACTGACGGTCCCACATCCGGCGTTCCCACTGCTCGAACTCCTCACCGAGGTACGGCAGGAGTTCCGTCGTGTAGTACGCCACCGGGCTCGGTATGCCGAACGCGTCGGGGAAACACGCGAGCAAAAAGGCGTCCTCGCTGTCCTCGGCCGCGTTCTCGATCTTCTCGTACGCCGGGTGCGACACCATCCCGTGGTACAACCCCCGGAGCCACTCCTCGACGACCTCACGGTACGCTCGGATGCGCGCCTCGAGTCCCATAGCGTACGCCTGACACAGAGAAAACAAAAACGCACCGCCGCAAACGGCGAGACAACTAAGTGTGAACATCGAGAACTGTTCCGCCGTGACTGCACGAGACGAGGGGACCCCGGTCACCCTGCTGTCGGGGGCACTGGGGGCGGGCAAGACAACGACACTGAACCACCTGCTCTCGAACCCGGGCGACCGGCGGATCGCGGTACTGGTCAACGACATGGGAGCGCTCAACGTCGACGCCGAACTGGTCGAGCGGCGGGGCGAGGGGATCACCGAACTGTCGAACGGCTGTATCTGCTGTGACCTCCGCGACGACCTGGAGGTGGCCGTCAGCCGACTGGCCCGCACCGGCGAGTTCGACCAACTCGTTGTCGAGTCTTCCGGCATCTCCGCGCCCACGCCGGTCGCTCGCCTGTTCACCACCGGTCCCGCGTCGGCGCCGTACCGACTGGACACGCTCGTGACCGTCGTCGACGCGGCCGGGTTCCGGACGACCCTCGCCGACGACGGGGTCGTCACCACGGAAGACATCCGCCGCGAGCGACCGGGCCAGGCCGAGACCGACGGCGAGGTGCGGCCGCTGTCCGACCTGCTGGTCACCCAGGCCGAGTACGCGAACGTCCTGCTCGTGAACAAGTGTGACCTCGCGGACGAGGCGACCATCACGGAGACCGAAACGCTGCTAGAGGCCCTGAACCCCGACGCCAGGCGGTACCGGACCACGCACGGCGAGGTGTCGCCCGACGCCGTTCTCGACACCGGCCTGTTCGGTCCCGACTCGCTGAGCGAGCGTCGACACCGCCAGCAGGCGATCGACCACGCCAGCACGGAGACGACGGACGCGGCGAGCCACGACCACGCGGACCACGACCACGCGGACCACGTCCACGACCCCGCCTCGACGTACGGGGTGACGTCCGTCGCCTACGAGTCCAGGCGACCGCTGCACCCCGGGCGGTTCCACTCGTTTCTCCGGTCGCTGCCGGACTCGGTCATCCGGTCGAAGGGACTCGTCTGGGTCGC
>CAZQHW010000008.1:0-26524 GCA_964593395.1 uncultured Halobacteriales archaeon
GCAGTCCTTCGAGCCACTCACGACGCGACTCCGCGATGCTGGCGCCGAACTTGGCCGACGATGTCTCGACCGTCGTCGCACTTCCCTCGGTCACGTACGCGGCCAGCAGCCGACAGAGCGCCGCGCAGTCTTCGGTTCCCGGTTCGATGTATCGCTGGACCATGACGGTCGAGTCGAGCTCGTCGTAGTGCTCGTGACCGAACCAGACGAACTCGTCGTTCGCATGGACCTGTTTTGCCTTGATCGTTGTCCCGCCGGTTCCGCGCCCGTCTTCGTACTCACGCTCGTACCCCTCGAGCGTCTCGTACACGTCGATGATGTCGGCTTCTGAAGCGACCGGCAGACTAGGGATACGGAGCGGTTCCTCGACCTCTTCCGGCGCCGCTTCGACGTACTCGTCACCGTCCTCGACGACGTAAGAGTGGTCGCGGGTCGTCGTCGACTCGCCGGTCTTGTGCCTGAGGGTGACGACGGACTTGTCGGTCTCGTGTCGCATCACGCTCTCGATCGGGTGCCACTCCGCCGTGCCGCTGTCGGACATCGAGAGTGCGTCCCACCCGTCCAGCGTACCGTACTCCTTGCCCGTCTCGACGCCCCCGACCGGACTACCGTCTGCGGTGATGAGCACGTTCTCGTCGGAGCTCGGCTCGGCCCGGTCGAACAGCTCCTCGACGGGAACGATACGAACCGCCCCATCGGGGTCCCGGACGACGACCGGTCTGTCTCCCGTCACGCTGTCCCCGTACGTGACCTGGTACCCCGTCTTCTCGGTCACTCCTTCGGTAAACTCGATGACGGCCCGCCCGGTAGCGGTGACAGCGGCGCCCATGTCCTTATCGTACAGCCGGAAGCGATCCCAGCCGAGCACCCCGTAGAGCGAATTCATAATAACTTTGACAGCTGCTTGCTGGCGGTCGAACCGCTCGTAGGCCTCGCTGCCGGGGTCGTGCTCGTTGCGGTCGGCCTTCTTCGCCTCGCGCTCCTCGAGCAGTTCGTCGACCATCGTCCGGATCATCCCGTTGGGCTCCTTGCGGAACCGCTGACCGTTGGGCGCACGGTAGGTCTCGCCGTCGTAGTCGTCGTCGACACGCGTCTCCGGCGATGCGTTTATCGTCACCATCGACATGGGGTACAGACTCCGAAGATCCAGAACACTAACATTTTCGCGCACTCCCGATATGGGGTCGAAGACGGCGCCACCCTCGAACTCCTCCGACTCCTGCTGACCCTTCGAGGGCAGCGCGAACTCGCCGTGGGCCTCGTGCAGCACGTACAGGTCGACCGCATCGCCGGGCGTGGGGGCGTCCTCCAGCAGACAGCCCACAAAGGAGGCCACCTGCAGCCAGAAGGGAATCACGTCCTGCTCGCGGTCGATCTCGACGCACAGTTCGACGTCCCGGAGGTTGTACTCGAGCAGCCGCTGGGGGTCGTCCTCCCAGAGGTCACCGATGTCTCCCGGGTAGCGCTCCTTGCCGACGTCGAGTTCCATCTCGCCGACGGCGTCCAGTCGGTACGACTCCAGTTCGGTGAACTGGGTGCGCTTGTAGGCGTACAGGAGATCGAAGACGACGCGACCCTTCACGTCCGGCCCACCCCACCCCGAGCGCCACACCTCGTCGACGCGGGACAGTCGCTCGACGGAGAGGTCGTCCTCGACGTCCGGGCGGTCGTCGAGGACGTCCATCCGGTCGAGCAGGTACGGCATGTCGAAGTCGTCGCAGTTGTGAACGAGGCAGTCCTCGGCCACGAAGTTGTGAGTCGTCGTCTCGATGTCGTACGCCGTCTCCGTCCCGACGGTTTCGACGGCGTCAATCTCGACGAACACGTAGTCTTCCCACTCCTCCACGTCGGTTTCGTGGCGCTTGAGCGAGATCCCACGGCGGTGCTTGTCGCGTCCGATTCGCTTTGTGTCCGAGCCGGTCTCGGCTTCGAACAGCGCGTGGGGGATGGTCTCGCTCCGACCACTCTTTCCGCCGGAGAGTGACCGGAGTTCGGCGGCTTTCTCGGGGTGACTCATGTGTGGCAGCACCCGTTCTCGCAGTGTTGCGATGTCTCGCTCGGCGTCGGGGACACGGACGACGTTTCCGTTGCACTCCGCGTACACTCCCAGCCGCTTGAACAGACGGACGTACCAGTCGCCGAGACTCTCGTTCTCCGCAGCGACGGTGACCGTCGACGAGACGGAGCCGTCCCCGTCAATCACGCCCGCCAGGAATCGAGCGACGTACTCATCCGGCATCTGGTAGACCGGAGAGAGATCGATCTCCACGGCATTTTTATTACCGAACGGGATGCCAAGTCCGTTGAACACGTGCATCCGAGCGAAGTCGAGGACGTTCTGCTTGTAACAGCCCTTGCCGTCCGGCTCGAGGTGACCGTCGCCAGGGAACTGGTCGTGGAGTTCCTCTCTCGTGTTGTAGAACCTGATGCCGTCGTCTCTCGACATCGACCCGTCGGCGAGTACTAACCCGGCGAGGTACGTCTCCTGCTCGGTCAGTTGTCTGTTAAGATCGATACCGTTGCGACGATACACGCGGCCCCCGTCCGGAACTGGAACGTCGTACATCTCCCCAGCCTGCTCACACCGCTCCGGGGTCCACGTATCGGGACGCTGGTTGTACAGCGAGCCCGTCGCGAGCCCGAATTCGTCGGCAAGTTCACTCACGGCGCCGTACGGGAGACGGTGCTTGAAGTTCGCGACTCTCGACCTGTTTGCGAACCGCTGGTTCTCCTCGGGAACGAGTTCGGAGAGTCGCGGGACAGACGGCTCCTCTACGTTCAACGTCCGCGGCTTGAGCAGGTAGTCTCCGGGCTCGATGTCGGCCGCCTCGGTCCACTCGACTGCTTCGTCGTCTCCGACCATGATCCGATGCTCCTCCGAGGACCGGAGCGACGTGCCGTCACCGAGATCGAACCGCAGAATCTCCTTTTCACTCTGCCACTTGTTGGTCACCTCGGCGACAGTTGTTGTTTGGTCCTCGGATCCAACCACCTCATCGCCGACCTCAACGTCCGCGATCGCCTTCGTGTTCCCGTCGGCCATCAGCACCTCGCTGTCCCCGGGCAGACAGTTCCATCCCGTCAGCACGTCGTGGTCCTTTTGCTGGACGTACCTCGTCACCGCGTCGAGCATCCCCGCTTCATGCTCGAAGGTGCGTACGTCCACGTCGATGTCGCCGCGGATCGGGTCGTAGCCGTCGAGTCCGAGGTCGAGGTCGGCGTCGGCGCCTGCCCTCGGCCCGTCCTCCTCGGCGCTGGCCGCGCCGCCGTCGGTCACGGCTTCCTCGACGCTGCCCTCCCAGTCGGGTGCCTCGTACAGCCAGAGAACGTACTCGTCGTCGTAGGAGTCGTGGGTAGTGAGACAGACGATCGGTTCCTCGCCGTCCTCGGGGAACCCGCGGCGGTCGTCGACCTCGATGTCGAGCGTGAGCACGCGCGGGTCGGCGACCACGTCGGCGGAGGCGACCTCCTCGTGTGGCACCACGAGGTCGCCGTCGTCGTCGCGGCGCTCGGGGACGCGGACGCCGCCGCGAATGTCCTTGTCGATGAGCAGGCGGTTCGGAAACAGGATGTCCGCCTCGAAGTGCTCGAACTCGTCGCGGATCTGGCCGACGTCACGCGGCGTCTGGGCGAATATCTTCGTGAGTCGCTCGCCGCGAATGGACTCGTACGGCTCGCCGTCGTCGTCGGTCTCCTCCCAGCCGGTGATGCGATTGTGGTCGAGTTGTTCGTCGGTGAGCGTCTCGGTCGGGGCGTAAAAGTACGGCCTGAACCCGAGCACCTTCACGTGCTCTTGCTCGCCGTCGGGGGTGCGGCCGAACACGTGGACGATCGGTCGCTCCTCGCGGCCGCTGCCGACGACCGTGTAGTCCACCTGGGTGACGGCCACCTCGACGGTGCCCTCGGCGTCGGGCACGGCCTCGCGTTCGGGGTCGACGACGCGGTCGACGCCGTTCCCGTGCTCCGGCCCGGCGACGGCCCGGGCCTCCGCCTCCGGGTTGCGCTCGTCGGCGTCGGCGTCGTCGCCCCCGGCGAACCCTCCGAGGTCCGTCTGCCCCGTGTCAGTCATACGATCCGCGAGGTGGTGAACCGACTAAAGATTCCCGGGTCGCGGCCGTGCCGGGGTCGTCACCGGGGGGCGGCCCAGCCGCTCAGGGCATCGTCCGGCCCGGCGCCTGCGGCCCGTAGAACTGCCCGTGGAACCCGTACGGCAGCCGGTGGGGAAGTGGCGCCCGCGCCCGTTCTTCGAGCGTGGCGGCGTCGAGCACGACGAGCGTCGAGCGGTCGGCACCGGGCTCTAGCAGCACCGACAGGAGGACGCCGTCGTCCTCGGCGTCGGCGTCGGGTGCGGGGACGAACACCGGCTCACCGGGGTGGGTGCCCGAGTCACGCCACCGGCGCACCTGTCCCGACTCCACGTCGACCTTCGCCACGTCGGTCGGCAGACTGCCGCTCCCGCGTTCGGTCTCCGCGAGATAGACGTACCGGTACTCGTCGCCGCCGACGGCGCGGTAGTTCACCATCGGGAACTCCACCGGCCCCTCGTGTAAGGTCTCGCGGTCGGCAGTCGCTCGCTCGCTCCCGTCGCCCTCGTCGCCCAGCGGGAGCCGCCACCGCACCAGGTCGCCGGTCGGCAGGTCCGGCGTCGCGCTGCGGAGGTTGTCCAGGGTGAGCCCGGTGACGGCGCGTTCGTCCTCGAAGGCGACGGCGTCCACGACGACCTCGTCGTCGCGCTCGAAGGCGTTTGCGTGGTGGTAGACAAAGGCCGGTGGCGCCTCCACGGTGCGGACGTGTTCGCCGGTGTCGCGGTCGAGAACGACGAAGCGAGTCGGGGCATCGACCGGCCCGAAGGCGTCGAGAAACGTGTCGCGGGTGAGTGCCCCGGTCAACAGCGTCGCCGGGTCGAGACCGTACGCGTTGACCGTGACAACGACGTGGTCGGCGGTCAGCGCGAACGAGTGGACGTACGGCGACTCCTCGAACCGCAGTCGTGCGAGTGGCTCCGGGTCGCTCTCCCCGACTGGCACGTCGCCGGGGCGCTCGAACAGCGTGAACGTCGTCTCTCGCCCGTAGGAGACGCCGAGGTTGAGAAAGCGGTCGGCCTCGTGGTCGTAGTGGACGTGTGCGAGCGTGAGGTCGACGTCCAGGCCGGCGGTGAGGTCGACCCGGCCGGTCGTCGAGAGCGTGTCGGGGTCGAACGCCAGGCCCCACGGCGACTCGGTGACGGCGAGGTGCTGGTCGCCGGCCCGCTGGACGCCGATAACGGGGTTGTCGGGAAACACGCCCGACAGCGTCTGGCGCACTCGCTCCCAGACGGGTTGGTCCGGCGGCGTCCCGGGGAAGGGCGTGCGCACCCCGCCCTCCGAGCGGGCGTAACTGAAGTCACGACTGCGGACGAACCGGTTGGCGTACACCACGCCGTCGTCGTCGAAGCGAAACCGTCGCAGCATCCCCAGCGGGTCGAACCAGTGCGCCAGGTCGTCGCCCCCGACCTCGAACTGCCCGGGACCGTTTGCGAGGTAGTCCCCGCGGAGCCACTCCGGGATCGCACCCTCGACCGGCAGTCGCTCGTCGGTCACCTCCTCGCGCTGTGTGCGGAAGCCGGCGCGGTACCCGTACTCGCCGTCCCCACCGGCAGCGTCCCCGTCGCTGTCTCCCGTTTCCGGGTCGTCGGCACTCGCCATGTCCCGTCTTCGGCCCCTAGCCGTTAGACACCGTCGGTCGCTCTCGTGTTGCGGGTCGGAAGCGGCCGGCCGTCGCGGTCGACCGGTCCGTGCCCGTTCCGCGCTCAGTCGCCGCCCGCCCCGACCCGGCCGCCGGTGAGCCTGATGAACCCCACCAGAAAGTCCCGGCCGGCGGTCGCCGTCGCCCGCTGACGCAGTGTGTCGTGGGCGGTCTCGACCCGTTCGTCGAGGCGGTCGAGCAGGTCGTCCTCGTACCGTAACCGGGTCGTCGGCGGCGTCGAGACGACCGTCACCGCCCGCAGGAGGGCGTTCAGCGGTCGTGCCAGGCGGCGCCGGGAGGGTGCCGCGTCGGCGAGGACGACGTGGCCGTCGGCGAGGTCACACCAGCGATTCACGGTGTCCGCGGCGTCGGGGAACATCCCCGAGACGAACGTGCCGACGACGGCGTCGACCGGGCCTCGAACGGGCGGGGTCGTCGCGTCGGCGCGGACGAACTCCACGGTGACGCCGTCCTCGCGGTCGTCGTCGGCCGCCCGGCGGGCGCGCCGTAGCGCCGGGGCGGTCACGTCGACGCCGACGACCCGGCCGCCGGGGGCCACCCGCTCGCGGAGCGCCGGGACGTTCGCCCCGGTGCCACAGCCCATCTCGACGACGGTGTCGCCCGGTCCGAGCCGGCAGGCGTCGGCGACCGCCCGCCTGACTCGCCGGACACGGGGGAACCGCCGGGCAACGAGGTCGTACAGGCCCGCCCACCGGCCGTAGAACGCCTCGACGTCGGCGGTCGACCGGTCCACGGCGCTCGCCGCGCCGTCACCGGTCACAGCAGCCTCCGCACGCGGTCGAGAACGGTCTCGACGTCGGGGCCGAGCACGTAGACGATCGGTTCGATGCCGTCGGCGCCGGTGTGGTACAGCACGCTGGCGTCGGGTGTCTCTTGGAGGGCGTCGGCGACCGCCTCGGCAAGGTCACTCTCCGGGTCGAACGCGACCGCCGGCACCGTCTCCGCGAGCGTCTCGACGATCGACTCGGAGTACCGCAGGTTCGTCGCCGCGCGGGCGTCGCTGCCCGCCTCGCGGGCAGCGAGCAAGACGCGGGCGACGTGCCCGCTAGCGCCGAACTCGGGGTCCGCCGGGACGCGGGCGCGGCCCTTCACAGCGACGATCCGCCCGGGGACGCCGATCACGTCGGCGACGGTACGGGCGTCGGGCGGGCAGGCGACGAGGTTCGCCCCGACGTTTGGCAGGAGGTCGGCGACGGCGGCGCTGTCCTCCACCTCCCGGAGTCCGCGCCGGAGTGCGACTCGCAGGCGCTCTCGTTCGCGCCACTCGCCGTCGGGGTCGTCCACCCTGACGGGCCGGTCCACGGCGGCGAGGGCGGGCATCGCCGTCTCGTGCAGGTCGGCGACGAGGTCGGCGTCGACCCGGCGCAGGAGTGCCTCGAGTTCGACGAGCGCGCCGACGCGGTCGAGGTCACCGGCGGCGAGGTCGTCGGCCACGCTGTCGACGGTCTCGCGCACTCGCTCGTCCTCGGCGACCGCCTCGCGACGGGTGACCTCCTCGTGGGCGTACTTCGAGACGGCACTCTGGCTCACGCCGATGGCCTCGGCGACCTCGCGCTGTGTCAGTCCTCGCTCGCGCAGGCGCTCGGCCAGCATCGACCGCAGCGTCGGCAGCACCGACTCCACGACCACCTCCTCGCGGAACTTCACGGACGTTCACCCCGCTCGTCCGGGTCGGGGTCGCTGTCGCCGCCCGTCTGGTCGCCGCCGAACTCCTCGTCGCCGCCGATCCGAGACGCGCGAGGCCCGCTCTGGTCCTGGTACTTCGAGCCGCGCTCGGCGCCGTACGGGCGCTCGGCGGGCGAGGTGAGTTCGGTGAAGGTGACCTGTGAGATCCGCATCCCCGGCGACAGCGCGACGGGGGCAGCGCCGAGGTTCGACAGTTCGAGGGTGATCTGGCCGCGGTAGCCGGGGTCGGCGACGCCGGCGGTGGCGTGGACGATGACCGCCAGTCGTCCGAGCGAGGAGCGACCCTCGACGTGAGCGATGAGGTCGTTCGGGATGCCGACGCGCTCGACGGTCGTCCCCAACACGAAGTCTCCTGGGTGAAGAACGAACTGGCCGCCCTCCGCAACGGTGGTCTCCTCGACGTACTCCTCGACCTCCTCGTCGCTGTCGGGGTGGATGCAGGGGATGTTCGTGTGCTGGAACTCGAGAAACTCCCGCCCGAGTCGCAGGTCGACGCTTGCCGGTTGGACCTGTAAGTCGGGGTCTTCCAGGGGTTCGACGACGAGGTCGCCCTCCTCCAGACGGCGGTGGATCTCCCGGTCGGAGAGGATCATGCTCGCCGGGACGGGCGAGGGGGTCAAAAGACCGGTGGTCGTGACGCCCTACAACGACTGGACGGCAAACAACAGTCCAGTGACGAGTACGGCCACGGTGAGCCCCTGCTTGAGGGTGACGCCACGGGCGTACGTCAGGCCATACCCGACGATGTACACCTGCCAGAAGGCGACGACTGCGTCGATCGTGAGCGTTATCGGAGTCGACCGGAAGGACTGCGCCCGTGTCGCAACGGCCTGGGGGTCGCTCAGTCCCGGCGGTGGATCGAACGTGAGAAAGAACACCGCCCCGCTGAGGAGCGTCCCCACGACCCCCGGGAGTTGCGCCCAGGCCGCGACGACGATGGTGTCACGGAGCGACCCCGACCCGTCCACGACCGCGGTCCCGAGGTAGTACAGCCCCGCCAGGATCACCGCACCAGCACCGGAGGTCACGCCGACGATCACGCTGGCGGCGAGCAACGCACTCTGGAGTGTGGCACGCTCGGACTCGGTCAGGTCGGCCGCACCCGCGACCGACTGTCCGACGCCGAACACCACTCCAGCCACGACCGCTGCGAACACGAACAGGATCACGGCGGCGATCCTGATGTCGCCGTCGGGGAGTTCCCGGCGAAAGAACGAGTCCGGGTCCGTCACCGCCTCGACGACGCTCATTCTCGACTCGTCACTGCCGGGTGAAAATAAGTACTGGGGTGGTCGAGACGGGCCGCCGGCCGACCGGTGCGATTAAACCGGTGAGGCTCGCTCTCCCGGCATGAAACAGACGATCGCCGCCCGTGCCGACCTCGGTATGGGCGAGGGGAAACTCGCCGCCCAGGTCGCCCACGCCTCGCTGATGGCCTACGAGGACGCCCCCGACCGCGACGGCCGCTCGTGGAAGGGCGAGGGCCAGACGAAAGTCGTCGTCAAGGTCGACGGCGAGCGGGCGCTGTTCGAGGTGAACGAGGCGGCCGAGCGAGCGGGGCTGCCCCACGCTGTCGTGCGCGACGCCGGCCGCACCCAACTGGAGTCCGGCACCGCCACTGCCGTCGCCGTCGGTCCCGCGGCCGAGGACGCCGTCGACCGGATCACCGGTGACCTGCCGCTGTACTGACTCCCGGTCGCCGCCCGCTCACTCCGCCCGCAGATCCGACAGGAGGTCGACCGGGTGGTCGGCGGGGTCGACCCCCTCGTAACGGCGCTCGACCTGCCCCTCGGGGCCGATCACGACCGTGTTCCGGTGGGCGATCTCGTGTGTCTCGCCCTCCGCCTCCACGACGCCGAAGGAGTCGTACGCCCGTGCGACGGCGCCGTCGGGGTCGCTCAACAGGTCAAAGGGGAGGTCGTACTCCTCGTGGAACGCGGCCAGTTCGTCGACGGGGTCGGTGCTCACCCCGAGAACCACCGCGTCGTGGTCGCGAAAGCCCTCGAACTCGTCGCGGAAGGACTCCGCCTGGATCGTACAGCCACGGGTCCCCGCTCGCGGGTAGAAGTACAGTACCACGCGCTCGCCCTCGTACTCCGACAGTCGCACCAGTTCGCCGTTCTGGTTCTGCAACTCGAACGTCGGGGCCGCCTGTCCCGTCTCCATACGGTCGCTGTGCCGGCGGACGGTTTGTGCGTTTGGGTGTTAGATGCCCGATTCCGATACCAAAACAAACACTGGTGTCTGACATTATTTCCAGCTGTGGGGTGCCACAATCATTAAGCGTATTACCATGGTTGATAATGACGAACGATGTCATCCAGAGCGTCGAGTGAGGAGTACGAGTCGGGCACCGGAGTCGACCGTCGGTCGTTTATCAAGTCGGCGCTGCTCGTCGGCGGCAGCGCCGGGCTGAGTTCGCTGACCAGTCTGCTTGGCGCCTCTGGAACGGCGGCGGCCACGGACACCGCCGAGGTGACGGTCGGGGACCGGGACAACCGCCAACACGCCTGGAACGACTACTCCGCGAGCCTCCACGGGACGAAGGTGCCACCGGAGTACACGCTGTTTCTCTGCCTGGACCTCGCCGACGACGCGGTCGAGAACGGCACGCCGACGGCCGACGCCCGCGAGCAGGTGGCGGCGGCGCTTGACTCGCTGGAGGAGACGTTCGGCTGGGACAACGACGGACTGCTGTTCACGATCGGCTACTCGCCGGCGTACTTCGACCGGTTCGACGAGTCGTTGCCGGGGAAACTGAGCGACCGTACTAGCGCGCTCGGGCTCATCGACCCCGCGGTGACGGTCGACGTGGCTGCTGCCCCCCACGAGGACCCCTCGGAGATCGCCGCCGAGGAGTACGACGCCGTGCTCCACATGGCCAGCGACGACCCCGTCACGCTGTTGCAGGCCGAACTCGCGCTGTGGGACGCCGACGGCGACCTCGACTCCGACCTCGACAAGCAGGGGCCAGGGTCGAGCGTGTCGGTGCCCGACCTCGAGGGGACGTTCGAGGACGTGTTCGAGCGGCCGACCGCGCCGCCGGGTCGGCGGGTGAGCTACGTCGGCCACGACACGATCGTCGAGGAGTTCGAGGAGGCGCTGGCGGGCACCGACTTCGAGGGCATCGAGGAGGAGATCCCCGAGGAGTCCGACCTCTCGATGGGAATGAACGTGTTGTTCAAGAACAGCAACCCGCCGGAGCCGCTGGCGACACTCACCGAGGACGGCGCCCTCGCCGGCACGCCACAGGAGCCGGGGATGTTCGCACAGGGGACGATCGAACACGTCTCGAAGCTCGACATCGGCCTCGACGACTGGTACGGCAACAACGACATCGACGAGCGCCGCAAGCAGTTGCTGAGTCCCGACCACACCGAGGACAACACCGGCGTCGCGGGCGAGGAACTCGGCGAGTCGACGGCGACGGACACTGCGCTGCGGAACGCCGGCGGCGACGGCCTCGCCGAGCGCGTCGTCGAGGACGCCGAGAACGGGGAACTCGTCGGCCACGCACAGAAGATCGCCCGGGCCCGGGCGCCGATGGAGGCCCGCCAGACCGGCGACGACGGTGCCGAGCGCCAGGACGACCTGCGCGGCCACGACGGCGTGCAGGAACTGGAGCCGCCGCTGCTGCGCCGGGACGCTCCCACCGCGGACACCGGTCGCCCGGGGCTGAACTTCGTCTCGTTGATGCGGTTCAACGGCTACATGCACTACATCCGCCAGGCGATGAACGGCGGCGCCTTTGACACCGCCGCCTTCGGCGTCGACGGCGACGCTCGCCTGGACCACGAGGGCGTCGCCGAGACGGTGAACGGAGAGAACTCCGAGGGCAACAACGACAACGGGATCGTCCCCTACCTGGAGACGACCCGGCGGGGGAACTACCTCGTCCCGCCGATCACGCTGCGGGCGTTGCCCCCCGCACAGGCCATCAGTCCCGACATCACGGTCAGCGGCGACAACAGAGTCAACACCAACAAGAACGGCAAGATAGAGGTCGACGTGTACTACCACGACGCCGGCGTGGACGTCGACGACGTGGACCACCGCAACCTCCGGTTCGGGCAGAGTTTCATGGTCAACCGGGGCGGCGGCGTCACCCCGGACAAGGCCATGGACAAGGGCCAGCACGTGCGCTACAAGTTCGATCTTGACAAGACGACCTTCGAGGACCGGGAGGTCACCGCCGACGGCTACGACGACGACGGCGACCAGGACGGGGTCGTCACCGCCCGGCTGTTCACCACGACCGAGGACGGCGACCCGATCCGGGCCACCCGGGAGTGCGAAGTCAAGTGATCGCCCGGACCTGACCCGTCGGCGCCGGTCCGCGCCGCTCGACGACCACGCGCTCGTTCTTCGCTTGCCGGTCTCGTCCTCTCACCCAGTCCGCCGACTGATCGCCACGCCCTCCCCGAGTGGCACCAACACGGTCTCGAACTCCTCCAGCGAGCGGACGGAACGGAGGTACTCCGCGACACCACGGGTCGCCGGCGTCGGCTCAGTCGGTGCCTCGGCCTCGTCGCCGTCGACGAGTGCCGCGAGCGTCTCGGTGTCGACGGTGCCCGAGGTGGTGGCGTTGTCGGCGACGACCAGCGCGTCGTCTGTGAGTCGAGGGCGGGCCGCCTCGAACGCCTCGCGGTACCGCTCTTTTTCGTTGTCGACGAGCACCACGTCGAGGTCGTCGTGTTCGTCCACCAGCGAGACGGCGTCACCCTGTCGGACCGTGGCGCGGTCCGCGAGTCCGCCCCGCCGGAGGTACTCGTGGGCGTCGGCCAGCAGGTCCCCGTCGCGGTCGACGAGCACCACCTCGCCGTCCGCCGGGAGCGCACGGGCCACCCAGTACGCCGAGTAGCCAAAGCCCGACCCGAACTCGTACACCCGCCGTGCCCCGGTGAGTCTGACCAGCCAGGCGAGCAGGCCGCCGACCTCGGAGCCGACCGTGGGAAACCCCTCGCGGTCGGCGCGGTCGTCCATCTCGCGGATCACGTCGTCGGCCGGCGGACCGACCGCGCGAGCGAGGCGCGCGACCGCCGCCGGTGGCTCCGGGTCGACCATGTGCCCGCGTCGAGAGCCACCCTATTCGACCTTCGGGAGAGGGACCACCAGCCCGTCTTTTTGCTGGCTCCCCACAACGACTAAGAATGTCCCTGTACACCGGTACAATAGTGATCACGTAACATGCCGTGCCCGTACGCGGGAGCCGGAGATTCACGCGAGACCGTCGACAGGCAGGACTTTCTGCGCTCGACGCTCGTCATCGGTGGCGGGGACGCACTCCAGGCGACGCTGATGCGGTACGGGCCGCCAGAACACGACCCGACCGGGACGCCGCCGGCGACCGGCGGCCAGTACGACTGGGGTGGGACAGAGGAGGCCGATGCCGACAACGAACACGCCGACGCCGACGCCGACGGCTGCCCGGTCGACCACGACGAGACCGAGGCGGACGCGGACGACGAGTACGACGACTTCGACTCAGACTGGCCTGCCTACCACGTCGTCTACCGGCTCACCCACCGGGGCGAGACCCCGGCAGAGGACCGCCGTCGACTCGTCGATGGCCTGCGGTCGATGACCGACCAGATTGGCTGGGGCGGCGACGGCGTCGCGTGGGCGGTCGGCTACGCGCCGCGCTTTCTCGAAGACGGCGACGCGTCGGTGCCAGCCCCGATGCGGACCGCGCCCCCCACCGAGTCGGTCGCCCCGGACGGTGGTCGCACGGCCGGCGGCGACTGCCTGCTCCATCTCGCCAGCGACGAGCCACGCGCGTTGCTGGTCGCCGAGGCCGCCCTGTGGGGTGAGACCGACGACCTCGGCGTCGACGTCTCCGTCTCCGACCCGGTCGGCGACGCCTTCCCGCGACCGGCGTCGGCACCCGGGCGCCGAGTGGCGATGAGTCCCCACGGCGTCGACGCCCCCGCCGTCGGCGGCGACGCCGTCGTCGAACTGTCTGCCTTTGAAGCGACCGGCGGTGACACCGACCCGACGCCGGTGGACGACCACGACCGTGATCAGGACCACGGCACCGACGGCGGCGACGCCGCCGGGTGTCCCGTCGACCACGACGAGGAACAGAAAGCGGGCGACGCCGACGACGCCGTCGACTTGCGGCACCTCAATCCCGCCAGTCCGGGGGTGCTCCGCGTCGCGCTGTGCTCGCTCGACGAGTCCCCGCTGGAGGCCGAGCGCTACTACGTTCCGCCCGCCGGCGACCGCACACTGGCCGGTGAGTGACCGGCGGCTCTCTCCTCTCAGTTCTCGGTCGCCAGCGCCCACAGTCCCCCGGCGAGTACTCGCGTGGCCGCCGTGCACGCCTCGGGGTCGGTCCACTCCCGCGGACTGTGGGAGGCACCGTCACGCGACGGGGCGAACAGCATCCCCGCGTCGGTCACGTCCGCGACGTGCATCGTGTCGTGAGCCGCGCCGGAGTGTAGCGACAGCGTCTCGACGCCCGCCGTGTCCGCCCCTCGTCGGAGTGCCTTTCTGACTCGCTCGCTCGTGGGCCGTGGGTCGAGGTCGATCGACCGCCGAAGGCTCGTCTCGACGCCTCGCTCGCGCTCCACCTCGGCGAGCGCGTTCTCTAGGTCCGCGAGCATCTGCTCGACCGACGCCCGCTCCACGTCCCGCAGGTCGACGCCCAGTTCGACCGCACCGGGGACGACGTTCGTGGCGTTTGGCTCGACCGAGAGACTGCCGACGGTGCCGACTGCGGTGCCGTTCTCGGCGGCCACCGCGCGGGCGCTCTCCTCGACCCGCTCGACGACCTGGGCGGCGGCGGCGAGTGCGTCGGTCCGGGCGGCCATCGGCGTCGACCCGGCGTGGTCGGTGTCACCCTCGACCGTGGCGTGGCAGTGGGTGATGCCGGTGATGTCCGTGACGACCCCGGCGGGGACGCCCGCTCGTTCCAGCCGCGTGTGCTGTTCGACGTGGAGTTCGAGCCACGAGTCCCACCTCCTCGCGTCCAGACGGTCCTCGCCGCTGTAACCGACCGACGACAGTGCCGCTTCCAGGGTGGTCCCCCCGTCGTCTTCGAGGGCGAGCGTGTCCTCGACGGACTGCTTCCCGGTCGCCACGCTGGACCCGACGAGACCGCCGCCGAACCGCGACCCCTCCTCACCGGTGAACGACACCACCTCGACCGGGCGGTCCGGCGCTCGCCCGGCGTCCCGCATCGCCCGCACTGCCTCCAGAGCGGCGTACACGCCGAGTGGACCGTCGAAGATTCCGCCGCGGGGAACGGAGTCGAGGTGACTGCCGGCGGCGACCGCTGCCCGCTCCGGGGCCACGCCGTCGGGCACCCAGCGCCCGCTGACGTTGCCGACCGCGTCCACGTCGACGGTGAGTCCGGCGTCGGAGAGTCGCTCGCAGAGGTAGTCCCGCGCCTCGCCGTTTGCTTCGCTGCCGGTCGGGGCGGTCCGGCCCCGCCGGTCCCCGGTCGCCTCGACCGCGCCGAACTCCCCCGTCCGGTCGATGTCACGCCAGAGCCGGTCGCCGTCGACTGCCCGCACTACGTCGTCCATGGCCCGCGCTCGAACCCTTGTGGCTTGACGCTTGCGGAGGTTTATAAGACAGCGGGCGACCAGCGCCCCGCGTGCCCTGATTCCCCGTGCGGACCGGAGCGACGTCGGCGACACGCCGGTCCGCCAGGCGCGTCTAGTGTCGTCCGCTCGCCCTCTGTCCCTTCGGGCCCTCTGGGCCGTCCGGAGTCGCGACACTCAAGCCCCCGCGCTCCCAGGCACCGTCGTGACCGACACCCCTACCGAGTTCGCCTTTGTCGTCTACGACGGGATGACGGCCCTGGACATGGTGGGCGCGTTCGACGCCGTCACCCGACTCGAGACGATGGGGATCGCCCCGCTGGACTGGGACGTCCTCGCCCGCACACCCCGCGCCACGGCGACCGGAGACTTGCGCTTCGAGCCGACCGCCGTCGGGACGCCACCAGGCGAGTACGACGCCGTGGTCGTCCCCGGTGGCACCGGGACGCGAGCCCTGATCGACGACGACGCGATGGTCGAGTGGGTCGCCACCGCCGAGAACTGTGACCTGATAACGTCGGTCTGTACCGGGTCGCTGCTTCTCGGTGCCGCCGGACTGCTCGACGGGCGCCGCGCCACCACTCACCCCTCCGCCTACGACACGCTGGCGGACTACTGTACCGTCGTCGAGAACCGGGTCGTCCGCGACGGGAACCGGATCACCGCCCGCGGGGTGAGTTCCTCGATCGACCTCGGACTGGAACTGGTCGAGTCACTCGCCGACGCCGACGCACGCGAGCGGATCCGCGAGCGCATGGACTACCCCCACGACCAGGCCCGTGGCCTGGCCGACGACTGATCGACCTCAGGCGGGTTCGGGGTCGTACGCGGAGTCGATCGCCTCGATGTTCTCCCAGACAGTCGCCATCCGCTCGCCGGTGAGTTCGACCAGGTCGTCGACCGCCTGCCCCTCCGCACAGCCCAGGTCACGTATCGCCTTTGTCGCCGAGAGGTGGTGGACGTGAACCGTGTCGTCGGTCTCGTACACGGCGGTGGTACAGGGTAACAGCCCCCCGAGGGCGGGATCGATCTCGACGGCGTCCCGCGCTACCTCGGCGTGACAGACGACCACCAGCGCCGTCCGCGTGACGTCCTCCTCGAGGACGCCCTCGACGAGACGGTCTAGCCGCGTCGTCGCCACCGACTCGAAGCCGGCGAGTTCGTGTTCCAACTGCACCCGGTCGACCGCCTCCTCGAACGAACAGTCGAGCGTGGTGTGCAGCGCCTCCTCCGCCGTCGGTGACACTCCGTCGTCGTCGCTGGACGTGTCGGCGTCGGCCATACTGGTCCCATCGCGAGCCACCGGTAAAAACCATCCCGGTGCCGGCTCGACCGGGTGAGTCTTGACGACGCCCGACGAACCGCCGCCGATGACCGACGACTCCCCCGACCGCCCGCACCCCGACGCCGACGACGTCGCGCGTGTCGCCCAGCGGTTGGGTCTCGACGTCGACGACCCGGGAGAGCGGTCCGAGGCGGCTGCCGCCGTCGTCGCCATTGCCGATCGCCTCCCTCGCGCCGGCACGGACATCCGAGCCACCGCCGTCGAGGAGGGTGACGACGAGTACGGCGCCGTTCGCCACCGGTTCGACCTCCCGCCGAGTGAAGGGCCGCTGTCCGCCCGCGTCGGCGTCAAGGCCAACCTCGCCGTTGCGGGTGTGCCGAGTGACTGTGGCGCGGCGGTCGACCCCGTCACGCCGGCGTACACAGCGACGGCCGTCGAGCGACTCCGACTCGCGGGTGCGAACGTCGTCGCCACGACGGCGATGGACGAACTGGCCTACTCGGCCACAGGCACGACGGGGCGACAGCGCGTCCGGAACCCGCGGGCCCCGGACCGCGTGCCCGGTGGCTCCTCCTCCGGGAGCGCCGCCGCGGTCGCGGGCGGACTCGTCGACCTCGCGCTCGGCTCCGACACGGCTGGCAGCGTCCGTATCCCCGCCGCACACTGTGGCGTCGTCGGACTGAAGCCGACGCGCGGTGCCGTCCCGCGGAGCGGGCTGGTCGACCTCGCGCCGACGCTCGACCACGTGGGCCTGCTCGGCGACGACGTGGGAACGGTCGGCCGGGCGCTCCCCGCGGTCCGCGGCCCCGACGCCGGCGACCCGATGACGGTCGACGGCACGGACGAAAGCGCCGCCACAGCCCCCGAATCGGGCCCGAACCCGGGGTCGCTGACCGTCGGCGTCGTCGAGGAGACGCTCGCGAGTGCCGACCCGGACGTGCGCTCGACCGTCGAGGCGACAGTCGAGAACATCTCCGCGCTCGGCGTGACTGTCGAGCGGGTCTCGGTGCCGGACTGGGAGCTAGCGGCACCCGCCACGGCAGTGCTCATCGGCGCCGAGTTGGCGGCGCTCGTCGCTTCGGACGGGGTCGTGCCGGGCGCCGCAGGTGGCACGATGGGGAGCCGCCTGCTCCGTCGACTCCGCGAGACGGGTGCTCACGGCGACACCCTCCGCTCCGGGCTACTGGCACACGGCACCGCCTCCACGGTCACTGACGGGGCGACCTACGCCCGGGCGGCCGCCGCACGTCGTGCCGTGACCGACGGTATCGCCGACGTACTCGGGGAGGTCGACGCCCTTGTGACGCCGACGACACCCGGCGTCGCGCCCCGTCCCACCGAGGCGGACCCGGCGTCGCTGGACGCCATCGCGAACACTGGACCGTTCAATCTGTCCGGCCATCCGGCCGTCTCGGTCCCTACCGGGCGCGTCGAGGGAGCGCCAGTCGGCGTACAGGTCGCGACGGGGCGCGGGCAGGACCAGCAGGCGCTCCAGGTCGGGGAACTGGTCGAGGACGTCACCGAGAACTGACGCCTGCCGTGTCAGCGGCATCGGACCCACGCTCGCCGGTGAGATTCTCCCTGCGGGTGCGAGCCCTCGCCCGCGTACGTTGCCGGCGCCGCAGGATCAGCCTTCCGACGTCTCCGTCCGGCTCGTTCTGGTCACGTCGGTCACCGAGAGGTCGCCGTCTATGATGAGCGTGAGCGTGTCGCCGTCGGCACCGAAGGTGTACTCCGCTCGCAGTGGATCGGTTGTGACAACCGCCTCCTCACAGGACCGCAGGTGAAATCCGTCCGAGACAAACGGGTCGATGTCGTGTTCCGTCATGAACGCCAGCAGTTCGATCTCACCCAAGGCCTGTGTCGGGTACGGCGACAGCGAGGTGAACGGACAGTTCGTGCACTCGATGTCGACGCTGACGGCGAACTGGTGGTCACACTGCTCACAGAACTCGCCTGTGTCGTCGTGATCCTCGCAGACTCGTGGCGTCCGCTCGACGGGAGCGGAACAGCGGGGACAAACGCCTCTGACGATGGTCTGTACCCCGGCGACCGTGAACACGCCAGCGGTCTCGAGTATCTCCGTCGGTGACCGACCACGGACGCCCGCCGGCGGAATGCCGACGTAACCGACGACGTCGTCGCTCGGGATGGGCCACTCCTCGGCGATGCGCCGGTCGCCGACCCGGCCCTGGCACTCGTCGCAGTACAGCAGGACAGCCTCGTCGTAGTACGCCATCTCCGCGGTGTTGTCGCAGTACATACACGTCGTGTCGACTGGAGTCCGGTCCACCACCGGCGCCTCGGTCACGACACCCGAGAAGATTGACTCGACGACGCGGCGTCCCGCCAAACGGGCCGTGTAGCCGTCGTCGGTCTTCCGGACGAAGTGTCCCACCAACCTGTCGAGGTGGTAGGTGAAGTTCGCACTGTCGTCGTACTCGACCCGCTCGAACAGGTCAGAGTACGACAGTGGGTCGTCGGCCTCGGTGAGCGCCTTGAGGATCTGCAGGCGAGTCCCGTTACCTAGCACGTCGAAGGCCGTCTCCGGAGCGAGCCCCCCGCTCTCGCCGTCGCCCTCTCGCTCTCTCCCGTCGGTCGTCATGACCTCCCTGTCGGGCGACGGCTACTAAAGCCTCGCCGGCCCACCTCGACAGTCCTTTCTCTCGTTCGACCGCAGTGGCATCGCCTCGGTTCGCTGTCGTACCAGTTCGCTTAGAATAATACCGTACAGATTAGAACTATACCGGCGTCGCATCGAATCCCTGTCATGCGAACCAGTGTCGGCCCGTCGTGGCCACGACTCGCACAGTGGAGTTCGACTGGATTCGTCCTCACCGGTGTGGGGTTCTTCGCCGCACTCGCACTCCTGGTGGTGGACACGGTGACTGCCATGACGGTCTCCGAGACCGCCATCTCCGTGGTCACAGTCCCCAGCCTTCTGGTTCTCACGCTGGTTGCCCTCCCCGGGTTCTACCCGTACGTCGCGGACGCCTCACCCAGACTGGCGCTGGCTGGAGTCGTGGCCGCGGTCGTCTCGGCGGCGACGACAGTGTTCATGGTGGTCGGCAGTGTCGCCCTCGCTCTCCTCGGAGTCTCGGGGTTCACCGAGGAGGGACCACTGTCGGTCGGCTTTCTCGTGGTGATGTTCGCGATGCTCGCGAGTATCCTCCTTTACGCTCTCGCCAGCCTGTACAGCGGCGAACCGTCGCGGTTCGTCGGTGTCCTGTTGCTCGTCATCGTCACGGAACCGGCGACGACGCTGTTCAACGACGCTCTCGGACTCGACCTCGGTATCGCACTCCTGTACCTGACCCTCGGCATCGCAGGCGTCTCGATGGCCGCGATAGGCGTCAGTCTGCGGAGCGTGACCGACGGGACAGAGGTGCCCGCCGGGTCAGAGACGGCCACCTGACCACTCGGTCCCCGGCAGATGGGGGTCTCAGTCGGCGTACTCGGGAGCGTTCCCCTCGCGCCACTTTATCGAGCAGCCGCGGGAGGGCATGAACTCCAGGTCGACCTCGTCGCCGGCGAGGACGCTCTCGACGGCGTCGCGCATGTGGTGTTCGGTGGGGGTCTGCTCGGGGTTCATCGCGTCGTCGAGGCGCCCGTGGTAGGCCAGGCGCCACTCGCCGTTCTCGCGGGCGAACAGGAACGGGTCTGGGGTGCACCGCGCGCCGTAGGCCGCCGCCGCGGTCTGTGCCTCGTCGTGGAGGTAGGCGGTGTAGTCGACCCGGCCGTCCTCGACGTACGCCTGCATCTTCTCGAAGGAGTCCTCGGGGTACTCCTCGGCGTCGTTCGGGTTGATCCCGACGACGGCGAGGTCCTCGAAGTCCGCTGCCAGCGAGTTGAGCACGTCGAACTTCGCCTTTGCGTACGGACAGTGGTTGCAGGTGAACACCACGAGCAACGCCTCGCTGTCGGCGAAGCTCTCGGGGGTGTACGTCTCGCCGTCGACGCCGTCGAGTTCGAAGTCGGGTGCGACGTCGCCACGCTGCAGTTTCTCCACGGACTCTTGAGCGACCATAGTGATCCGAGATACGCCCGTACCGGGCTTATGGGTTCGGGTCCGTGACAGGGACCCGCGGCGGCACAAGCTATAGACCCGGCGCGAGCGATCGGCCGCCATGGCCGACTCCGTGCACGACGCGGCGGACGCCTACGCGACCGCCGACGACCCCGGGGAGTTCTTCGATCTGGTCGCGCCGGTCGACCGCGCCCGCCGCGAGAACGCCGACCCCGGGCCGATGGCGGGTGACGTGGCGTTCTACCGCGAGTTGGCCCGCGAGCACGGTCCCGCGCTGGAGGTCGGCGTCGGCACCGGCCGGGTGTACCTCGACCTCCTCGCGGCAGGGTGCGACGTCGACGGGATCGACCGCTCGGCGGCGAGTCTCCGCCGCCTGCGCGCCGAGGCCGCCGAGCGCGGTCTGTCGCCGTCGGTGTGGCTGGCCGACGCCACCTGCCCGGCGACCGACCGGCGGTACGGCTTCGTGTACGCCCCCGCCAGGGTGGTCAACCACCTGCCGACGCTCTCGATGTTGCGGGCGGCGCTGTCGACCGCTCGCGAGCGACTCCGCCCTGGCGGGCGGTTCGCGTTCAACACCTTCGTCCCCGGGTTCGAGGTGGTCGCCGAGGACTACGGCGAGGAGCAGGTGCGGACGTTCACCGTCGATGGCGTTCCACACCGCATCGTATCGGTCACCAGTCTCGTCGACGAACTGGCGCAGGTCGCCCGGCTCCGGCGGACGCTGTACCGCGACGGCGAGCGGGTCGCCACCAGGGAGACGCCGCTTGCGCTGTACCCCAAGCGAGTGCTCGAACTGGCTCTGGAGGACGCGGGCTTCGAGGAGTGGACGCTGTACGGCGGGTTCGACCGCGAACCCCCCGTCGCGGAGCGGGAGATGGTCTGGGTCGCCGAGCGCTGACTCAGTCCATCGAGGTGAGCACGACGGCGGCGACCGCCAGACCGATGCCGACGGC
Organism: uncultured Halobacteriales archaeon; assembly: GCA_964593395.1. Lineage (GTDB taxonomy): Archaea > Halobacteriota > Halobacteria > Halobacteriales > SW-7-71-33 > SW-7-71-33. The sequence goes on from CAZQHW010000008.1 coordinate 21,244, forward strand.
CTTGCGCAGGGTGAGCGGTTCGTTCAGCGCGACGACGCCGACCGCGGAGGAGGTGGCGATGAACATGCCGAACACCGGGACGACGACGCTCACCGGCCCCGCGGCGAGCGCCTGGTAGTACGCGAGGATGCCGACCGCCAGAAAGAATCCGGCGGCGTACAGGTGCGGTGCCTTCTCGTGGGTCAGGTACCCCGCCACGTCCTGGCCCGTGACGGCGATCACGCAAAGGGCGACCACCACGAGGATACCGTTCGCGATCACGAGCGCCACCGTACTCGGCACCTCGGGGGTGGCGACACTCACCAGCGGCGCGACGAGCGTGTACGAGCACAGAGCGATAACGGCCCAGACGACGTACGAGACCATGCAGTCGAGAACCCGCGCCCCGAAGTGGGCGTTACGCTTCTGCCCCCGGTGCCGACGAGACGGGGCGCCCCCGACGGCTACAGCCCCGCACCCAGTCCCCCGGCGACCGCAAGCGCCCCGAGTCCGACGCAGACGAGCCACAACCGCATCCGGCGGACCAGCCGCGTGAGGAGGTCGACGGTGAGGTAGCCGACGACGGCGGCGACCCCGAGCGCGACGCTGGCCTGGAGCGGGTCGACCGCCGGCACGCCGCCGTCGGCGACCGCGATCCCCGCGGCGCCCACCGCGGCGGGGATGCTCAACAGAAAGGAGAGTTGCAGCGCCCGTGGGCCGTCGTGGCCGCGCAACAGGAGCGCCCCGACCGTGGTGCCCGAGCGGGAGACTCCCGGAAGAACGGCCACGCCCTGGCAGGCGCCGACGACGACGGCGTCGACGATGTCGGGCCGCTCGCGCTCGCCGGCGGGCACCGAGAGCAGGTCGTCACTCCCCGTGGTCGGCGTGGCGTCGCCCGCGGGCCGGTCCGCCTCGCGACCGCCGTCGGTCCGTCGCCGCTCGCTCGTCGTCCGCAACAGCACGCCCGTCGCCACGAGCGCCGCGCCGACGAGGGCGAGGAGGGCACCGCCGGCCAGCGCGGAGACCACCTCCTCGAGCAACAGGTACGCACCGACGCCGATCACGCCCGAGACGAGCGTGGCGACAGCGAGAAACCGACGGTCGGCGCTCTCGCCCTCGCTCCCGCTCGTCTGGTTCGACGCCTGCTCGTCGCCCGGTCCGCGGAGCAGTCGCGACAGGTCCTGCCGGTAGAAGACGGTCGCCGACAGCGCCGTCCCGAGGTGCAAGAAGAGCGCGAGGCGCACCGCCGCCGCGGGGTCGGCACCCAGCGCGGTCGTCGCGACGGCGACGAACCCCTCGCTCGACAGCGGCAGCCACTCCACCGTCCCCTGGAGCGCTCCGAGTACCGCCGCCACGAGCAGGCCGGACTCCGTTCGCACACGCGACACGTCTCGGGAGGGCGCGATAAGCGGATCGGTCAGTCTCGGTGGTTTCGGGGGTGCCGGCTGGATAGTCTGTGGGATCTCTCTCCGACCAGTTCTCGAAAGCCCCCGGCCCGGTGCTCTCGACTGGTTCCATCACGGCGATGTCCACCTCGAAAGCCCCCGACACCGTTCAGTCCCGCCCACCGCCTCATGCCTCCCCAGCCTCCTCACTCGTCGCTCGCTCCGCTCGCTCCTCGGTCGTCCCTCGCGCGTTGCTCGCGCGCCCTCTGCTCGTGTCCCCCGGTGCGAGACCACGGAGACGAAAGCCAGTTACTCGCCGGTGGCGTCGCCCGGGGTATGGAGATGCTGGAGCAGGCGCGCGACCTGCTTTCGACGGGGCCGCTCTGTGACCCCTGTCTGGGCCGGCCGTTCGCGGACCGGAGTTTCGGGCTGACGAACGGCGAGCGGGGCGACGCCCTCCGTGTCGCGGTCGCGATGGCCGACGACGCGGACTACGAGCCTCCCGCGAGCGCCGAGTGCTGGGTCTGCGAGGGCGCGTGCGCCCGCCACGACGAGTGGGCCGAGCGCGCCGTCGAGGCGCTGTCGGGCTACGACTTTGCCACCTACCAGGTGGGCACCGTCGTCCCACCGATGCTCGAGGAGAACGACCGCCTGCTCCGCGAGGACGCCGGCATGGACCCGGAGGCGGGCGAGCAGTTCAAGAAGTCGTTCAACCGCGAGGTCGGCAAACGCCTGGGGGTCCGCACCGACACCGAGGTCGACCTGCAGCGACCGGACGTACTCGCCCTCTGCCACGTCGAGCGCGACCACGTCGAGGTGCAGGTCAACCCCGCGTTCGTCTACGGCCGCTACCGCAAACTCGAGCGGGACATCCCACAGACCGAGTGGCCCTGCCGGGAGTGTGGCGGCACGGGTGACCAGTTGGGTGACGAGGGCGCCGTCGACTGCGAGCACTGCGGCGGCACGGGGTACATGTACCCCACGAGCGTCGAACAGGCGGTCGCGCCCCACGTTCGCGAGGCGATGGACGGCGAGAGCGCCACGTTCCACGGCGCCGGCCGTGAGGACGTCGACGCCCGGATGCTCGGCACGGGCCGCCCGTTCGTCGTCGAGGTCGAGCGCCCGCGGGTCCGCCGCCCAGACGTGGCGGCGATCGCGGACCAGGTGGCCGCCGGGAGCGAGGGCGTCGCCGTCGACGGACTTCGCCTGGCGACTTACGACACCGTCGAGCGCGTAAAGGAACTGCCGGCGAGCAAGACCTACCGGATGACCGCACGTCTCGCTGACCCCGTCGCGGGCGAGCGGCTCAGAGACGCCCTCGCCGACCTCCACGGCGCCACGATAGAGCAGCGCACGCCCAACCGCGTCGACCACCGTCGTGCCGACCGTGACCGTGTCCGGCAGGTGTACGGGATCGACGGCCGACTCGTCGCCCCGCCCGACGCCGAGGACCCGCTCGATCCCTGGCTCGACGGCACTACTCTCGACCCCGCGAGCGGCCCCGGCGAGGCGACCGACCGAGTCGGCCCCTCCGAGGGTGCACACGCCCTCGTCGAGGTCCACGGCGAGGGTGGCCTGTACGTGAAGGAACTGCTGCACGGCGACGAGGGCCGCACGGAGCCGTCGCTGGCGGGCCGTCTGGAGACCGGTGTCACCGTCACCGCGCTTGACGTGCTCGCGGTCGAGGGCGAGCACGAACCGTTCGAGGACCCCGAGTTCTTCTTTTCCTGAGTCAGACGAAGTCGCCCAGCCCCGACTGCTGGTCGTCCGCCGTCGCGCTCTCGGCGCGCTCCTCGGGGTCGAGTTCCTCGTTCTCGCTCTTGGCGTCGCTCTCGCTCTCGTCCCCGGTCGACTCGGTCTCCTCGGTCCCGTTCTCGCCGACGGTCGTGAGGTCGGCGTCGACCGTGCCGTCTTCGCCGTCGTTCTCGCCGTCCCGGCCCCCGTTCCCGTTCTCGTCGCCCTCGAGGTCCGCCTCGTCGCGGTCGGGAGCGGGGGCGAACGCCCCCTCGCTGGCGGCGACGGCGGCCTGCTCGCGGCGACGCTCGGCCTCCTCGACGATGGACTGCACCTTGTTCGTCGTCTCGCCGGAGCCGGTGACGCTGCTCACCTCCTTCTCGTCCATCTCGTAGCGGGCGGCCATCCGCACGGTGAGTTCGCGGGGCTTGCAGTGGTGGGTGAGCGCGGCGAGAAAGGGCAACACCTCCCGGCGGGCGGTGTTGACGGAGACGCCGGAGCCCTCGGCGACCCGGCGGGCGATCTCCTCGCGGGTGGAGCCGCGGGTGCGCCACTGCGGCGGGCCGTAGCGGGTCCACCCGCCCTTGCGGCCCTCTCGGGCGCTCGCGACGCCGGCGGTCATCGCGTCGCCGGCGTACCGCCAGTAGGAGTAGTTCTGCGTGGCCCGCACCCGGCCGAGCCAGGTGTCGGCACGGGCCAGCCAGCGGTAGGCGGCGGCGGTCTCGCGGCCCTCGTACTCCTTTGTGACGTTTTCCTCGATCCACCGCACGAGGTCGTCCGGCGTCTCGTCCACGTCGTACGACCCGCGCTGTGCCTCGCGAGGGCTCGCCTCCTGCAACAGGTCGTCGAGGTAGTCGAAGATCCCCTCGGAGCGGTCCCGGCCGCCCGTGACAACGTCTTCGGTCGTTATCTCGTCGCGACCCTCGGCGACCGCCTGGAGGTCGTTCACCGCCGAGCGCAGGTCGCCGTCGGTGTTCTCGGCGATGGCCTGCAGGGCGTCGCTCTCGTACTCGATACCCTCCTTGTTGCAGATGTTGCGCAATGCGGGGACGATAGAGCGTGCAGAGACGTCGTGGAACTCGATGTCCCGGGTGGCGTTTCGGAGTCCGCGGGACATGTCGTAGTACTCGTTGGCGATGAGCACGAGCGGTTGGCTCGCCGACTTGACGAGGTCTGTCATCGCCCGCGCGCCGCCGCGATCAGCGTTGCCGTGGAGGTTGTCCGCCTCGTCGAGAACGACCAGGCGGCGCTCGGTCTCGCCCTGTGCGGCCTGTTCGAGCGTGGAGTTCATCGCCGCCTCGCCGGCGATCTCCTCGACCGCGTCGGCGGTGCGGCGGTCGCTGGCGTTCATTTCTGTGACCGCCCACCCCATGTCGGTGGCCAGCGCGTGGGCCGCGGAGGTCTTGCCGACGCCGGGCGACCCGTGCAGGACGACCGCCTCGCCGTGACTGTCCCAGGCCTCGGCCCACTCGCGGAGGTCCTCGCATGCGCTGTCGTTGCCACGGACCTCCCGCAGCGTCGTCGGGCGGTACCGCTCCGTCCAGTCTGCCATCGTCCCTGCTAGCGGGGAGTCGAGGATAGTGGTTTCGGAGTCGCGAGTTCAGTCGGCCTGGACGACGCCACCGGAGTCGCTGGTGCTCCGGTCGTCGCGCAGCGCCGGGACCCCGGCCTCCGTCATCTCACGGCCGCCGCGGAGTCCGTCGACGATCATCGGCACCGCGTGCAACACACCGAGGACGACAAACGGCGCGGGCCAGGGCGTCGCCCACCCGACCCCCAGCGAGACGTACCCGAGACAGGAGGCCAACCCGGCCAGGAACAGCCCCGAACTGACCAGTCCCGTCAGCGTGTAGACGCCACCACGCTTGACGAGAAAGCCCGTCACCAGGTACGCCACGCCGAAGTAGCCGTACCAGGAGAGCCACATGAAAAACGGCCGCAGTGGTGGTTCCATGAAGAACGCAGCGACGTTCGCGAAGAACCCGACGCCCATCACCAGGATCCAGACGAGTCCGACCGGCGAGAACTCCACGTCCCGGCGAACGCTCGCCGCCGCCAGCGCCAGGAACCCGAAGTACACCAGCGCCCAGGCGATCGTGACCTCCCACCCCCACCCTGCCTCGCCGAGGTTGCCGGCGGCCGGCCTGATCCCCGCCTCGTTGGCCGTCGTCATCTGGAAGAGG
>CAZQHW010000008.1:26624-30462 GCA_964593395.1 uncultured Halobacteriales archaeon
CGGCGTCAACTGAACAAGCGCGAACGCGAACTGGAGCAACGCGAACAGGAGGTGTTGAAGCGTCGTGAGGAAACCGTCCAGCGCAGTGAGGAACTGGACGATCGCGAGGCTACGCTCGACCGGCGCGAACAGGCCCAGGAGGAGCGCGCCCGCGACCTCGACGAGCGGTCGAGCGACCTCGACGAGCGCGAGACGGAGATCGAGGCCAAGCGCGAGGCACTGCAGGAGTACTTCGAGGAGGGCGGTGCCGACGCCTTCACCTACAAGCCACGGGTGACCGCCGCCTTTCTGCTGTGGACGGTCGCCGTCGCCGGCGCGCTGTTGACCGTCGGCACGTTCCTGTACGCGAGCGACCCGGACCCGCCGCTCCTGTCGGCGCAGTTGCTCTCGGACACGGGTCGACTCGCGGCCACCGGCCTGCTTGGCGTCGCCACGCTCGTCGAACTCGTCGGCGGGTTCACCACCTACTACGGCCGCTCGTGGTACTTCTCGGTGTTCGCGGCGGTCGTCGGTATCGTCGTGTTGTTGCCGGTCGGGCTCACGGCCACCGTGATGATCACCGTCGGCGAGGCGGGCTTCGACTGAGATGGAGGAGACCCGGTCGGCACTCGCCAGGCGTCTCGGGGCCGGCGCCCTTGTCGGGTTCGGGGCCTGGGTCGCCGGACTCGTGCTCACCGTGCTCGTCGTCTGGCTCGTCGGCTTCGGTGACGCCGACGGCGGCTCCGGTGCCGGGTTCGACGCCGCCGACCCCGAACTGCTCGGGCTGGTGTACTTCGGGGCGCACTTCGTCGACACCCGGCCGCGCCCACCGGTCACGGACGGGTTCAATTTCGTCACCGAACTGGTCGAGGGGGTCGACCCGACCTACCGCGTGTTGTTTCTTGTGCCGCCGCTCGTGCTCGTTCTCGCGGGGGCCGTCGTCGCCGCGCTCGACGACCGACCGTTCGACGGTCCGCTGGTCGCCGTCGGCTACCTTCCGCCGTGTCTGCTCGGTGCGGTGCTGTTCCGGGTCGAGGTCGAGACCGTCGTCTCGTTCACGCTGGTCGCCGCCTCGACCCCCGCGGTCGTCGTCGCCGGCGCCGCCTACCCGCTCGTGCTGGGACTCGTTGGCGGCGTGGTCGGCCGTGAACTCGCCGACCGAGCACCCGCCCCGCCCACCCGGTCCGGGTAAGTAGCCAGCGTCGAGTGGCCGGTCGTCCGACGCCGGCCAGTCTCCGGTGGATTGAACACTGCTGCGCCGTCTCCTGTGAGTGTGTCCGTCGACGAGGTCTCCACGGGCGACCTGACGCCGCCGGTGCCGGAGCCCCGCGAGTACGTCGGTCCGGGGCTGATCCTCGGGACCGTCGCCTGGGTCGTCGGCTACGCGCTCACCGTCGCGCTCGGGGTCGGTCTGCCCGCCGTCGGCGCCACCGACGTGTTCGGCGGCGCTCCCCCACTGTGGCAGACCGGCGCGTGGCTGTTTCTCAGCGGCCACCTCGCGGCCCCGACGGTCGCGGGCCTCACCAGCGCCGCCAACGTCGTCGTCGAGAGCGGCGGCCCGCTGCTCGCGCTCGCGCTCGTCCCGCCGGTGCCGATCTTCCTCGCCGGTGTGCTCGCGGTCGGTCGGGTCGGCGTGCCCGGGCCGGTCGAGGGCGCGAAAGGCGGCGCGGCGGTCGCGCTGGGCTACCTCGGCCCCACCGTCGCACTGGGACTCGTGCTTGAGGGAACCGTCGCCGTCGGTGAGACGGTCTACCCGCTCGCGCCGGCGCCGATCGCCGTTGTCGCCCTCGGCCTCGTCTACCCCGCCGTCGTCGGTGCCCTCGGCGGCGCCTTTGCCGGACGCTAGAGGTCACGGGCGACCATCTCGCCCCACGGCCTGAAGCCGTGACGGTCGTAGAAGGCCTGCGCCCGCTCGTTCGACGGCGCCACGTCCAGCAGGAGTCGGTCCATCGGGAGGTCCTGCTCGCGAGCCTGCTCGACGACGGCCCCGAGCAGGGCGTCCGCCACCCCGGTCCCCCGCCACGCGGGGACGACGTACAGTTCGTTGAGCACCGCGCCGTCCCACACCATCGCCAGTCGCTCCGGCAACAGAAAGGCGTAGCCGACGACCTCGCTCGCGGTGGCGTCGCCGTCGCTCGCCCCTCGCTCGGTCCCGTCCGCGTCCTCGACGGCCAGCCACACGGCCGGTCCGTCGGCAACGCAGCGGCGCACCCAGGCGAGGTACCGCTCGCGGTAGTCGTCGGTGAGTTTCGCGCCGTAGGCGGCCGCCTTGTCGTCCGCACTCGAGTCCACCCCGCCGAGGTCCCGCTCGAAGGCGCGCTTGAGCCGCCACAGCGCGGCGGGGTCCGCTGGCCGCTCGGGGTCGTACGGTCGCAGGCGGACCGTCCCTGCCACGGTGCCGTCGACGACACGGGCCAACGCCGCTGCTGGCCGACCGGCAGGGGTGCCCTCGCCGTCCGTGGTGTCGTCGGTCACGCCTCTCGCCTCCCGTCGCGCAGACGGACGCCGACGACCGCCGCGCTCGTCGCCACGACCAGCAGTTGCATCCCCGAGGCGACGACTGGGAAGACCCGCTCTGGCGCCTGGTCGCCGGTCACCTGCTCGGCACCGCCGCTGTCGGGATTCGGGTCGACGCCGGTGTAGTACTGGGTCTCCCCGGTCGACCCGCGGCCAGGGTCCTCGACGAACGTCTGGACGATCCCCTGTTTCGACGACAACTGGAGTTTCCCGTCGAGGGCGTAAAACTGGTCGTGCAGCGGGTAGAAGGCGTTGACCCCGTTGGTGACGAGGTCGGGACCGATCGCCCCGAACACGACCGCGGCGACGACGGTGCCGGCGAGTCGGGGCCCGCCCGCCCCCAGGCGGTCGACGAGCCAGGAGCGTTCTCTCAGGTGTGTGTCGTAGGTGATCGCCACGCCGGCGACGGCCGGCCAGACGAGAGTGTGGAAGGCGGCGCGATGGGCCCCCGTGACGACGAGCCCCAGGAACACGTCGAGGTCGACGACGACGACGGCGAGACAGACGACGCCCAGCGACCGCGCGCCGAAGCGATCGCCCAGGAGTGCCGCCGCGACCAGCGCCCCCAGCGCGACGTGGACCAGCGTGGATGGCACACCACGGCTGGACGACCGTGGCGTATCAGCCTCTCGGTCACAGACGGGCTCCCACGTCGGTGTCACGTCCGTCGTCTCCCGGGACGGCGGGCTTTTCATCGGACCGGCCCAACGACGCCCGTGACCGACTCGTCCGACGCGTCCGACGACGAGCCACGGGACCCGGGCACCGGAAAGGTCGACCGCACGCTGTTCGAGTCGGTCGTTCGCCCACACCTGGGCGCCGAGCGCGACGACGTCGCCCTGGGGCCGACCTACGGCGTCGACTTCGGCGTCGTCCGCGTCGGCGACCGGGCACTCGTGACCGCGACGGACCCCGTCTCGGTCCTGCCGGCGCTGGGCTGGGAGCGCGCCGGCCGCTTCGCGATGGAGATCGTTCTCGCCGACGTCGCCGTCTCCGGGATCGCCCCGACGCACGTCACCGTCGGCCTCCACCTCCCGCCCGACCTCTCCGAGGCGGCGCTCGGCAGGACGTGGCGGGGGATGAGTGCCGCCGCCGCCGACGTGGGTGCTGCCGTCGTCGCCGGCCACACGGGGCGGTACGCTGGCTGCTCGCTGCCGTGGGTCGGTGCCGCGACCGCGATGGCCGTCGGCGATCCCGACCGCGTGGTCCGGCCCGACGGCGCCCGCGCCGGCGACCGCCTGGTGGTGACCGAGGGGCCAGCGGTCGAGACCGCCGCGTTGCTCTCGCACCTCGCTCCCGACCGACTCGCCGAAGCGACGGACCGGGAGACCGTCGAGCGGGC
>CAZQHW010000009.1:0-18320 GCA_964593395.1 uncultured Halobacteriales archaeon
CGGTGGGCCGTTACCCCACCGTCTACCTAATCGGCCGCAGCCACATCCTGTGGCGTCGGAACGTTTCGGACCCGAGCCAGTTCCAGGCATCGGGCCCTATTCCGGATTAGCCTCAGTTTCCCGAGGTTATCCAGATCCACAGGGCAGTTTGGCCACGTGTTACGGAGCTATTCGCCACGGGTCTGAACCCGTGCGACTAGCATGGCTAAATCGGACTCCCATAGCAATGGCCTCCGGCAGGATCAACCGGAATGATTCCCCGCAGAGCGGGGAGGGTTAGGCGGGTTCTTACACCCAATTGCAAATGGTCCGTGCCCAGCGCCATCGACCGGATGGCACCGGGCTGTCAGGGCTGACATCAGATTCCGTCTGTACGGGCGGACCGCAGGGGCGGAATCCTCATTTCCTCCGGACCCTATCGTAGTGGAGAGGGTTGTATAAACCCTTCGAGATTGTCCCGGCACCCGGTGTGGGTGAGAGTCCGGTGGGACCACCTCGTCGCAGGACACCTCGTCCCGCGCTCACTGCGCATTACCTCCGAAGAGGGTGTCAAACTTAAGCCCGTCGAACCGGACGCAGTCTGTGGGTCAGCCACACGTTTGGTCTCGCTGATCGGTTGCCCGTCAGGCGGCGCTCGACCCTCCAGGGCGGTCGACAACTGGCCGCTGGCTGAGACGGTGGTACAGACGGTGTCACGCGGGTGGAGACCGTCCGGTCGTCGGGCGCTAGTGCGCACTCACGAACGGGTGGCGCCCGCGCGGCTCTCCGTTGTAACGACACACAAAAAAACGTGGTCTCGACGACCCGGCGACGGACGACTTACTCGTCGAGGTGCTCGATGCCCTTTTTCGAGACGTTCGCCTCGGTGATCTCGTTGGGCATCCAGTCCGGCTTGTCGTCGGGGGCCTCCTCCTCCCAGGCCCAACCGTCGTAGATGTGGACCTTGTCGGTGCCCTTCTCGCGCAGACGCAGTTCCGTCCTGTCGGCGTTACTCTCGCCGGACGCCGGCTCCAGTCGCCGGGCCGCCTTCAGCGCGGCCTGTCGGGGAGTGTTCCCGGAGAACACGCTGCTTTCGTCTCCACTCGACTCGCGCAGTGCGAAGTTCCGCTTACCATCTTCCCGTACCATGATTTTTGACCTCCGTTGCCGGAGTGTGCACTCCCACATTATAAAAGTATCCCAGACGGCGGCGGGATCGGGGGGTCGTTTATAAAAACCCACACCACGAGATCGCCATCCGGGACGGAGATCGCCGCGTCGGACGGTTGTTTCGTCCGTTCGAGGGCAAAATTAACCCGCCGTCGTGTCGGACGCGCGAGCGAGGCGTCGAAAACACTTATGTACGAATCGGTGGCAAGACGGGGTAGCAGGCCGATGGTTCGGAAAAAGACGCTCAGCCCGAGCGGGGCCAAAGACGAAAACGGCGAGTACCACAACGTCCACGTCAACCTCCACGAGGACGAACTCGCCGTCGCCGGCATGGACATCGGTGACGAGGTCTTCGTCCGGGTTCGCGAGGACAAGATCATCATCCAGAAGGCCGACCAAGACGAGGTTCAACACGACTTCTAAGACCTACCATTTTCGTATCGGGTCGACGGAGCCGACCACTCGGCGCGTCAACGTAGAATAAAAAGCCCGCAGTCTCCTTGTGGTCGACCGCGGCGCTCCGTGCTCTCGATCACGAGCAGCCGTCCAGTAGAGACCACCTCAGCGATCAGGCCGGTGTTCCGTGGTCAAGCGGTGACTGACCGGGTTGGGCGCCGCGGTAACTACCGCAGCGCGTCCAGACGGAACTCGAAGCCGACCACGGGCACCTCCAGGTCGTGGTCGACGATCACCTCGGGGTGGTACTCGCCGACGACGCCCGCCGACTCGCCGTCGAGAACGACCGCCGCGGTCCGACCCTCGATGAACGAGGGGTGTTCGGTCGGCGGCGTCTCCAACTCCACCTCGAAAGCCCGGGCGAGTGCCTGCAACGTGGCGCGGGCGTCCTCGTATGACGCTTCACTCTCGGCGACCGCCGCGGCGACCGTGCGGCGCTCTGCGACGCCCGTGTTCTCCCCGTCGTCCAGGTGAGCGGCAAAGCCCACCTCCGCGAGTCGCTGGGGGTACGCCCGGTGGGTGTTGTTCTCCAACACCAGCAGTACCGACGGCGACGCCCACGTGCGGACGACCTCGTACGCCTCGCTGTACGGGTTCGCGACCGTCGCCGGTCGCCCGCCGCCGACGTAGTCGGTGTCCGGGTCGAGACGCATCCGCTCGTGGTTGTCCGCCCGGCCGATCAGGTGGAAGTTCAACAGGTCCTGGAAGCCAAGACCGACGAGCGTCGAGCGCACCGCCTCCTCGAGGCGGGCACGCTCGTGCCGGGCGCCGACCGTGCTCACCTCGGGGTACTGCGGGGTCAACTCGTTGAACCCGTACGCGCGGCCGACGTCGTCGACCACGTCCATCGGGTGGCGCACGTCGACCCGGTACGGCGGAACCCCGACCTCGTACGCCTGCCCCTCGTCCGTCGGCTCCGCATCCAGTCCCGACCGCTCCAACAGGTCGACCAGTTCCTCGGTGTCGAAGTCCACGCCAAGCGTGGACTCGACGCGGTCGTGGGTCACCGTCTTCTGCTGGGTCGCGAGGTCCGGTCGGCGCACGGTGCCGTCGTCGTACGCGACCTCGACCGCCTCGACCTGGCCGCCACGAGCGTCCAGCGCGTAACAGACCACGTTGAGCATCCGGTCGATCGTCCACTGGTCGGTGCCGGTCATCTCGACGAACACCTCGCGAGTGCCGGTCGTCACCTCCGTGCGACGCCCGTTTATCACCGGCGGGAACGAGAACAGCCCGATCTCGTCGTAGATCGCCGGATAGCGGTCGTACTCCTCGACCAGCGGTGCGTACTTTTCGCCGACCGGGTGGTCGACCAGTACGTCCGCGGGTGTCATCTCCACCTGAGCGTCTAGCGGGACGAACCGGTCGCCGTCGGGCGCGATCCCCGTGTACCGGATCGACCGCTCCTCACTGCCCGCGCTGGAGCCTTTCAGCATCGCCAGGTCGTGCACACCGATGGCGCCCTTGCGACGCTTGCGCCCCATCGTCGCGTGCAGTTTCTCCTGCAACTGGATGATAGACTGCAGGGCCGACTCGTCGAGGTCGAGACCCCGGACGACGGCGCCGGTGACGGACGGGCGCTCCTCGGGGACGCCCTCGACCTCGATCGTCCACAGCGGGTCGTTCACGTCCGGCAGGTAGACGCCGCGGTCCTCGCCGTACTGGTACCGCAGCGACCGGGCGACACCCTCGACAGAGAGCCGGTCCAGGCGGTCCGCCTCGAGTTCGTAGCGGGCGTCGCCGTCCTCGGTCGTGCCCTCGTACTCCAGGCCGAGACCGAACAGGTCCTCCTGCAGGCGGTCGTCCTCGCGCGGTTCGTCCAGGAACGAGCGGAGTTCGTCGTAGTCGAGTTCGACGGTCGGCATCAGTAGATCACCGCCTCGGTGCGCAGGTAGTCCAGGTCGACGAGCGTACCGTGGATGTCGCGGATGTCCTCGGCGCCGGTTGCAAGCATCATCAGCCGTTCCAGGGCCAGGCCCCAGGCCATCACGTCGCCCTCGACACCCAGCGGTTCGAGAACCTCGTCACGGAACATCCCACTGTTGCCGATCTCCACGAGTTCACCCGTCGTCGGGTGCGTGCCGAACAGTTCGAACGACGGCTCCGTGTACGGGTTGTACGTCGGCTTGAACTCGATGTCCGTGATGCCGAAGTGTGAGTAAAACTCCTCGAAGGTGCCCATCAGGTCCGGTACGGAGAGGTCGTCGGCGAGCACCCACCCCTCGATCTGGAAGAACTCGAGCAGGTGCGTGGCGTCGATCGTGTCGTTGCGGTAGGCCTTCTCGACGCTGAAGTACCGCTGTGGGGGGTCGACGTCCTCGCCCGCGAAGCCGGAGAGGTACCGCATCGACAGCGACGTGGTGTGACCCCGCAACGCGAGCGTACTGGCGAACTCCTCGGTCCACGGCGAGTGGTAGCCGTCGCCGTCCTCGCCCACGCCCTCCAGGTGCGCGGAGCGCACCCGCTCGACCAGGTCCGGCGGGAGGGCTTCGATCTGCGTGGGCTCTGCGAGTTCGAACTGGTCCCAGTGGGTGCGAGCGGGGTGGTCCTGGGGCATGAACAGGCAGTCGTTGATCCAGAAGCCGGCGTCGACGTGGGGACCGTCCATCTCCTGGAAACCCATTCCGACGAGAGTCTCCTTCACCCGCTCGGCCATCGAACGCATCGGATGCTGGCGACCGCCGTGGACCGTCTCGGCGGGCGCCGCGACGTTGTACGGCTCGAACTCAACGTCCCGCCAGTCGCCGCTCGTGAGCATCTCGGCGGTGAGCCGGGACACCGTCTCGGCGGTCTCGACACCCTCCATCAGCGCGGTGACGCCGTCGTCGGTGACGGTGACCCGCCGTGCGGTGGTCTCGTGGCGCTCGACCAGACCCCGGGAGACGAGGCGGTCCAGAACGCCCCCGTCGGCGTCGAGGTCGCCGGCGGTCGCCTCGCCGTTGGCGTCGGCGAGCGCGGTCAGGGCCGCTGCCTCGGGGTCGGCGTCGGGTGCGGCGTCGGGGTCGGCGACGACGGTGCCGCTGTCGACGCTGCCGTACCCCTTGCGGTTGTAGTTCGCCAGGGCGATGTCGGCGAGGTCGCCGAGGTCGGCGTCGTTCAACAGCGCACCCAGCGGCGCTGGCTCCTCGTCGGCGCCCGCCTCGAGGGCGGCCCGGTAGAGGCGGACCTCTGGCAGGCCGTCGTCGCGGTACTGGCGACCCTCCTCGGTGAGTGCGACGTGTTCGGTGGTTTCGGTCTCGACTGCGACCAGACCCTCGTCTTCGAGTTCAAAGGCCGCACGGGTGACCGCGGTCGGGTCGAGGGCTGTCTCGTCGGCGATGCTGTCGGTCGTCGTCGCGTCCGTCGGGCTCGCGGTCTCGAGGACCGCGACCTGTGCGCGTGGTAGTCGCATTCGTTTGTCCGGGTGGCGTGGGGTGGTCAGTTGACAGTTCCGATCACGCGAGACGTTTCGACCGCGGGACTCGGCCGCCGGCGTTCGACCGGCCGCCCGCGACGTCCCCGTCTCTCAGAACAGACCGAACCCCGTCACGGCGAACTGGCCGTCCGCGATCGACCGCCGCAGGGGTTCGGGGGCCATACCCGTACGTCCGTGCGCTCGGTCAAAAGCGTTCTGTCGCCGTGTGACGACGGCTGGCGTCCGGCGGGCGTCACAGCCACCCGTCGAGGTCGTCGGCGGTCCGCAGCGCCAGCGCGGCGATGGTCAGGGTGGGGTTGACCCCGCCAGGCGTGGGAAAGGCGCCACTCCCCACGAGCCACAGGTTCGGGTGGTCGTGGGTCCGCAGTCGCGGGTCGACCACGCTCGTCGCCGGGTCCCGGCCCATCCGCGTGGTGCCCGTGTGATGGGCCGCTGGCCCCGCGTCCTCGGGAGTGACGGTGAACACCACCTCCGCGCCCGCCCGCTCCAGTAGCGTCCGGCCGATCCGCGTCGCCGTCTCCACGCCCCGTCGCGCCCGCTGACCGGGGTCGAACGCGACGCGGGGCGCGGGGTCGCCGTGGTCGTCGGTGCGCTCGTCGGAGAGCGCGACCCGGTTCTCGGGACGGGGCGTGGTCTCGACCAGCCCCCGAACCGCGACGTAGTCGCCGTACGTGTCGCGTATCTCCCCGAGAAGGTCGTCGCCCCACTGCTCGCTCTCCATCGCGATCCCGACCGGCGAGGGACCGGCGTAGTTCGAGAACTCCATCTGGAGAGCGCCACGCTCCTCGCGTGTCCCGGGGTCGAATCCCAGGTCGGCCGTGGCGTCGGCGGCCCGCTCGTCGGGGTCGTCGTAGAACTGGTGCGTGCCGGTCGTCGGGAAACCGACGTGGTTCTGCCGGGTGGGCTCCCCGAGGCGACCGACGACCAGAAAGCCGACGTGGTCGGTGAAGTACCGCCCGACGAGTCCCGAGGTGTTGGCCAGACCGTCGGGGTACGCCGCGGAGCGCGACAGGAGGAGCAAACGCGGGGTCTCCACCCCGCCGGCGGCGACGACGACCGCACGGGCAGACTGCCGGTGGGAGGTCTCGGGTGTGACGTAGTCGACGGCGGTGACGCGTCCCGACTCGTCGTGGCGGAGTCGCCGGACCGGGGCGCGGTCGATGACTCGTGCGCCCGCCTCTTCGGCCGCCCGGACGTGGTACTCGGCGGTGTACTTCGCCCCGGAGGGACAGACTGGGCGGCAGGTGCCGTACCCCTCGCAGGGCGGGCGGTCGTCGTACGGCTCCGAGGTTCGGGCGTTTGGGATCGAGTGTGTGGCGACGCCCGAGTCACGGCAGGCCGGCGCCAGAAGGGAGTCGCTGTACGACGGCGGGAACGCTGGCAGGGGAAACGGCTCCTCGCGGGTGGGAGCAAAGGGGCTGTCGTCCGCGCCGGAGACGCCCATCGCGCGCTCTGCTGCGACGTAGTGCGGTCGCAACGTCTCGTAGTCGATCGGCCAGTCCGTCCCGAGGCCGTACGTCGAGTCGAGTCGGAAGTCGGACTCGCGCAGACGGGGTGCGATCCCCTGCCAGTGCAGCGAGGTGCCGCCGACGCCCTTGACACGGGTGGCGTTCAGCGGGTACGGCCCGGCGTGGGCGTCACGGGCGCCGTCGGCGCCGCGCCGACCGTCGCCGTCCAGACCCCGCGCCCCGCCGGTGTCCCACGCCGGTCGCGGGTCGCCGGGGCGGAGGTGTCGCTCCAGGCGACGCTCACGGGTCGCGCGGTCGTCGTCGAACCGCGGCCCCGCCTCGAGAACGACCACGGCGTGGCCCGCCTCGGCGAGGCGGTGGGCCACGAGCGCGCCGGCCGGTCCCGACCCGACGACACAGACGTCGACCCGCTCGCTCGGCGTCCGGTCGGTCATCGTGGTCCCTGCTGGTAACTCGTCGTCCCGCCCGGGTGCCCGACGGGGTTCTCGACGCCCGCGAGACGCCCGCCGGCGGGCGAGGTGTACAGCGCGTACAGCAACTCGTTCACCACGTAGAACCGCACCCGGTTCGCGAGCGTACCCGTCGGGTCCGGACTCGCGGTGTCCGCGCCCGCCTCCCGCAGCGTCGCCTCGCGGCGCTCGACCGACAGCGTCGCGAACCCCTCGCCGTACCAGTCCCGGGCCACGCCGTCCAGGTCCGCGGTCGTCCTCTCGACCCCCTGGCGCCGTTCCCGATCGTCGCGTGTGCGCCCCTCCGCGTACGTGCGGACGAACTTCTCGACGTTGTCCACGTCGGTAGGGTACAGCACTCCGGCCGCCGCGACGAGCGTGGCCGTCGCCGCCGGGTCGAGACTCTCTCCCTCCGCGTCCGGGGCCGCACACCCCGCCGCACTCGCCACGCCGGCACTCGCGAGCGCCGCCAGCGCGTCGCGCCGGGTCAGTCGCATCGAGCGGGTTTAGGCGAGCCTAACTTTATGACTTTTCCATCGGCGCGGTTTTTATCGACGAGGTCGATCGCACGTGTATGAGCGACCACGACGACCGGACCGACACGGCGCCCGGAGTGCACCTGGACTCGGTCGCCGTCGACGACGAGGAGATTGCCTACCGACACCGCGAGGGCGGGGAGGTGTCCGTGGTGCTGGTCCACGGCAACATGTCCTCGTCGGTGCACTTCGACGTGCTCTTTGACGCGCTCGACGACCGGTACGCCGTCTACGCGCCGGACATGCGGGGCTTTGGCGACTCCACCTACGAGGAGCGGATCGACTCGATCGCCGACCTCGTGGCGGACCTGGCGGGGTGGGTCGACGCCGCCGGCGTCGAGACGCCGTTTCACCTCGTCGGGTGGTCCGCCGGCGGCGCCGTCGCCACGCTGTACGCCGCCGAACACCCCGAGAACGTGCGTCGTCTCGGACTGATCGCCCCGATGTCCACGCAGGGCTACCCCATCTTCGAGAAGGACGAACAGGGCCAACCCACCGGGGACCTGTTGACCACCCGCGAGGAGATCGCCGCCGACCCCGTACAGGTCGCCCCGGTGAAACAGGCCCAGGCGGCCGACGACACCGACACGATGCGAGCGGTCTGGAACGAGACGATCTACGTCAACGACCGCCCGGAGCCCGAGCGTTACGAGCGCTACCTGGAAGCGATCGTCGCCCAGCGCAACCTCGTCGACTTCGACTACGCACTCACGCAGTTCAACGTCTCCCACGAGCACAACGGCGTCGTCGCGGGCACCGGCCAGGTCGACGACGTCGAGGCGCCGACACTCGTCCTCCACGGCGACGACGACCTGGTGGTCACCCGCGAGATGATCGACCAGGTCGTCTCGGACGTAGACGCCGAGTTGGTGACGCTCTCGGACTGCGGACACTCGCCCCTGGAGGACTCGCTACAGACGCTCGTCGCGGAACTGGAAGCCCACTTCGAGGACGAGTAGTCCGGAGCGGGGGTGTCGATGGGCACGTCGATAACCAGGTCTGGAGTGTCCTCCCTTCGCTGTACTCGCCTGCCGTGACTGCTGATCAGGGGACTGAGAGAACCCTCGCCCCGCTGCGGTCGCGTGCCGGGGGCTCCGGGAGTTCGCCAGTCACACAGACGTCGACACGCTGTGTTCTAGCGTCCCGACACCCTCGACGGTGAGTGTGACACGGTCGCCGTCCTCGACCGGGCCGACTCCTTCGGGCGTGCCGGT
The DNA here is from genome assembly GCA_964593395.1 of uncultured Halobacteriales archaeon. Taxonomy (GTDB): domain Archaea; phylum Halobacteriota; class Halobacteria; order Halobacteriales; family SW-7-71-33; genus SW-7-71-33. Next base: position 8,689 of record CAZQHW010000009.1, read on the forward strand.
CGCGATCACGTCGCCCGGTTCGAGTGTCAGGTACTGCGACACCTCACTGACGAGGTCGGCAACGGAGAACACCATCTGGTCACGGGTGGCGTGCTGGCGGACCTCGCCGTTCACGCGACACTCAAGCGTGGCGTCGTCGGGCACCTCGTCGGGGGTGGCGATGACGGGGCCGAGCGGGGCCGCGCCGTCGAAGGCCTTGCCCCGGACCCAGTTGGTCTCGCGGCGCTGGTCGTCGCGGTTCGAGAGGTCGTTCACACAGGTGTAGCCTGCAAGCACCGACTCCACGGTGTCGGGCGAGACGTCGCGACACTGCTCGCCGACGACGGCGCCGATCTCCACCTCGTGCTCGATCCGGGTGCCCGCCACGCCCGAGGGCAGTTCGACGGTCGCGCCGTGGGGAGCGACCGTCGAGGGGGGTTTCAGAAAGAGCATGGGGCGGTCGGGCACGTCGGCGTCCTGCTCGTCGGCGTGGGCGACGTAGTTGCGCCCCACACAGACCACCTTCGAGGGCTCACAGGGCGGGAGCACGTCGACGGCGCCGGGGTCGTAGCGGCGGCCGTCGCACTCGATGCCGTCGTCGGTCCAGGCGCCGACGCGCTCGGCGCCACCGGGGTCGCGGAACCTGACCTGTCGCATACCCCACCCGAGGGCGGCGAGCCCGAAGGCGTTGCGGTCACGGCCAGACGGAAGCTTTAGTAGCGTCTCGCCGGTACCATCAACTACGCTCCGCTGGTGTAGTCCGGCCAATCATATTTGCCTTTCGAGCAAATGACAAGGGTTCAAATCCCTTGCGGAGCACTGACACTTCCGCGCGTTTTGTACGACTGCGATACAGACAGCATGTGACGATCACCGAAGAGGACTGTCTCGAAGCACTCCATGAGGCGAGGCAGCGACTCGGAGAGACGCCGTCGCGCGCCCAGTACGAGGGGCTCGATCTCACGCCGTCGGCGACGACGATCATGCGGCTGTTCGGGTCGTGGAACGAGGCGAAGGAGCGGGCGGGTCTGGAACTGCTGACGCGTGGGGACAGGGCAACCCGGAATAACGACGGGGTCCGGCCGAAGCCGGACGGTGTCGACCTCCCGGACGGAAAGAACTGGTACGAACTGACGCCGCGACAGCGGTGGTACTACCGGAACCGGTCACTGGAGATAGAGCGGGCGAACGCCCGAATAGACGAGATCAAGCGGTGGTTTCACGAATTCAAGCGGGACGAAGTCGACTGCGTCGACTGCGGCGAGGGACACCCCGCGTGCATCGAGTTCCACCACCCGAACGACGACAAGACTGCCTCGGTGGCACGCATGGTGACCAACGGCCACGGACGCGACCGGATCCGCGAGGAGATAGCGAAGTGCGTGCCGCTGTGTGCGAACTGTCACGCGAAGCGCCACCACGAGCGACCGTAGCCGGACGTCTCCGCCCGTCGAGGGCGGCGTGACGAACTAGACCGCCCCGGGACGGCGTGGCTACGTCGCCCCGAGTCCGTCGCTCTCGAACGCCGACAGCGAGTCCCACGAGTACGTCGCCGTCGCACGGACGGTGGTACCGTCGCGGACGAACGCGGGGTCCTCGCCAGCGGTGCCGAGCGTCGCCGTCAGCGTCTCCTCGTCGACCTCCCCGTCCGGGAACTGAAGCGTCGCGCTCGCCGGTTGGGGCGGATCGCCGTTTGCGGTCGTGAGGTGGGTCAGCGCGCCCCGTGCGCCGCCGAAGCCGTCGGTCACGATGCGGTACGGTGCGGTGTCGGAGTCGGCGTCGTTCTGCGGGAGGTCGGCGAGGTCGCCGTCGCCGGCGTAGCCACAGGCGACAGAACCGGTCGTGTCCCCCGTCGAAAGCAGCGTTCGGAACGTCTCGTCCACCTCGTGTGCCCGGTCGGTGACCCCGCGGTCGGCCGCGAGCACCCGGCGGACGCGCTCGACGGGGTCGAACCCCCGCGGGTCAGGGGGGGCGAAGGCGAACGTCTCGGGAGTCGCACCGAAGACACGCCGGTCACCGCCGCGAAAGAGGAGGCGGTCAGCCTCGTCGACGCGCACGGCCAGGTCGTTCGACTCGGCGTCGGCCGCCAGTTCCGGCAGGTCGACCGGCAGGAGCGCGACCCCGACGCCCTCGACGCCCAGAAAGTGTGACCCCTCCTGCAGTCCGAGGTGTTCGGGAGCGAAGCCGGCGTCGCCCAGTCCGAGCAGGAACGCCGCCTGCGCCCGGGCGGCGAGCGCCCCGAAGGCGCCGTCGAACCGCAACGGGTCGGTCGGGTCGTCGGGCACCGTCGCGATCTCGTGCCCGTTCTCGACGGAGAGGTCGTAGGCGGTGAACCGAACGGGCCCGTCCGAGGCGGGGATTACACTCGCGTACGATGGCACCGAACCGGTCTCGACGCTGCCCTCCGTGAGTGCGGGCCCACCCCCGCCGTCGCCGTCCGTGAGGTCGTCAACGACGCCGGTACAGCCGCTCAGTCCCGTCGCGCCGCCAGCGACGAGTGCAGACAACACGCCCCGTCTGGTGTGGTCGCTCACGGGGCCACACTCACCGACCACTGGCAAGTGCTTGACGGGAGCGGGCAGTCCGGCGGACGTCGCCCGCTCACTCGATCCGCAGGTCACCGCCGCCGCCCTCGCCACCGCTCGCGTCCTCGGGCCACTCCAGTTCGAACTCGACGCTCAGTTCGCCGTCGCCGTTCTCGGGACCTTCACGCTCGGCCTTCACCTCGAACTCGACGACCTCGGGCGGGTCCATGGAGTGGGACTGGTCGCCGGCGGCCAGCGCGATCGACTCGCCGCTCTCCAGGCGGTCGGCCACCTGGCGGAGATAGGCGGCGACGTCGGCGCGGGACTGGTCGGACTCGGACTCGAACAGCACCGTCTCTGGCATACTCGTTGTACGTGTTCCAGGGACATAACTGAGCGGTTCAGAGGGGCGCGCCCGGACGCCGGCGGCACAGGAGGGCGCAAACTAAATACCGGTCGGGCACCGACTACGGAACATGAGCGAGATATCTGAGTCGGGCGTCGAGCCGACGCCGTCGGGCGACGGCGAGCACCGGCGGCTGATCATCGCCGGCACGGGGATCGCGGGGTTGACCGCCGCGGTGTACGCCGCGCGGTCGAACAACGACCCGCTGGTGATCGAGGGTGACGAACCCGGCGGGCAACTCACGCTGACGACCGAAGTGGACAACTACCCCGGCTTCCCGGAGGGCATCAGCGGGCCGGACCTCATCAACCGGATGAAAGAGCAGGCAGAGCGCTTTGGCACGGACCTGATAAACGGGATCGTCGAGTCCGTCGACGACTCGACGCGACCGTTCCGCGTCGAGATGAAAAACGGGGACGTGTACACCGCCGACGCCGTTATCGCCGCCTCCGGGGCGAGTGCCCGTACGCTGGGCGTGCCCGGCGAGGACGAGTTGATGGGCTACGGCGTCTCGACGTGTGCGACGTGTGACGGCGCCTTCTTTCGCGACGAGGACATGCTCGTCGTCGGCGGCGGCGACGCCGCGATGGAGGAGGCTCACTTTCTCACGAAGTGCGCCGACACCGTGTACGTCGCCCACCGCCGCGAACAGTTCCGCGCCGAGGACTACTGAATCGAGAAGGTCCAACAGAAGGCCGACGACGGCGAGATCGAGATCATGCGCAACACCGAACTCGTCGAGGTGTACGGCACCCGAGAGGACGGCGTCGACCACGTCGACCTCGTCCGGCACCCCGACGGTCACCCGAAGGAGAAACTCGACGACGGGTCCGAGGGAGTCGAGCAGTTCGAGATGGACGTGGGCGCGGTGTTTCTCGCCATCGGCCACACGCCGAACACCGGCTACCTCGAAGACACGGGCGTCGAACTGGACGAGGCGGGCTACGTCAACACCGAGGGCGGCACCGGCGGCGGCCAGACCCGCACCGACGTCGAGGGGGTCTTCGCCGCCGGCGACGTGGTGGACCACCACTACCAGCAGGCGATCACCGCCGGCGGGATGGGCTGCAAGGCCGCGATGGACGTCGACGTGTACCTAGAGGACGAGGCGCCGGCCGCCGCCGAGGGCGGCGAGACCGCGACCGCCGACGACTGACGTGCTGGGGCGCTGGCTCCGGAAGCGCCGCCTGCGTCGCCTCCGGGACCGCGCCCGAACGCTCGACCCCGAAGCGCTGTCCGACGACGTGGAGGACCTCCGAAACGCCGCCCAAGATGGTGACGAGCGCGCCCTGACGCTGGCCATCGAGGCGCTCTCGGCGCTCGCCCGCGCCGGATCGGGGAGCAGTGCCGTGGACGAGAACAGGGGTGGTGCCGGGCGGGACGAGTCGGTGCCCGAGCGGGCGACGGCGGCGCTGGTCGACGTTCTCCCGCTCGAGAAGGACACGCTGGAGGCCGACGCGCTGCGCACGCTTCGGTACGTCGTCACCGAGCGCCCGGACAGCGCGGTCGCCGACCGCCTGGACGCCCCGTTCGCGACGGCAGTCGACGACTGGGACCACGCCGTCCACCGACGGGTCTGCGTCGACGCTGGGGTGCTCCTGCGGGCCGGCGTGGCGATGCCGGAGACACGAACGGCGCTGCGGACGGCCCTGGATGGCGGCCCACCCGAGGTGCGGACGAACGCGAGTCTGGCGTACCTGCAGGTGGCCGCCACTCCGGCGGTCGTCGACGACCCCGGAGCGGTCGCCGCCGAACTGCGGTCGGTCGCCGCCGGGCGTGACCCGTTTCCGCCGCCGGGGTCGGCGGCGCGAGCGCTCGCCGACGGCCACACCGTCGCCGAGGCCGCAGACCTGCTTTCGGAGGCCTGAGTCGCCGAGAGAGCGGGGAGCCATGGCCACCGCCTGCCCGCCGACCAGACACGATGGCGACAGAGGGATTAGTGGTGGCGCCGTCGGGGGGGTCATGAGTGACGCAGAGACAGTGACGTTCGAGATCGACGGCGACGGTGAGACCGACAGCGTGACCGTGCCGGCGGGACTGTTGGACGCCGTCGCGGAGGACGACCAGACCGGCCCGGAGGTACTCGGTGACGTTGCGATGCTGTCGCTGTCGAACCGGGTCCACCACATCGTCCACCACGGCGAGGAGACCGACCCAGAACTCGAGGCTATCGAGGCGGAGACCATGGACCTGTTCGAGGAGCGGTTCGGCGTCACCTTCGCCGAGGCGACCGGCCACGACCACTGACGGCCACACTCTTTTCCGCGGACGGTGACCCTTCCCCGGCAGTCGTTACTGGTCCTTTGTCGCGTCGTCGGCGTTCTCGTGGGCGTCAGCCCCGGTGTCGGCGTCGGTGTCGACGCTGGTCTCGAGGCGTTCGAGGCGGTCGATCACCTCCTCCACCCCGTCCGCGGGCGGTTCGTCGGGGAGACCGTCCGCGCCCCGCTCGGTGTCGCTGCGGGGGCCCTCGTGGTCCGTCTCGCTCACCTCGTACGACGCCAGGCGCTCGCCGATGTCGGCCATGCTCTCGCGGACGTCGTCCATCCGAGCGCCCAGGCGCTCCAACTGCTCGGCCTGTGACTCGAGTGCGGTCGCCTCCCCAGCGAGCGGGTGCTCCCCGCTGTCGTCCGTCGCCTGCGACTCCCGCTTCGCTCGGGCGTCGTCGCTGTCGCCGTCGCTCTCGCCGTCGGTCGTGTCCGGCGTCGTCCCCGTCTCGGCCCGGCCACCGTCGCTGTCGTCCATGCACTCCAGTGCGTGCGTGACGACAAAACCGCTCCGGCGGTCAGTCGACGGTCCACGACAGCACCACGCCGCCGTCGAGTCGGTCGACCGTGTCGAGCGAGAGTCGCGGGAAAGCGTCGGGATCGACGACGCCCTCGCCGTCGGCCAGCGTCGGCGCCTCCCGGCCGCCGATCACCATCGGCCCGACGAACTGGGTCAGTTCGTCCACGCGGTCGGCGGCGAACAGCGCGGCGATCACCTCGCCGCCGCCCTCGACCATCAGCCGCTCGACGCCGTGCTCGGCGAGCCGGTCGAGCGCCCCGCCCAGGTCCACCCGCTCTGTGCCCGCCTCGATGACCGTGACCCCCGGGCGCTCGGCGAGTGCGGCGCGGCGGTCGGCCGGTGCTGCCTCGCTCACCAGCAGGTACGTTCGTGCAGCGTCGTCCACGATTCCGGCGTCGACCGGCGTCCGGGCGCGGGAGTCGGCGACCACCCGCGCCGGGTTCGGCGGGTCGCCACGCGCCGCGCGCTCCTGGCGGCGCTCCCCGGACTTGACAGTCAAGCCGGGGTCGTCCGCCAGCACGGTGCCGACGCCGACCATCACCGCGTCCGACCGGGCACGGATCCGGTCCACCCGCTCGAAGTCCTCCGGCCCGGAGATGGTGACCTGCTCGCGCTCTCGGGTGGAGAGTTTCCCGTCGGCGCTGGTCGCCACGTTCACGTGGACGTGCATCGCTTCGGGGTGGGAGGTGGGTGGTGAAACCCGTTTCGAGGCAGGGGCGTGAGTAGGGGGTGGCCTCCAGTTCGTCCGCGTGGCGTTCGCTCGCTGTCGCTACTTGCGATCGGACCCAGAAAGCCCCCTTTCAGTCCCGCCCGCCGCGACCGCCGCCTCGCGCCTCCCCAACCTCCTCCCTCCATCGCGCGTTGCTCACGCGCCTTGCGGCAGGAAGCGCCCGGTCGTCTCGCTGCGAGACTGGCGAGCGGCAGCGAGCCAGTCAAGCGACTCCCGCGACCGGGCGGGGAGGTGTGGGGAGCACTCGCCGTGACCTGGCGGAATCAAAGGGCGAGGTGCGCTCGCCGTGTTCCGACGACGCAAGCACCGCAACGAGCGGAGCGAGTGAGGAGCGTAGCGAGTCAGAACCGGCGAGCACACCGAGGGCTTCGTGGCTCTACCCACCAGGATCGAGAGTGACTGGGGAGAGCGCACCGAGGGCTTCGGAGGACTCCACGAGGAGATCGAGAGCACACATTCTGGAAACATCACCGAAGAGTAGAACGCATGCACCCGAAACGGTGCCCACGGGCCGGGGTGAGAGTGGATCGCGTACGCTTTTGCCGCTGAGTCTCCGATCACGACCATGGAGATCGACGACCACGCCGAGGAGCTCGCCTCCGACCTCGGCGTCGACAAGGCGGAGGTTCGTGCGGACCTGGAGAACCTGGTGTCGTACAGCGTCCCGGTGGAGGAGGCCAAACAGAGCCTCCGCCGGAAGTACGGCGACGACGGCGGCTCGGGCGGCGACGCCACGCCGACGAGCGTCGACATCGGCGACATAACGACCGAGGACGGCAACGTCACCGTGACCGGTGTCGTCCTCACGGTCGGCACCCGCTCCATCCGGTATCAGGGTGACGACATCGTCATCCGCGAGGGCGAGATCGCCGACGGGACCGGCCGGGTGGACTACACCGCATGGGACGACTTCGGCCTCGAACCGGGCGACACGGTGACGATCGGCAACGCCGGCGTCCGCGAGTGGGAGGGGCAACCGGAGTTGAACCTCGGCGACGGCACGACGGTCACCCTGGCGAACGAGTCCGTCGACGTGGACGCCCGGGTCGGCGGCGAGCGTGACCTGATCGACCTCGACGCGGGCGACCGCGGCCGCACCGTCGAGGTGCGCGTCGTCGAGAGAGAGCAGCGCACGATCGACGGACGAGACGGCGAGACGGAGATACTGGACGGCGTCGTGGCCGACGGCACGGCACGACTGCCGCTGACCGACTGGGACCCCCACCCCGAGGTCCACGAGGGCCACAGCGTGCGCCTGGAGGACGTGTACGTCCGGGAGTTCCGCGGTGTGCCGGGCGTGAACGTCACCGAGTTCTCCGAGGTGACGGCACTCGACCGCGACGTCGAGGTGGCCGAGGGCGCCCCCGAGCTGTCGGTCGCGGAGGCACTGGAGACGGGCGGCATCTACGACGTGACGGTGACGGGCAACGTCGTCGCGGTGCGAGACGGGTCGGGACTGATCGAGCGGTGTCCGGAGTGCAACCGCGTGGTCCAGAACGACCAGTGTCGCACGCACGGGCCGGTCGACGGCGAGGACGACCTCCGGGTGAAGGCGGTCGTCGACGACGGCACCGCGACGGTCACCGCCGTTCTCGACCGCGAGTTGACCGAGCAGGTGTACGGTGCCGGCCTCGACGCCGCCCTGGATGCGGCGCGGGACGCGATGGACCGCTCGGTGGTCGCCGACGACATCCGCGAGGCGGTCGTCGGCCGCGAGGTGCGCGTGCGGGGCCACCTCTCGATCGACGAGTACGGCGCGAACTTGGACGCGAGCGAGTTCGGCGAGACCGACGACGACCCCGCCGACCGGGCACGTGCTCTGCTCGACACAGTGGAGGTGGACGCATGAGCGCCCAGAACACCGAGGAGAGCGAGGACGGAGACGACGGACCAGGCCGGCGGGAGGTCGCCCACCGCGTGTTCGCCGCCGAGTACGACGACGCCACCCGCTCGTTCCAAGAAGGCGACGAGGAGCGAGCCCCGACCTACGTGGTCACGCCGTCGGGGGCAAAGGCAAACCGCCTCTTTCTGGTGGGCGTGTTGACCGAGGTCGAACAGGTGAACGACCAGATGCTCCGGGCGCGGGTCGTCGACCCGACCGGCGCGTTCGTCGTGTACGCCGGCCAGTACCAGCCCGAGGCCCGGGCGACGTTCGACCGCGCGGAGCCGCCCGAGTTCGTCGCCGTCACCGGAAAGGCCCGCACGTTCGAGCCAGACGACGGCGACCGCGTGTTCTCCTCGGTGCGTCCCGAGAGCGTGAGCACCGTCGACGCCGACACCCGCGACCGCTGGGCCGTCGAGACCGCCCGCGCCACGCTGGGTCGCGTCGGCGAGATGGCCGCGGCGCTTCGCTCGGGCGACCACGGCGACCCCACTGACGGCGTCGCGCTCGCACTCGACCACTACGGCACGACCCCCGGCTACCTGGCCGCCCTGCAGGAGTTGGCGGCCGACGCCGCCGGCGTCGTCGCCGGCGACCGCGACGAGGTGAGAGAGTTCACCGCCAGCCCCGACGACGACCGCCCCGCCGACCTCGACTCCCTTGTCGCTCTCGTAGCGGCCGTCGGCGAGGACGCCGCGTCGGCGACGGTGACCGCGAGCGACGAACCGGACACCGAGAGTCACGGACACAGTGAACCGGACACCGACGCCGGCACGGACGAGGCCGAACCCGCCGTCGACGTCGACGAGGAGATCGAGGAGATCGACGCCGGCGGCCAGGTCGAGTCGTTCGACGCCGGTGAGGACGACGAGTTCGAGGTCAGCGGCGACCTCGGCGAGACGAGTGCCGACGAGGGCGACGACCTGGGTGACTTCGACACCGGTGACGACCTGGGTGACTTCGACACCGGTGACGAGAGCGTGGACGAGGACGCCAGCGACTTCGACGGCGGCGGGGACGACGGCGTCGGCGACTTCGAACCGGACGAGGTCGGCGACGAGGAGACCGCCGCCGCCGACACCGCCGCGGGCGACGGCGAGATGTACGAGATGGACGAGGAGGAACGCGAGCGCATCGAGTCGGAGTACGACACGGAGTTCTCGACGGGCGCGGAGGTCGACGCTCCCGGCGAGGCCGACATCGACACGCCGGTCCCGGAGGACCCCGACGAGGACGACGCGAGCGAGACGGGCGTCGAGTCCGATGCCGACCCCGAGATGTCCGATGCCGACCCCGAGGAGTCCGAGGTCGAGACCGAGGAGACGG